>NZ_JBHVRR010000024.1:0-66219 GCF_042885635.1 Streptomyces sp. NPDC058045 | reverse complement strand
CAGTCGGTCCGGTACGACGCCAGTCGGTCCGGTACGACGCCAGTCGGTCCGGTACGACGCCAGTCGGTCCGGTACGACGCCAGTCGGTCCGGTACGACGCCAGTCGGTCCGGTACCTCGGGTACCGCAGTACGGCACGGCCTCGGGACAGGGCCGGCCGGTCGGTCCGGTGCAGCGTGGCCCGGACCCTTCCCGCACCTGTGAGCGCCAGGCACCGCCCGCCTCCGGAGTGCGCCCCTCAGCCGTCACCCTTCCCACTGGAGTCCTGCGATGGCCACTCCCCAGTCCGGCACCCCCCTGTCCTCCCAGTCCCCCCAGTCTGCCCAGTCCCGCCCCGTCCCCCTCGACACGGTCGCCGTGGTCGGCCTCGGCACCATGGGCACCGGTATCGCCGAGGTGCTGGCCCGCGCCGGCCGCGAGGTCATCGGCATCGATGTGAGCGAGGCCGCCGCCGCCCAGGCCGCCGCCGCGCTGGAGGCCGCCACCGCCCGCGCCGTGGACCGCGGCCGGCTCACCGAGGCGGGCCGGGCCGAGGTGCTCGCCCGGTTCCGTACCGGCACCGAACTGTCCGCGGCCGCCGAGGCCGACCTGGTCATCGAGGTGGTGCCGGAGTCGTACGAGATCAAGCAGCAGGTGCTGCGGGAGCTGGACGCGATCGTGCGGCCCGGCACCATCCTGGCGACCGGCACCAACGCGCTGTCGGTGACGCGGCTCGCCGCCGACTCCCAGCGCCCGGAGCGCGTCCTCGGCCTGCACTTCTTCAACCCGGCACCGGCCATGAAACTGGTCGAGGTGGTCTCCTCGGTGCTCACCGCCCCGGCCGCGGTCACCGCCGTCACCGATCTCGCCGTCGAACTCGGCAAGGAACCCGTCGCCGTCGGCGACCGACCCGGCTTCGTCGCCGACGGCCTCCTCTTCGGCTACCTCAACCAGGCCGCCGCCATGTACGAGGCCCACTACGCCTCCCGGGAGGACATCGACGCCGCGATGAAGCTGGGCTGCGGGCTGCCGATGGGTCCGCTGGCGCTGCTCGACCTGATCGGCGTCGACACCGCGCGCACCGTCCTGGAGGCCATGTACACCGCCTCCGGCGACAAGCTGCACGCCCCCGCCCCGATCCTGCGCCAGCTCAGCGAGGCGGGCCTGACCGGCCGCAAGTCGGGCCGCGGCTTCTACACCTACGCGGAGCCGGGCGCGGCCGCCGTGGTGCCGGACGCGCTGACGCCCGCCGCGGAGGGGCCTCGGACCGCGGGGCGGGCGGTGCGCTCGGTGGGGGTGGCCGGGTCCGGCACCATGGCCGCCGGGATCGCCGAGGTCTTCGCCAAGGCCGGCTTCGAGGTGGTGCTGGCGGCCCGGAGCGAGGAGAAGGCCGCGGCCGCCAAGTCCCGTATCGGCAAGTCTCTTTCGCGGTCTGTCGACAAGGGACGGATGACCGCCGAGGACGCCGCGGAGGCGCTCGCCCGGATCACCCCGGCCGGGAGTTGCGAGGCCTTCGCCGAGGTGGATCTCGCGGTGGAGGCCGTCGCCGAGGATCTGGAGGTCAAGCGGCAGCTCTTCGAGGTCCTGGACAAGGTGTGCAAGCCGGGCGCGGTGCTGGCCACCACCACATCCTCGCTGCCGGTGGTGGCCTGCGCCCGCGCCACCGCCCGCCCCGAGGACGTGGTCGGGATGCACTTCTTCAACCCGGCTCCGGCGATGAAGCTCGTCGAGGTGGTGCGCACCGTGCTCACCTCGGACGAGGCGCACGCCACGGTGCGCGAGGTGTGCGCCCGGATCCGCAAGCACCCGGTGGACTGCGGCGACCGGGCCGGGTTCATCGTGAACGCGCTGCTGTTCCCGTATCTGAACAACGCGGTGAAGATGGTGCAGGAGCACTACGCCTCGCTGGACGACATCGACGCGGCGATGCGGCTGGGCGGCGGCTATCCGATGGGGCCGTTCGAACTGCTCGACGTGGTCGGCCTGGACGTCTCGCTGGCGATCGAGAAGGTGCTGCACCGCGAGTTCCGCGATCCGGGCCTGGCGCCCGCGCCGCTGCTGGAGCATCTGGTGGCCGCGGGCTGCCTCGGCCGCAAGTCGGGCCGCGGCTTCCGCGAGTATGCCCGCCGCTGACCCCGGAGGCGGGCCGGCGGAGTGGGGCGGGCTGCTGGACCCGTCCGGCGGCCCGCCCGCACCCCCTGCCACCCCGCGGGCACCCGCACACCGCGCGGCACCGATGGAGTACGTTCGGGGCATGTCGCAGGCCGCCAAGTCCCCCCGTACGCAGACCTCCACCGTCCCCCCGGAACGCACCGCGGGTGGCCGCGCGGCGGCCCAACGGCTCAAAATGCGCCGTGAGTTGGCGGCCGCCGCCATGGAGCTGTTCGCCACGAAGGGCTACGAGGCGACCACCGTGGACGAGATCGCGGCGCGGGCCGGGGTGGCCCGGCGCACCTTCTTCCGCCACTTCCGCTCCAAGGAGGAGGCGATCTTCCCGGACCACGACGACACCCTGGTCCGGGCGGAGGCGGTGCTGAACGCGGCCCCGGCCCACGAGCACCCGCTGGACACGGTGTGCCGGGGCATCAAGGAGGTCATGCGGATGTACGCGGCGCAGCCGGAGATCTCGGTGGCCCGCTACAAGCTGACCCGCGAGGTGCCCACCCTGCGGGAGGCGGAGATCGCCTCCGTCGCCCGCTACGAACGCCTCTTCACCCGCTATCTGCTGGGCCACTTCGACGAGCACGCCCACCATGACGCGGCCAACGACGATCCGCTGCTGGCCGAGGTGGCCGCCTCCGCGGTGGTCACCGCGCACAACCATGTCCTGCGGCGCTGGCTGCGGGCCGGCGCCCAGGGCGATGTGGAGGCCCAGCTCGACCACGCCTTCGCCATCGTCCGCCGCACCTTCGGCACCGGTATCGCGGGCCGCCCGGTGGACGAGCCGCAGCCCACCACCGCGACCGCCACCGGCGACGTCCTGGTGGCGGTGGCGCGGACGGACGCCCCGCTGGACGAGATCATGCGCACCATCGAGGGAGCGCTGAAGGAACGCGGCTGAGCCCGCCCCGCAGGACCACGACAGGCCCGTCGCCGGCAGGTGGCGGGCCTTCGCGCTGCCCCGGCGAGGTACGGCCCGCCCCTCAGTGATCTCGGACACCGCCGCGACCGGCCGCATTCGCCCGGTTCAGCACGGTTTTCCCGGACACATGCGATCGATCATCGCTCAACTGAGGCACCCTGACGACAGTTGAGACTTTCTTGGCACGCAGTGCCTTGCGGGCTGGCACGCGGTGTCATACGTTGAAGAGGTCCGGGCGGCCGGTGAGCGGAGAACTCCGCACACCGACTGTCCCCGCGAGCCACGGCGAGCGCGCCCGGACGCCTGCGTCACAGGCACCTCCCGCGCCACCACACCAGGCGCCGCCGAACCCCTCACCCCCCCGCCGGACCGACGGCATCCCCCTTCTACGCTCCCCGCCCGCCGACCCCACCGACGCACCGCACCGTCCCCCCGGGGACGTTCCCCGCCGGAGGCACACCGTGAAGGAAATCCTGGACGCGATCCAAGCGCAGTCCCGGACCGCGAAGGGCGAACGCCCGCCCCGCGCCGAGGACTTCGCCGCCCTGCCGCTCCCCGAGTCCTACCGCGCGGTCACCGTGCACCGGGACGACGTGGACATGTTCGAGGGCCAGAGCACCCGCGACAAGGACCCGCGCAAGTCACTGCACCTGGACGAGGTGCCGGTGCCCGAACTCGGCCCCGGAGAGGCCCTGGTCGCCGTGATGGCCTCCTCCGTCAACTACAACTCCGTGTGGACCTCGATCTTCGAACCGATGCCCACCTTCGGCTTCCTGGAGCGCTACGGCCGCCTCAGCGAGCTGGCCCGCCGCCACGACCTGCCATACCACGTCATCGGCTCCGACCTGGCGGGCGTGATCCTGCGTACCGGGCAAGGGGTGAACGCCTGGCAGCCCGGCGACGAGGTCGTCGCGCACTGCCTGAGTGTGGAGCTGGAGTCGAGCGACGGGCACAACGACACCATGCTCGACCCGGAGCAGCGGATCTGGGGCTTCGAGACCAACTTCGGCGGTCTGGCCGAGATCGCGCTCGTCAAGTCCAACCAGTTGATGCCCAAGCCGGACCATCTGAGCTGGGAGGAGGCCGCCGCCCCCGGACTGGTCAACTCCACCGCCTACCGGCAGCTCGTCTCGCGGAACGGCGCGGGCATGAAGCAGGGCGACAACGTCCTGATCTGGGGCGCCTCCGGCGGACTCGGCTCGTACGCCACGCAGTTCGCGCTGGCGGGTGGCGCCAATCCGATCTGTGTGGTCTCCAGCGAGCAGAAGGCCGCGATCTGCCGGGCGATGGGCGCCGAGGCGATCATCGACCGCTCCGCCGAGGACTACCGGTTCTGGAAGGACGAGCACACCCAGGACCAGCGGGAGTGGAAGCGGTTCGGCAAGCGCATCCGGGAACTCACCGGCGGCGAGGACGTCGACATCGTCTTCGAGCACCCCGGCCGCGAGACCTTCGGCGCCTCCGTCTACGTCACCCGCAAGGGCGGCACCATCGTCACCTGCGCCTCCACCTCCGGCTACACCCACGAGTACGACAACCGCTACCTGTGGATGTCGCTGAAGAGGATCGTCGGCTCGCACTTCGCCAACTACCGGGAGGCCTGGGAGGCCAACCGCCTCGTCGCCAAGGGCAGGATCCACCCCACCCTCTCCAAGGTCTACCCCCTGGCCGAGACCGGGCAGGCCGCGCACGACGTGCACCGCAACGCCCACCAGGGCAAGGTAGGAGTGCTCGCCCTCGCCCCCGAGGAAGGACTCGGCGTCCGCGACCACGAGCTGCGCGCCCGGCACCTCGACGCCATCAACCGCTTCCGCGACATCTGAGAGAACGGGAGCACCCTGTGCCAGAGCGTCCCGAGCATTCCCGGCCCCAGCCCCCGTCCGCGGCCCCACCGGTCCGGGACCGGCCATGGCTGATGCGGACCTACGCCGGCCACTCCACCGCCGAAGCGTCCAACGAGCTGTACCGGCGCAACCTCGCCAAGGGCCAGACGGGCCTCTCCGTCGCCTTCGACCTGCCCACCCAGACCGGCTACGACCCCGACCACATCCTCGCCCGCGGCGAGGTCGGCCGGGTCGGGGTGCCCGTCTCCCATCTCGGCGACATGCGGCGGCTGTTCCAGGGCATCCCGCTGGAGCAGATGAACACCTCGATGACGATCAACGCCACCGCCATGTGGCTGCTGGCGCTCTACCAGGTCGTCGCCGAGGAGCAGGGCGCCGACATCACCCGCCTCTCCGGCACCACCCAGAACGACATCGTCAAGGAGTACCTCTCCCGCGGCACCCATGTCTTCCCGCCCGGGCCCTCCCTGCGGCTCACCACCGACATGATCGCGTACACCGTCGCCCACATCCCCAAGTGGAACCCGATCAACATCTGCAGCTACCACCTCCAGGAGGCCGGGGCCACGCCCGTCCAGGAGATCGCCTATGCGATGTCCACCGCGATCGCCGTACTAGACGCGGTGCGGGACAGCGGGCAGGTGCCGGCGGAGCGGTTCGGTGACGTGGTCGCGCGGATCTCGTTCTTCGTCAACGCCGGGGTGCGCTTCGTCGAGGAGATGTGCAAGATGCGCGCTTTCGCCCGCATCTGGGACCGCCTCACCCGCGAACGCTACGGCGTGCGGGACGAGAAGCAGCGCCGCTTCCGCTACGGCGTGCAGGTCAACTCCCTGGGCCTGACCGAGGCGCAGCCGGAGAACAACGTGCAGCGCATCGTGCTGGAGATGCTCGCCGTCACCCTCTCCAAGGACGCCCGCGCCCGCGCCGTCCAACTCCCCGCCTGGAACGAGGCGTTGGGCCTGCCCCGCCCCTGGGACCAGCAGTGGTCGCTGCGCATCCAGCAGGTCCTGGCCCATGAGAGCGACCTGCTGGAGTACGAGGACCTCTTCGCCGGCAGCCATGTGGTGGAGGCCAAGGTCGACGCGCTGGCCGCCGAGTCACTGGCGGAGATCGAGCGGATCGAGGAGATGGGCGGCGCGCTGGCGGCCGTCGAGTCCGGGTACCTCAAGGCGCGACTGGTGACCTCGCACGCCGAGCGGCGGGCCCGGATCGAGAACGGCGAGGAGAAGATCGTCGGCGTCAACTGCTTCGAGACCACCGAGCCCAACCCGCTCACCGCGGACCTGGACACCGCCGTGCACACCGTCGACCCGGATGTGGAGGACGCGGTGGCCAAGGCCCTCGGCGCCTGGCGCGACGGCCGCCACCAGCCGCCGTTCCACCACTCCCGCCCCGGCAAGGCCCTGGAGCAGCTCAAGGCCGCCGCGACCACCGACGCCAATCTGATGCCAGCCACCCTGGAGTGCGCCCGCGCCGGGGTCACCACCGGCGAGTGGGCCGCGGCGCTGCGCGAGGTCTTCGGCGAGTACCGGGCCCCGACCGGCGTCTCCGGCGCCCCCCTCGCGGTCACCGCGGAACCCGGCACCCCACTGGCCGCGGTACGCGAGAAGGTACGGCGCACCGCGGACGACCTGGGCACCGGCAAGCTCCGCCTGCTGGTCGGCAAGCCCGGACTCGACGGCCACTCCAACGGGGCCGAGCAGATCGCGGTACGCGCCCGGGACGCCGGCTTCGAGGTGGTCTACCAGGGCATCCGGCTCACCCCCGAGCAGATCGTGTCCGCGGCGCTCGCCGAGGACGTGCACTGCGTCGGCCTGTCCATCCTGTCCGGCTCCCACGCCCAGCTCGTACCGGATGTGCTGGAGCGGCTCCGGGCCGCGGGCGCCGGTGACATCCCCGTCGTCGTCGGCGGCATCATCCCCGGTGTGGACGCGGCCCGGCTGAAGGAGGCCGGGGTGGCCGCCGTCTTCACCCCGAAGGACTTCGGCATCACGGAGATCATCGGCCGTATCGTCGACGAGATCCGTACCGCGAACACGCTCGACTCCCTGGAGGTCCCCGCACATGCATGAACAGCCCAGCCCGTCGCCCGCCACCACCCTCAACGGAAGCGGCTCCGCCGCGCTGCCCCCTGACCGCCTGCGCCCCCGCCGTTCCTGCCTGGCGGTGCCCGGGTCCAATCCGCGCTTCCTGGAGAAGGCCCAGCAGCTCCCCGCCGACCAGGTCTTCCTGGACCTGGAGGACGCCTGCGCCCCGCTGGCCAAGCCCGAGGCCCGGCACACCATCGTGAAGTTCCTCAACGAGGGCGACTGGAGCGGCAAGACCCGGGTGGTACGCGTCAACGACTGGACCACCGAGTGGACCTACCGCGATGTCATCACCGTCGTCGAAGGCGCCGGGCAGAACCTCGACTGCGTCATGCTGCCCAAGGTCCAGGACGCCCAGCAGATCATCGCGCTGGACCTGCTGCTCACCCAGATCGAGAAGACCATGGGCTTCGAAGTCGGCCGGATCGGCATCGAGGCGCAGATCGAGAACGCCAAGGGCCTGGTCAACGTGGACGAGATCGCGGCCGCCTCACCGCGCACCGAGACCATCATCTTCGGCCCCGCCGACTTCATGGCCTCCATCAACATGAAGTCCCTGGTCGTCGGCGAGCAGCCCCCCGGCTACCCCGCCGACGCCTACCACTACATCCTGATGCGCATCCTGATGGCCGCCCGCACCCACGACCTCCAGGCCATCGACGGCCCCTACCTCCAGATCCGCGACGTCGACGGCTACCGCGAGGTCGCCCGCCGCGCCGCCGCCCTCGGCTTCGACGGCAAGTGGGTCCTGCACCCGGGCCAGGTCGAGGCGTCCAACGAGATCTTCTCCCCGTCCCAAGAGGACTACGACCACGCCGAGTTGATCCTCGACGCCTACGACTACTGCACCTCGGAGGCGGGCGGCAGGAAGGGCTCGGCGATGCTCGGCGACGAGATGATCGACGAGGCCAGCCGCAAGATGGCCCTGGTGATCTCCGGCAAGGGGCGCGCGGCGGGGATGCGGCGCACCACCACGTTCGAGAAGCCCGTCGACTGAGGAGCCCTGAACACCATGCAGTTCGGACGCACCTTCGAGGAGTTCGAGGTCGGCGCCGTCTACAAGCACTGGCCCGGCAAGACGGTCACCGAGTACGACGACCACCTCTTCTGCCTGCTGACGATGAACCACCATCCGCTGCACCTGGACGCCAACTACGCCGAGAAGACAACGGACTTCGGCCGGAACGTGGTCGTCGGCAACTACGTCTACTCACTGCTGCTCGGGATGTCCGTACCCGATGTCTCCGGCAAGGCCATCGCCAATCTGGAGGTCGAGTCGCTGCGGCATGTGGCGCCCACCTTCCACGGCGACACCGTCTACGGCGAGACCACCGTCCTGGACAAGACCCCCTCCAGGTCCAAGAGCGACCGCGGCGTCGTGCACGTCGAGACCCGGGGCTACAAGCAGGACGGCACCCTCGTCTGCGTCTTCCGCCGCAAGGTCATGGTCCCCACCGGGACGTACATCACGGAACGCGGCGGCGAGCAGCCCGGCCGGCCGGAGCTGAAGGAACAGGGGAAGTAGATGAGCCGACTCGCCCAGACCCACGGACTCACCGACGTCCAGGAGGAGATCCTCTCCACCGTCCGGGACTTCGTGGACAAGGAGATCATCCCGGTCGCCACCGAACTGGAGCACCGGGACGAGTACCCGCAGGCCATCGTGGACGGGCTCACCGAACTCGGCCTGTTCGGGCTGATGATCCCCGAGGAGTACGGGGGCCTGGGTGAGTCCCTGCTCACCTACGCGCTGTGCGTGGAGGAGATCGCCCGCGGCTGGATGAGCGTCTCCGGCATCATCAACACCCACTTCATCGTGGCGTACATGCTCAAGCAGCACGGCACCGAGGAGCAGCGGGAGTACTTCCTGCCGCGGATGGCGGCCGGTGAGATCCGCGGCGCGTTCTCCATGTCGGAGCCGGCCCTCGGCTCCGACGTCTCGGCGATCTCCTCCAAGGCGGTACGCGACGGCGACGAGTTCGTCCTCGACGGCCAGAAGATGTGGCTGACCAACGGCGGGACCTCCTCCCTAGTGGCGGTGCTCTGCCGCAGCGACGAGGGGCACCCGGCGGACGCCCCTCCGCACCGCTCCATGACGACCTTCCTGGTCGAGAAGGAGCCCGGCTTCGGCGCGGTACGGCCAGGACTCACCATCCCCGGCAAGATCGACAAGATGGGGTACAAGGGCGTCGACACCACCGAACTGATCATGGACGGACTGCGCATTCCGGCCGATCGCGTACTCGGCGGCGCCACCGGCCAAGGGTTTTACCAAATGATGGACGGAGTGGAGGTCGGCCGGGTCAATGTGGCGGCCCGCGGCTGCGGCGTCGCCCAGCGCGCCTTCGAACTCGGGGTGGCCTACGCGCAGCAGCGGCACACCTTCGGCAAGCCGATCGCGGGGCACCAGGCGATCCAGTTCAAGCTGGCCGAGATGGCGACCAAGGTCGAAGCGGCCCATGCGATGATGGTCAACGCGGCACGCAAAAAGGACTCCGGGCAGCGAAACGACCTCGAAGCGGGAATGGCGAAGTATCTCGCCTCCGAATACTGCAAGGAGGTCGTGGAGGACGCCTTCCGGATCCACGGCGGCTACGGCTTCTCCAAGGAGTACGAGATCGAGCGCCTCTACCGGGAGGCCCCGATGCTGCTGATCGGCGAAGGGACCGCCGAGATCCAGAAAATGATCATCGGGCGCCGCCTGCTGGAGGAATACCAGCTCCAGGGTTAGATGTCCGCTTCTGGGATGTTTCGTCCGAGAAGAACGTCACACCCCGTAGGCACCCTTCGCCCGCCGACTCGGCTTCCTGGCTTGCCCAGTTACCGCTCGCAACCGATACGATCGCCGGAAAGCCGCCGTCCCCCGATCACCGCGCGGCATCATCCGCTACGAAGGTCATCCATGCCCCACAGCCAAACCTCTGCACCAAACGAGCGCTTCCCCAAGGGACGCCTTGCTCGCGGAGCATCGCCGTGGCTCCTGCCGACCGTCGCCACCGCCGCCCTCAGTCTGGCCCGGTCACGACACTCCCGAAGCGCGGCCGCCATCGCCGTGCCCGCCACCGCGCTCGCGGCGGGCATGGTGTGGTTCTTCCGCGACCCCGAGCGTGAGATCACGCAGGGCAGGGTCATCTCCCCCGCCGACGGCGTGGTACAGAGCATCATGCCGTGGAAGGACGGACGCACTCGCGTCGCCATCTTCATGAGCCCGCTCAACGTCCACGTCAACCGCGCCCCGCTGGCCGGCACCGTGACGTCGGTCGAGCACATCCCCGGCGGGTTCGTACCGGCGTTCAACAAGGAGAGCGAGAACAACGAGCGGGTCGTCTGGCACTTCGACACCGAGCTGGGCGACATCGAGCTGGTGCAGATCGCCGGGGCGGTGGCCCGCCGCATCGTCCCGTACCTGCCGCAGGACGCCAAGGTCGAACAGGGCGAGCGGATCGGCCTGATCCGCTTCGGTTCCCGCGTCGACCTCTACCTCCCCGAGGGTGTCGACGTGGACGTAGAGGTCGGTCAGAAGACGGTGGCTGGGGTGACTCGAATTGACCGTGATTGATCCGGAGACACAGGCCGGCTGGGTGCCGGAGGCCGAGGACGACGGCGAGGACGCGGAGGAGATGCCGCTCTCACTCCGCCTGTCGATAGCGGACACCCTCACCCTCGGCAACGCCACCTGCGGCTTCATGGCCGTCTACTTCACCACCACCGGCATCCTGATCCCGCACCTCACCGGCAGTGACGAGTCGGGCATGGCCCGTCACTCGGCGGCGACCGCGGTCATCCTGATGCTGTGCGCCGCCGTCTTCGACCTCTTCGACGGGCTCGTCGCCCGCAAGCTGCGGTCCTCGCCGATGGGCGCCGAGCTGGACAACCTCTCCGACCTGATCAGCTTCGGCCTGGCTCCGGCCTACTTCGTGCTGGTCTACGGCATGGTCGCGGACGACGCGCACCAGCGGGTGGCCGCCGTCGGGGCGGTGGTGGTGCTGCTCGCGGTCGTACTGCGGCTGGCCAGATTCTCCTGTGTGACGGTGAAGGACGGCACCTTCCAGGGGATGCCCAGTCCCTTCGGGGCGCTGACCGTGGTCTCCATCGTGCTGCTGGAACTCCCCTTCGTGGCCACCCTGCTCGCCATCATCGGCACCGCCTGGCTGATGGTCAGCCGCGTCGAGTACCCCAAGCCGCGCGGCCGGCTCGCGGTGGCGATGCTGTCCTGGATCGTGCTGAGCATGGGGCTGCTCGCCGGCTGGGCCTTCGACGCACCCGGCGGACAGCTCGTGCTCCAGACCGGATGCGCCCTGCAACTGGTGATGGGTGCGGTGATCCCGCTCTTCGCCACCGCACGCCGGGTGAACAACTTCCGCGGCAACCGCCGCGAAGCGCGGGCCACCCAACTCCCCTGACGCCCGCCCGAACCGAGGGCCCGGCCACCCGAGAGGTGTCCGGGCCCTGCTGCGTTCCCACCACCGGCCGTCAGCTCAGCCGGTCCGCCGCGATGGTCTCGGCGACCCGCTGGAGGAGCGGCCCGGCCTCCGCGATGGCCTGCTCCACATCACGCGCGATCTCCGTCAGCGGGTACGCCCGCGAGATCCCGGCCCGCTCCAGCGCCGCCGGCTCCAGCGCCAGCCGCCCGCACACCGCCACCACGTCCTTGCCGGCGGCCCGGGCGGCGGCGGCCACCCCGGCCGGCGCCTTGCCGTGCAGGGTCTGCTCGTCCAGCGAGCCCTCCCCGGTGATCACCAGATCGGCGCGGTCCAGGGCCGGTGCGAAGCCCAGCACATCGAGCATCACCTCGATCCCCGGCCGGAAGCTCGCCCCGAGCCCCACCAGTGCCCCGTAGCCGATACCGCCCGCCGCGCCCGCGCCCGGCGCCAGCGCGTACTCGGCGGCGCGCGTCCCGATGGACTCCTCCAGGATCCGGGCGAAGTGCGCCAGCGCCGCGTCCAATTCGGCCACGTCCGCCGGCTCCGCGCCCTTCTGCGGCCCGTACACCGCGGGCGCGCCCTTGGGTCCGGTCAGCGGATTGTCCACGTCGCTGGCGAGCACCACCTCGACTGCGGCCAGCCGCGGGTCGAGACCGGACAGATCGGCGCGGGCTAGACCGGCCAGCGGGCCGCCGCCGGGGGCGACCGGGGCGCCGTCCGCGTCCAGCAGTTCGGCGCCGAGCGCGGCGAGCATCCCGGCGCCGCCGTCCGTGGTGGCGCTGCCGCCGACCCCGAAGACGATGCTGCGGGCCCCGGCGTCGAGGGCGGCGCGCAGCAGCTCACCGGTGCCGTAGGTGGAGGCGGTCAGCGGGGCGAAGACGCCGTCGGGCAGCAGTTGCAGCCCGGAGGCCTCCGCCATCTCCACCACCGCGGTGCCGTCCCGCAGCGCGAAGGCGGCGGTGACGGGGGTGCCGAGCGGCCCGGTCACCCGCACCTCGTGGCGGGTGAAGCCGGCCGCGACAGCCGCGGCCACCGTGCCGTCCCCGCCGTCGGCGACGGGCAGCGCCTCCACCACGGCGTCCGGCCGTACGGCGCGCAGCCCGGCCGTGACCCGCTGGGCGACCTCGACGGCGGTCAGCGAGCCCTTGAACTTGTCCGCGGCGATGAGCACCCGCGGCGGGCCGTCCTGCGTGCCGGGAACGGTCTGATTCACTGCGTCCGCCACCTTGGTTTTCCCCTTGCTACTCGGGCCTTGCTCCGGGGAGGCACACCCCTGGTCAAGGACAGTCGCGCCGCTGCGACCTTAACCGCAGCGGGTACCCGCTGCCCATGGCTGACCACACTCCGAGAGCCCCGGCGGGCGCCCGGGCGGGCCGGATACCCTGGCCGGCGTGACCGCCACCGACTTCGCCGCCTATATCGCCGGGCTGCCCCGCGTCCTCGCCGGGGCCGCCGCCCTCTTCCGGGACGCCGAGGGCCGCGTCCTGCTGGTCGAGCCCAACTACCGGCCGGGCTGGGGGCTGCCCGGCGGCACCGTCGAGTCCGACGCCGGGGAGACCCCGCGGCAGGGCGCCCGCCGGGAGACCGCCGAGGAGATCGGTCTGGACGTACCGCTGGGCCGCCTCCTCGCCGTGGACTGGGTGCCCGGCGAGGGCCGCCCGCCGCTGGTGGCGTATCTCTACGACGGCGGCGTGCTGGACGCCGGGCAGTTGGCCTCGGTCCGGTTGCAGGAGGAGGAGCTGCTGTCCTGGCGGATGGTGGAGCCGCGGGAGGTGCCGGAGCTGCTGCCGGGCGCCGGGGGCCGGCGGGTGCTGGCCGCGCTGGAGGCACTGGCCGACGGCACGGCACCGCTGGAGCTGGAGGACGGCCACCGGGCGGTCTGAACCGGGGCGTTCACGGGTCAGAACAGTGCCGTGCCGCGTTCGAAGTCGAGCAGCCGCCGCTTGCGGTCGAGTCCGCCGCCGTAGCCGGTGAGGGAACCGCCGGCGCCGATCACGCGGTGGCAGGGGACGATGATGCTGACCGGATTGCGCCCGTTGGCCAGGCCGACGGCACGGGACGCCTTCGGGTTCCCCAGTGCCAGGGCCAGCTCGCCGTAGCTGAGGGTCGCGCCGTACGGGATCTGCTGGAGCCGCTGCCAGACGCGGTGCTGGAAGGGGGTGCCGTCCAGGTGCAGCGGCAGGTCGAACTCCTTGAGGTCGCCCGCGAAGTAGGCGTCGAGCTGCTCCGCGGCGGCCGCGAAGGGCCGCTCGTCGCGGTGCCCGAAGGTCTCCAGGGGCGGGCGGTGGCGGTGCTCGGTCATATAGACGCCGGACAGGACGCCGTCGGTGGCGACCAGGGTGAGCGGCCCGTACGGGCTGTCCTTGACGGTGTGCTGTTTCACCGGGATTTCCTTACGCGGGAAGGGAGTTGACGGGATGGTCGTCGGTGGCCCACAGATACTGCACGGCGTAGGCGCGCCAGGGGCGCCAGGCGGTGGCGTGCGCGGTGAGGGCCGCGGGGGTGGCGGGCAGCCCGAGGTGGCGGGCGGCGCGGCGGGTACCGAGGTCGGTGGGGAGGAAGGCGTCCGGGTCGCCGAGGGCGCGCAGGGCGATGACCTCCACCGTCCAGGGGCCGAAGCCGGGCAGCGCGGCGAGCCGGGCGCGGGCCTCGGACCAGTCGCTGCCCGGGCCCAACCGCAGGCTGCCCGAGGCGAGTTGGGCGACCAGACCGGTGAGGGTGGCGCGGCGGCTGCGGGGCAGCGCCAGCGCCTCGGGGTCCAGTGAGGCGAGTGCGTCCGGGGTGGGGAAGAGGTGACTCAGCCCACCCTCCGGGTCGTGCACCGGCTCGCCGTGCGCGGTGACCAGGCGGCCCGCGTGGGTGCGGGCGGCGGCGGTGGACACCTGCTGGCCGAGGACCGCGCGTACCGCGAACTCGGCCTCGTCCACGGTGCGCGGCACCCGGCGTCCCGGCGCCGCGTCCACCAGCGGGGCGAGCCGCTGGTCGGTGCGCAGCCGGGCGTCGACGGCGACCGGGTCGGCGTCCAGGTCGAGCAGGCGGCGGCAGCGGCTGATGGCGACGGGCAGGTCCCGCAGATCGCTGAGGGTGAGCCGGCAGCCGATATGGCCGTCGGCGGGAGTGAGCGCGGCGACGCCGTGCCCGTAGGGCAGTCGGAGGGTGCGGCGGTAGGCGCCTTCACGCCATTCCTCCACGCCGGGTACGGCGGTGGCGGCGAGATGGCCGAAGACGTTTCCCGCGGTGAACGGGGCGCGGTACGGCAGCCGCAGCGCCAGGGTGCCGGGGGTGGCGGGCCGGCCGGGGCCGCGGGGGGTGCGGGCGCGGAGTGCGGTGGGGGTGAGGGCGTAGACCTCGCGCACCGTGTCGTTGAAGGTGCGGATGGAGGAGAAGCCGGCGGCGAAGGCGATCTCGGCCATCGGCAGTGCGCTGGTCTCGATGAGCAGCCGGGCGGTCTGGGCGCGCTGGGCGCGGGCCAGGGCGAGGGGTCCCGCGCCTAGTTCGGCGAGGAGTTGGCGCTCGATCTGGCGGGCGCTGTAGCCGAGGCGGCGGGCGAGACCGCCGACGCCCTCGCGGTCCACGGTGCCGTCGGCGATCAGCCGCATGGCGCGGGCCACCAGGTCGGCGCGCTCGTTCCAGGCGGGTGAGCCGGGGGCGGCGTCGGGGCGGCAGCGTTTGCAGGCCCGGAATCCGGCCTGCTGGCAGGCGGCGGCGCTCGGGTAGAAGACCATGTTCTCGGGCTTGGGCGGGGTGACGGGGCAGGCCGGACGGCAGTAGATGCGGGTGGTAAGCACCGCGGTGTAGAACCAGCCGTCGAAGCGGCCGTCCTTGGACTGCACGGCGCGGACACAGCGTTCGGTGTCGGTGTGCATGACTGCCAGCATGGTGGATCGGCCCCCCGGTGGCTGGCGGGAATCCGACATGGCCCTCGGACTGCCGGGGCCCGGCCGGATCACACCGGGCTCGGGGCCTGCCCGGGTCGCCTCAGTCCGCGGCCAGGGCCCGTTCGAAGGCCCGGTAGGCGGCCTCGTCGAAGAGGACGAAGCGGACCTCTTCGACGGGGGCGGCGGCCTCGGCCCGTACGGTGCTCACCGCGATACGGGCGCCGTCGTCCATGGGCCAGCCGTAGACGCCGGTGGAGATGGCGGGGAAGGCGATGGTGCGGGCGCCCAGGTCGGCGGCGATCCGGAGGGATTCGCGGTAGCAGGAGGCGAGTAGTGCGGAGCGGTCCTCGGTGGTGGAGTGCACCGGGCCCACGGTGTGGATGACGTGCTCGGCGGGGAGGCGGCCGGCGGTGGTGGCGACGGCCTGACCGGTGGCGAGGCCGCGGCCGTAGTGCCCGGCGCGCAGTGTGCGGCAGGCGGCGAGGATCTCCGGTCCGCCGGCCCGGTGGATGGCGCCGTCCACTCCCCCGCCGCCGAGGAGGGAGGAGTTGGCCGCGTTCACCACGGCGTCGACGTGCTGCTCGGTGATGGAGCCCCGGACGAGGGTGAGGGTGGTCATGGTGGGGTCCCGGGTCGGAGGTGGATCGGTCAGGTGGTCTGCCGCAGCCGCCGCCAGACCGCTTTCGCGGCGTTGTGCCCGGACATGCCGTGCACTCCGGGGCCGGGCGGGGTGGCGGAGGAGCAGAGGTAGACCGCGGGGTGCGGGGTGCTGTACGGGCGCAGCGAGAGGCGGGGGCGGAGCATGAGCTGGAGGCCGGAGGCGGCACCGCAGGCGATGTCGCCGCCGACGTAGTTGGCGTTGCGGGCGGCGAACTGCGGGGGGCCGGCCACGGCGCGGGCCAGTACCCGGTCGCGGAAGCCCGGCGCGAAGCGCTCCACCTGCCGTTCGACGGCGTCGGTGAGATCGCCGTCCCAGCCGCCCGGCACATGCCCGTAGGCCCAGAAGGTGTGCTTGCCCTCGGGGGCGCGGGACGGGTCGGCCAGGGTGGGCTGGACGGTGATGAGGAAGGGGTGCTCGGGGGCGCGGCCCTCGCGGGAGGCGGCGCGCAGGGCGCGGTCGATGTCCCCGGCGTGGGGGCCGATCTGGACGGTGCCGGCGCGGCGGGGCTCCTCGGCCGTCCACGGCACCGGGCCGTCCAGGGCGTAGTCGACCTTGAAGACGCTCGCGCCGTAGCGGTAGTGGTCGTAGCAGCGGCCGAGGCCGGCGATGCGGGCGACTGCGGCGGGCGAGGTGTCGAAGACGTAGGCGCGGGCGGGCGGCAGGTCGTCCAGGCGCTTCACCTCGAAGTCGGTGTGCACGGCGCCGCCGAGGTCCTTCAGGTAGGCGGCGAGGGCGTCGGAGATCGACTGGGAGCCGCCGCGGGCCACCGGCCAGCCGCGGGCGTGCGCGGCGAGCGCGAAGACCAGGCCGACGGCGCCGGTGGCGAACCCGTCGAGCGGGGCGATGACATGGGCGACGAGGCCGGCGAAGAGGGCGCGGGCCCGCTCGTCGCGGAAGCGGCGCATCAGCCACGTCGCGGGCGGCAGCCCGGTGAGGCCGAAGCGGGCCAGGGTGACCGGGTCCCGGGGCAGGGCGGTCAGCGGCAGCGACATGAAGTCCTTCGCCAGGGTGTCCCAGCGGCTGAGGAACGGGGTGACCAGGCGGCGGTAGGCCCCGGCGTCGCGCGGGCCGAAGGAGGCGGCGGTCTCGGCGACCGAGCGGGACAGTACGGCGGCGGTGCCGTCGTCGAAGGGGTGCGCCATGGGCAGCGGTGCGTGCGCCCACTCCAGGCCGTAGCGGTCCAGCGGCAGGGCGCGGAAGGCGGGGGAGTTGACGCCGAGGGGGTGGGCGGCGGAGCACGGGTCGTGGCGGAAGCCGGGGAGGGTCAGCTCCTCGGTGCGGGCGCCGCCGCCGACGGTGTCCCGGGCTTCGAAGACGGCCACGGAGAAGCCGCGGCGGGCCAGTTCGACGGCGGCGGTCAGGCCGTTCGGTCCTGCCCCCACCACGACCGCATCGAGCATCGACGCCACCTCGGACTCCTTTGTCAGCCGCCGTCCCCTGGGCCGTCTCCGACCTACGAGCAGGATAGGCCGCGGCACCGACAGTACGGACGCCGCCCGGGGTCCCGCGGTCGGTCAGTCCCCGGCCCCGGCGGCGCCCGCGGCGAGCAGGTCGAGTATGTGCTGGGCGGTGCCGGAGTCGCGGGCCGCGGTGAAGGGCAGGGCGTTGTCCCCGGCGATGCGGAACGGCACGCCGTCCAGGGTGAGTTGGGTGCCGCCGGCCTCCTCGACCAGCAGCAGTCCGGCGGCGTGGTCCCAGGCCGCGGGCCAGGAGAAGGCGGTGGCGTCCAGGGCGCCGGTCGCCACGTCCAGATAGGCGAGACCGGCCGAGGCGCAGCGTACGGTCTCGACCTCGCCGGGCGGGGCCTCGATCACGCCGAGCAGGGCGCGGCGCTGCCGGCCGCGGGTGTACTCGGGGTGGGAGACGCAGATCCGCAGCGGCCGGTCGCCGGGCGGGGCACCGGAGATCAGCGGCTGCCCGTCGAGTACGGCGCCGCCGCCGCGGACCGCGACCGCCATCCGGTCGGTGACGGGCGCGTAGGTCCAGGAGGCGAGGACGCGGCCGTGGTGGGCGAGGGCGACGAGGGTGCAGAAGCCGGGCTCGCCGTGGACGAAGGCGCGGGTGCCGTCGATGGGGTCGACGATCCACACCGGGGCGGTGCCGCGCAGCGCCCGGTAGCGGGCCGGGTCGGTGTGCACGCTCTCCTCGCCGACGACGGCGGAGCCGGGCAGCAGCGCGGTGAGGGCGGTGGTGAGGCGCTCCTCGGCGCCCCGGTCGGCGACGGTGACCAGGTCGTGCGGGCCGCTCTTGGCGCTGATCTCGTCCTCGGCGAGGTGCCGGTAGCGGGGCATGATCTCGACGGCGGCCGTCTCCCGCAGGGCGTGTGCGACATCCGGCAGCAGCGGGGTGAACTCCGCTTCGTCCCGGGGGTACTCGTCGCGGAAGGGGCCGGTCGGCCGGGTGTCGCTCACTCCTCCATCACAGCACGGACGGCGCGCCCCCGGCACACCAGGTCCGCCTCAGCCCCTGCTCAGCGGCCCGCCGTACGGCCGCCGCCGCGGTCAGGCGGAGACCGGTCGCGGCCCGCGGCCCGCGGACAGCGCCAGGTACACCAGCAGGGAGGCGGCGAGGCCGACCGCCCAGCCGTAGTCGGCGAGGGGTTTCAGGAACGGGATCAGGCCGTCCGCGGGGAAGGGTCCGGCCTTCTTGCCGTGGGCGTCCAGCGTCGAGTAGGAGCCGCCGACGGCCAGCACCCCGCCGATCGCGAAGGCCGCCACGGCCCGCAGGTTCCAGCCGGCGGAGTACCAGTAGCGGCCGCCCTCCCGGTACAGGTCGGTCAGGTGCAGCACCGTGCGGCGGATGATCCAGTAGTCGGCGATCAGGATTCCGGCGACGGTGCCGAGGAGGCCGCCGACCACTCCCAGCCAGGTGAAGATGTACAGCTCGGGGGTGGAGGTCAGTTTCCACGGCATGACGAGGACGCCGACCACACCGGTGATGAGGGCGCCGGTGCGGAAGGAGATCAGCCGGGGCGCCAGGTTCGCCAGGTCGTAGGCCGGGGAGACGACGTTGGCCGCGATGTTCACCGAGATCGTCGCGATGAACACAGTGATGAGGGCGAAGAGCAGCCCGAAGACGTTGTCGGTCTTGCCGGCGAGTTCGACCGGGTCCCAGATGGCCGCGCCGTAGACCTTCTCCGAACCGGAGGTGACCAGGACCGACATCAGGGCGAAGGCGGTCATGGTCGTAGGCAGACCTAGGGTCTGCCCCCAGATCTGGGCGCGCTGGCCGCGGCCGAAGCGGGTGAAGTCGGGGATGTTCAGCGAGAGCGTCGACCAGAAGCCGATCATGCCCATCAGGCCGGGGAAGAAGACCTTCCAGAAGTCCGGGCCCCAGCCGACCTTGGACGGCTCGTGCAGCAGCGGGCCGAAGCCGCCCGCCTTGTGCGCGATCCACACCAGCAGCACCACGGCTCCGACCAGGACGAACGGCGCCGCCCAGTTCTCGAAGCGGCGCAGGGTGTCCATCCCGCGGTAGATGACGCCGATCTCGATCACCCAGAAGACGAAGAAGCAGAGCCACAGCGTCCAGGGGTAGCCGCCGATGTGCCCGGCGTCCGCCCAGCCGCCGAACATCTTGCCGAGCAGGACGAAGATGCCCTGCCCGCCGATCCAGGTCTGGATACCGAACCAGCAGCAGGCCACTGCCGCCCGCACCATCGCCGGCAGGTTCGCCCCGCGCAGCCCGAAGGAGGCCCGCGCCAGCACCGGGAACGGGATGCCGTACTTGGGTCCCGCGTGGCCGGTGAGCAGCATCGGCAGCAGGACCAGGACGTTGGCGAGGGCGATGGTGAGGACGGCCTGCCGCCAGTCCATGCCGAGCGCCACCAGCCCGGAGGCCAGGGTCCAGGAGGGGATGCAGTGCGCCATGCCGATCCACAGCGCCACGAAGTTGTAGGTGGTCCAGCGGCGTTCGGCGACCGGTACCGGGCGCAGGTCGTCGTTGGCGAAGCGGGGGTCGGAGAGTGCGGTGCCGGGCGGCAGCTCGACCCGCCCCGCCGGATCGGCTATGGGGCCTTCGGGCGGCGCGGGCGGGACGGTCGAAGCCATGGTGGTGCCCCTTCCGGCCCTCGGTGTGCAGGGCCTGGCGGTCAGTCGGTGAGAGCCGGGATGATCTCCGTGCCGTAGGCGTCGATGGTGGCTTCCCGGGCGTCGTGCATGTTGTAGATCGCGAACTGGTCGACGCCCAACTCCCTGAGCACGCCCAGCTTTTCGCGGTGTGCCTCGGCCGGGCCGAGGAGGCAGAAGCGGTCCACGATCTCGTCCGGTACGAAGTCCGTGGACGGGTTCCCGGCGCGGCCGTGGTGGCTGTAGTCGTAGCCGTGCCGTTCCTTGATGTACGTGGTGAGGGCGTCCGGCACCAGGTCGGAGTGCTCGCCGTAGCGGCTGACCAGGTCGGCGACGTGGTTGCCGACCATGCCGCCGAACCAGCGGCACTGCTCTCGGGCGTGCGCCAGGTCGTCGCCGACGTAGGCGGGGGCGGCGACGCAGATGGTGACCGAGTCCGGGTCGCGGCCCGCCTCGGCGGCGGAGGCGCGTACCGCCTTGACCATCCACTCGGTGAGGTAGGGGTCGGCGAGTTGGAGGATGAAGCCGTCGGCCTTCTGACCGGCGAGGGCGAGGGCCTTGGGGCCGTAGGCCGCCATCCACACCGGGAGCCGGCCGTCGCGTACCCAGGGCAGTCGCAGCGGCTTGCCGTCCACCTCGGTCTCGCGGCCCTCGGCGAGGTCGCGGATGGCGGTGATGGCGTCGCCGAGCCTGGCCAGGGTGTTGGGGGCGCGGCCGGCGACCCGCATCGCGGAGTCGCCGCGGCCGATGCCGCACACGGTGCGGTTGCCGTACATGTCGTTGAGAGTGGCGAAGGTGGAGGCGGTGACCTCCCAGGTGCGGGTGCCCGGGTTGGTGACCATGGGGCCGACGGTGAGGTGCTCGGTGTGCTCCAGGATGCGGCTGTAGATGACGAACGGCTCCTGCCAGAGCACCGCCGAGTCGAAGGTCCAGCCGTAGCGGAAGCCGTTGCGTTCGGCGCGCTGCATCAGGCTGACCACATCGGAGGCGGGCGGGTCGGTCTGTAGGACGAGTCCGAAGTCCATGGGGGTCCTCACGGGGTTCGGCGGGCGGTCAGAGGTACTGGCAGGTGCCGCGCGGGGTGTACCGGCCGTGCCCGGCTCGGCCGGTGAACTCGCCGCGGTCCAGGACGAGTTCGCCGCGTGAGAGGACGGTCTCGACCCGGCCGGTGAGGTGCCGGCCCTCGTAGGCGGAGTAGTCGACGTTCATATGGTGGGTGGTCGCGGAGAGGGTCTGCTCGGCGGCCGGGTCGTAGATCACCACGTCGGCGTCGGCGCCGGGGGCGATGGTGCCCTTCTGCGGGTAGAGGCCGAACATCCGGGCCGGGGTGGCGCAGGCGATCTCGATCCAGCGGCGGCGGGTGATGTGGCCGTCGACGACCGCCTGGTGCAGCAGGTCCATCCGGTGCTCGACGCCGGGCATCCCGTTGGGGATCTTCGAGAAGTCGCCGCGGCCCATTTCCTTCTGGCCGGTGAAGCAGAACGGGCAGTGGTCGGTGGAGACGACCTGGAGGTCGTTGGTGCGCAGCCCCCGCCAGAGCGCCGCCTGGTGCTCGCGCGGCCGGAGCGGCGTGGAGCAGACGTACTTGGCGCCCTCGAAGTCGGGCTCGGCGAGGTTGTCGGTGGAGAGGAAGAGGTACTGGGGGCAGGTCTCGCCGAAGACGGGCAGGTCCCGGTCGCGGGCGGCGGCCAGTTCGGCGACCGCTTCCTCGGCGGAGACGTGCACCACGTAGAGGGGGGCGCCGGCGACGCGGGCCAACTGGATGGCGCGGTGGGTGGCTTCGGCCTCCAGGAGGACCTTGCGCACCTCGCCGTGGTGGCGCGGGTCGGTCTCGCCGCGGGCCAGGGCCTGTTCGACCAGGACGTCGATGGCGATGCCGTTCTCCGCGTGCATCATGATCAGCCCGCTGTTGCCGGCGGCCTGCTGCATGGCGCGGAGGATCTTCCCGTCGTCGCTGTAGAAGACGCCCGGGTAGGCCATGAAGAGCTTGAAGGAGGTGATGCCCTCCTCCACCAGGAGGTCCATCTCCTTGAGGGTGGAGTCGTTGACGTCGGCGAGGATCATATGGAAGCCGTAGTCGATGGCGCACTGCCCATCGGCCTTGGCGTACCAGGCGTCGAGTCCTTCGCGCAGGGCGTGGCCCGGGCGCTGGACGACGAAGTCCACGATGGTGGTGGTGCCGCCCCAGGCGGCGGCCCGGGTGCCGGTCTCGAAGGTGTCGGAGGCGAAGGTGCCGCCGAACGGCATCTCCATATGGGTGTGGCCGTCGACGCCGCCCGGGATGACATAGCGGTCGGTGGCGTCGATGGTGCGCGCGGCGGTCCAGCCGGCGGCGGCGTCACTGCCGTGCGCGGCGAGCGCGGCGATACGGCCGTCCTCGATGAGGACGTCGGCGTGGATCTCCTCGGCGGCGGTGACGACGAGGCCGCCGCGGATCAGGGTGCGGTCGGTCATGGCTCCCTCACTATGATCCCCGATGCCCGCCGCCGGTACGCCAACTGCGGTGCCGGCGGCGGGAGTCACGGGTAACGATGGATGTCAGGCGGGGCGGAGGGCCTCGTTCAGGGCGCGGGCGAGGATCGCGGCGCCCTCCTCCGCCTCGGCGACGGTCAGGGACAGCGGCGGGGCGATCCGCAGCACGCTGGTGTCGTGCCCGCCGCCCTTGCCGATGAGCAGCCCGCCGCGGCGGGCCTCCTCCAGTACGCGGGCGGCGGCCTCCGGGTCGGCCCGGTCGGTGCCGGGGTGGGTGAGCTCGATCCCGATCATCAGCCCGCGGCCGCGTACCTCGCGTACGCCGGGCTGCTGGGCGCAGACGGCGCGCAGCCGCTCGATGAGCAGGCCGCCGACCCGGCGGGCGTTGCCCTGGAGGTCGTGGTCGAGGAGGTGGGTGAGATTGGCCAGCCCGGCCGCCATGGTGACGGGTGAACCGCCGAAGGTGGAGATGGAGTTGGCGTCGAGGCAGTTCATCACCTCGGCGCGGCCGACGACTCCGCCGATGGACATGCCGTTGCCGATGCCCTTGGCGAAGGTGAGCAGGTCGGGCGGGCCGCTCTGGGCGTGCGCCTGCCAGCCCCAGAAGTGGTCGCCGGTACGGCCCCAGCCGGTCTGCACCTCGTCCGCGATCCACAGGATGCCGCGCTCGGCGAGGACTTCGCGGAAGGCGGCGTAGAGGCCGTCGGGCGGGGAGGTGAACCCGCCGACGCCCTGGACCGGTTCGGCGATGAGGGCGGCGAACCGGCCGCCGGCCTGTCCGAGCACATCGTGCAGGTCCGCCACACAGGCCCGGGTGAACTCGGCGTCGTCGAGGTCCGCGAAGGGGCCGCGGCCGCGCACCCCGCCGTGCACGTAGTGGGTGGCGAGCGGGGAGAGGCTGGTCGGGGACCAGGCCGCGTTGCCGGTGATGGAGACGGCGCTGAAGGAACGGCCGTGGTAGCTGTTCCGCATCGCCAGGATCTGGTTGCTCTGCCGGTAGGCGGTGGAGAGCAGCAGCGCCGCGTCGTTGGCCTCGGTGCCGGAGGTGGTGAAGAAGACGCGGGCGTCGGGGATGCCGGAGAGGGAGGCGATCCGCTCGGCCAGCTCCACCATGGGGCGGTTGAGGTAGAGCGTGGAGGAGTGGATGATCCGCCCGGCCTGCTCCGCGATGGCCTTGGTGACCTCGGGCAGGGCGTGCGCGGTCATGGTGGTGAGAATGCCGCCGAAGAAGTCGAGGTAGCGGTTGCCCTCGGCGTCCCAGACATGGCGGCCCTCGCCGTGGGTGATCTCCAGCGGCTCGCGGTAGTAGAGGGCGAGCCAGTCGGGCAGGACCGCGCGGGTCCTGGCGTGCAGGTCGGTCACGGCTGCACCAGCCCGTCGTAGGCGTCGGGGCGGCGGTCCCGGTAGAACGCCCACAGGTTGCGCACCTCGTCGATCAGGCCGAGGTCGAGGTCGCGGACGACCAGCTCCTCCACCTTGTCGCTCGCCGTCTCACCGACGAACTGGCCGCGCGGGTCCACGAAGTAGCTGGTGCCGTAGAAGTCGTTGTCGCCGTACTCCTCCTGGCCGACGCGGTTGATCGCGGCGACAAAGTACTCGTTGGCGACGGCGGCGGCGGGCTGTTCGAGCTGCCACAGGTAGCTGGAGAGACCGCGTGAGGTGGCCGACGGGTTGTAGACCAACTGCGCGCCGTTCAGCCCGAGTTGGCGCCAGCCCTCGGGGAAGTGCCGGTCGTAGCAGATATAGACGCCGACCTTGCCGACCGCGGTGTCGAAGACCGGCCAGCCCGCGTTGCCCGGCTTGAAGTAGTACTTCTCCCAGAAGCCCTTGACCTGCGGGATGTGGTGCTTGCGGTACTTGCCGAGGACGGTGCCGTCGGCGTCGATGACGGCGGCGGTGTTGTAGTAGAAGCCGGACTGCTCCACCTCGAAGACCGGCACCACGATCACCATCCCGGTCTCCCGGGCGAGGTCCTGCATCCGCCGCACGGTGGGACCGTCCGGTACCGGTTCCGCCCAGCGATAGTGCTCCGGCTCCTGCACCTGGCAGAAGTACGGGGCGTTGAACACCTCCTGGAATCCGATGATCTGGGCACCCTGGCGGGCCGCCTCGCGGGCGTGCTCCTCGTGCTTGGCGATCATCGATTCGGTATCGCCCGTCCAGGTGGCCTGGACCAGGGCGGCGCGTACCACAGGGGACATGTGCTGCTCCTTCGACAGGACGTCAGAGAGCCTCTACGCCCGTAGAGCGGGGCCGTGGGGGTCGAACGTAAGCCCCGTGCGGAAGCTGGGCAAGACCATCGCCGTGAACCCGGTGGAGTCGATCTTGTTTCATACCCGAAGGGGTGACGGAACGTGAGCACCCTCCTACGCCGTCCCGAACTGCCCCTGCACACAAGGCCGATGGCGACCCAATGCGGAACCCCCGCCTCCGTCAGCCTCCCAGAGCGCATCCGCCGAGGACTCCACACTGCCGCTCACAGCCGAGCGCGGCGAACTCGCGTACACCGCTGGGGAGTTGAGAGCGGCGGTACCTCTCGGGAATGGCTCCGCCTAGGGGATGCCCCCCTACACCGGGCCGGCCGCCATCGGTTCCCGCTGGTCGCACGGGGTGCAGGTGGCGTGCAGATCGTCCAGGGAGAGGCCGAGGACCGAGGTGAGTGCGGCGACGGTGAAGAAGGCGGGGGTGGGGGCGCGCCCCGTCTCGATCTTGCGCAGGGTCTCCGCGGAGATCCCGGCCTCGGCGGCGATCTCGACCATGGTGCGCTCCCCACGGGCCTGCCGCAGCAGCAGCCCCAGCCGCTCACCGCGCTCGCGCTCCTCGGACGTCAACGGAGTTCGCACCATGGAGTGATTCTACCCGGAGAGGCTGGCGTCACCCCATTCTTATACCGGTATAGTAATGGGCATGGTGGAACTGAAGACAGAGCAGTCGATCGACGCGATGCGTGAAGCGGGCCGCGTGGTGGCCGGAATGCTGGCCGCGGCACGGGAGTCGGCCGCGGTCGGGGTGTCACTGAGGGAGTTGGACGAGGCGGCCCGCGAGGTGCTGAGCAAGGCGGGCGCGGGCTCGCCGTTCCTGGGCTATCGCCCGTCCTTCGCGCCCACCCCGTTCCCGGCGGTGCTCTGCACCTCCGTGAACGACGCGATCGTGCATGGCGTCCCGGGCGACTACCGACTGCGGGACGGCGATCTGCTCTCCGTGGACGCGGGCGCCGAGCTGAACGGCTGGGTCGGTGACGCGGCGATCAGCTTCACCGTGGGCCGGGCGCGACCGCAGGATCAGCGGCTGATCGACACCGCGGAGCGTGCCCTGGCCGCCGGGATCGCCGCGGCCGTCGTCGGCCATCGCATAGGCGACATCGGCCATGCCATCGGCGCCGTGGCCCGCGGCGCGGGCTATGGCGTTCCGGACGGGTTCGGCGGTCACGGTGTGGGCCGCCGGATGCACGAGGACCCCTCGGTACCCAACGAGGGCAGACCGGGCCGCGGGATGCCGCTGCGGCCCGGCCTGGTCATCGCCATCGAGCCGATGCTGACGGCCGGAGGCGCGGACGAGTACCACCCGGCGGCCGACGGCTGGACGCTGTGCACCGACGACGGCTCACGCGCCGCCCACGCCGAACACACCATCGCCGTCATGGAGTCCGGCCCGCGCATCCTGACCGCACCCTGAGCGCTCAGCCCTCAACCACCGGGTGGCCGCCCTCACTTGCCGGGGTGGACCACCATCGCGGAGCCGCCGCCCCGGCGCTTGGGCTCGGCGACGGCGAGCCAGCGGTTGTCGGACAGGCGCTGCACCGCGGTCGCGGCGCCGATTTCCGCGTTCTTGGTGAAGGTGTGCCCCAGCTTCTCCAGTCGGGCACGCACCGGGCTGTCCCACAGGCCCGGTTCCAGCTCGGTGTTGGCTCCGTTCCGCTGGCTGGCGCGGGGTGCGGCGATCGCGTCCGGCAGCGACTGGTGCCGGTCCACGAAGTTGGTCAGTGACTGCAGAACGGTGGTGATGATGGTGGCCCCGCCGGGCGAGCCCAGTGCCACCACCGGCTTGTGGTGGGAGTCCAGCACGATGGTCGGCGAGATGGAGGAACGGGGGCGCTTGCCCGGGCCCGGCAGGTTCGGGTCGTGCACCGCGGGGTCGGCCGGCGCGAAGGAGAAGTCGGTCAGCTCGTTGTTGAGCAGGAAGCCCCGCCCCGGCACGGTGATCCCGCTGCCGCCGGTCTGCTCGATGGTGAGGGTGTACGCGACGATGTTCCCCCACTTGTCGGCCACCGTGAGATGCGTGGTGTTCTCACCCTCGTACGGGGTGGCGGTGCCCTTGCCCGCGGTGGTGCAGTCCGAGGGGTGGCGCGGGTCGCCGGGCGCCAGCGGGCTCTTGAGTACGGCGTCGTCCTTGATCAGGCAGGCGCGGGAGTCGGCGAAGCGCTGGGAGAGCAGCTCCTTCTGGGGCACGTCCTCGAAGGCCGGGTCGCCCACCCAGCGGCCGCGGTCGGCGAACGCGATCCGGCTCGCCTCGATGTACCGGTGCAGGTACTGCTCCTCGGAGGCACGCGAAAGGTCGGTGCCCTCCAGGATGTTGAGCGCCTCACCGACACTGGTACCGCCGGAGGAGGAGGGCGGCATGGAGTAGACGCCGAGACCGCGGTAGTCGGTCACGGTCGGGTCCAGCACCTTGGTGCGGTAGTCGGCCAGGTCCTTCAGGGCCAGGTCCCCGGGCCGCGCCACCCGGGCCGAACCGGGCGCCACCGGCGGCTTGTTGACGGTCTGCACGATGTCCTCGGCGAGGTCACCGCGGTAGAGGAGGTCCGTCCCCTTGCGGCCCAACTCCCGGTAGGTGCGGGCCAGATCCGGGTTCTTCAGGGTGGAGCCCACGACCGGCAGCTTCCCGCCGGGCAGGAAGAGATCGGCGGTGGCGGGGAAGTCGCGGAAGCGTTCCTCGTTGCCGGCGGTCTGCGAGCGGAAGGTCTCGTCCACGGTGAAGCCGTCACGGGCCAGCTTCTCGGCCGGCGCCAGTACGGTGCCCAGACCGCGCTTGCCCCAGCGGTCCAGGGCGGTCTGCCAGGTGGCCGGGGTGCCGGGGGTGCCCACGCTGAGGCCGCTGGTCACCACATCGGCGAAGGGCAGCGGCTTGCCGTCCTCCAGGAAGAGGGAGGAGTCGGCGGTACGGGGCGCGGTCTCCCGCCCGTCGATGGTCTGCACACTGCGGGACTTGGCGTCGTAGTAGACGAAGTACCCGCCGCCGCCGATACCGGCGGAGTACGGCTCGGTGACACCGAGTGCGGCCGCGGTGGCGACGGCGGCGTCCACCGCGTTGCCGCCGTTCTTCAGCACCTCGATACCGGCCGCGGAGGCGTCCGCGTCCACACTGGACACCACGCCGCCGTGCCCGACCGCGACCGGCTGCTTCTCCGGGGTGGCTGCGCCGGCGGATCTCGTCTCAGGGGACGGGGTCTGGGAGGACGGTGGGGCCGCGGCGCCCACCGACGCCATCGCGGCCAGCGCGGCCAGAACCGACAGACTCCGTGCATATATGCGACGCATACGCACCTTCCGTGGAGGTGCACCACCCGCGACGGGCAGTGCCGGACGACGGTGGGGACACCACCTGGACCGATCGTCGGCACGACGATGGCGACGCCACCCGAGGCGATCGTGCGCAGCGTAACTGCGGCTTCCCGCCATGGCCAATACCCGCAGGAGAGCAGTGCGTTGGGCACCCGGCACCGGTCCCGAGCACTCCCCCCGACGACCCCGTCACCAGCCTCGTCACCCCCCTCGCCGCCAGCCCCGTCACCGGCTCCGCATGGGTGGATCTCGCGGGCGGACGCCCTCGGACGAGACGCCATATCGGGCCGAAGCAGGGACAAGTACCATGCCGGGCCATGAACGACGACCTGCGCAACATCGTCCTCGGCCTGATCGCGACGGCCATCAGCGCCGCGCTCGGCTGGCTGGCGCGAAACGCCGTATGGCGCCGCAAGCTCCGCCGCAAGCAGGCGTTCCTCGGACTCCCCGAGCACTCCGAATCGCTGCTGGTGGTCAACCGGGACGCCGGCGGGCCCGAGTTGGCGGTGACGCGGTTCGATGTGTTCGCCCTGCTGGAACTCTCCGCGCTGATCAAGGAATGCGGGGCCAGCGCCCAGGTGGTGGCGCACGACGCGGCCCGGCAGGGCTTCGGCGAGCGCACCGAGTTCTGCGTCGGCGGTCCCACCTCCAACCGCCGGATGGCCGCCCATCTGGCGACGCTGCTCCCCGGGGTCAACTTCAGCTCAGAGACCGAACCGGGCCCGGACCGGGCCTCGTTCCAGGTGGGCGGCGAGCGGTACCGGATGGAGCGGGGAGTCACCGAGTATGTGCTGCTGGCGCGGTTGACGGCCGATCAGGGACCGGAGGCCCGACCGGTGTTCCTCTTCTGCGGCCAGCGCTCCATAACCAACCAGGCGGCCACCCGCTATCTCGCCCGCAACCAGGAGAAGTTGGCCCGCAAACACGGCGCGAACTCCTTCGTACTGCTGCTGAAGGTTGTCAACTCCCAGGCGTACGGCCCCGATGTGGTGGAACTGGTGGCGGATGTGACCCGCGTGGCCAAGAGCCCGCTCCCCACACCCCGCAACTCCCACCGCGCCGCCTGAACCCCCCGCCCCCGGCCCCCTCTCCGGCCCATCAGCGGCCCCAACACCGGCCGATCGGTGGGCGATTGACGCCATGACTGGCACGACGATTGGCGCGACGGCTGGCACTCCGAGCGAAGAGAGAGCAGTGCTCTGGGTACAGGGAGAGCGGTGCTCTCGGGTGAGCGGTGCTCTCGGGCAGGGTGAGCAGTGCTCCCGGTTGGGGAGAGCAGTGCTCCCGGTTGGGGAGAGCAGCGCTCTGGAATCCGGAATGAGGAGAGCGGCCCCCGGTTGCGGGGGCCGCTCGGTCCCTGGGAGCACGACCCGACCGGCGGGCAGCTGACCTTCTCCTCACGGGCGGCCGACGACGAGGTCGGCCGTACTGCGCAAGCAGTGATCTCCGGCTGCTGCCGGGCGGGACTGGCCCTGCGGCCGCTGCGCTCCGACAGCGGCATCCCCCTGCCGGGTCCGCACCATGTCCGGTGCCCCGGTCTTGGGACTATAGGCGAAGTTCCGTGCCGTGCAGCGCGATCGGAGAATCGGCCGCCCTGACAGTCCCACCCCTCTCGGCTGTGTCGGTTCGCGCAAACTATCCGCCCCGGCGCCGGGCTCGACAGCCGACACGCACCCAAGAAAATTAACCGTATTTGTCCTTTTTGAACGGGCGTTGGGGGCTCCAGAGCCTTCAGGCTTCGGCAGCCTCCGCATAGATCTGGAACAGTTCGGGCGCACCGTTCACCGCCCAGTCGAGACCCGCCTCCACCACATGGATTTCCCGCCCCGAGGCGAGGCGGACCACCGGGTGGCCGCCCGGTCCGACATGCCAGGACGCACCCGGCACGGTCCGGACGATCACGGTGCCGAGATAGAGGCCGGCGTCATTGCCGAGCCAGGGCAGGAGTTCCGGGTCGTCGCGCCAGCGCGGCAGCAACTGGTCAACGGCGGACAGGGACGCGGCCGAGTCGTCGAGCCGCAGGCCCACGGCGGCCGCCTGGGAACGCAGCAGTTCACACTCGGAGAACAGTTCGGCCAGCCCCGCGCCATCCGCCGCGCCCGCCACCTCCGCCCCATCCTCCCCGCGCTCCACGTCCACCGTGTCCGCCACGTCCGCCGCATCCCCAGGTCCCTGACCGGGCGACGCGGCCGTGGTGCCGCCCTCCGTCTCGGGTCCGGTGGACTGCTGCTTGCGCCACTTGTCCAAGAAAGGGATGTTCATACCGACAAGCGTGGCACCGGGTCAGGTGGTGGCACCACAGGCGCGCGCGTCCTTTCGCGGGACGGCGTTCGGGGTGCGTTCGAGCCATGACAAGGCGAAGCGGCGCGCGGTGCATTGACGGGTCCCTGACGCATCTCTAGCTTGGCGGACCCCGACCGCCTCTCCCCACCCCTCACCCACGTCCGCGCACCGCACTCGCACCCGCACCCCCACCCGCCGGACGTCTCCCCCGCTCTGTCGCCGCGCCGCCGCAGGAGTTGCCGTGCACAGACCCTTCGCGCCCCGCCCCGCCTCCGCTCCCCCGCACCGGACACCGGACGCCCCCTTCCGGCCACCCCGGCGGACCCACCGCCCGCGCCCCGCCCACCGAAGATCCGCCGGCCCCCGCCTGGCCCCGACCACAGCCGTTCTCACCGCCGCCCTCACAGCCGTACTCACCACCCTGGCACTGCTCACCGCCCCGCCCGCGGACGCCCGGCCCGCCCCCGGTGCCGCCTCGGCCGCGTCCGGTGCGGAACCCCAACCCCTGCCGCTGGTACGGCTCTTCGACAATGCCGCGGTCGGCGACCCGGCTGCGCCCGGCCGAGCCGACTTCGACGGGCAGGGCGCCGCGCTGCCGGCCCCGGATCTCGCCGCGGCGGGCTGGACCCCGGGCCGTCGGCTCACTCTGGAGCGGGCTGCGCTCACCTGGCCGGACCGGCGCCCCGGTACCCCGGACAACGTCCGCGCCGACGGTCAGGCCGTCAAGCTGCACGGCCGCGGTGACGCGCTGGCCTTCCTGGTGGCCGGCACCGGCGGCACCGCGTCCGGCACCGGAACCGTGCACTACCGCGACGGCCACCGCGGCACCTTCCGGCTCACCGCCCCGGACTGGCGCACCGGCCCCCTCGCCACCAAGGCCGTCGCCCTCCCCCACGTCCTCACCCCGGAAGGCCCGGTCGACGCCCGGGCGCGCCTCTACGCGAAGACCGTGCCGGTGGACCCGGAACGCCAAGTAGTCCGGGTCGATCTGCCGCGTACCGGCGGCACTTCGGGCGGCGCACCCGTACTGCATGTGTTCGCGCTGACGGTACGGCCCGCCACCGCCGGCTGGAGCGGCACCTGGGCGGCGTCCACCTCGGGGCACGGTGCGCTGGGCCCGTGGTCCGACCGCACGCTGCGGCTCGCCGTGCACACCTCGGTGGGCGGGGCGCGGGTGCGGGTCCGCTGGGACAACACCTTCGCGGGCGCCCCGGTCCGGATCGGGCGCGCCACCGTCGCCGTGCAGTCGGCCGGGGCCGAGGCGCGGGGTACTCCGGTGCCGCTCTCCTTCGACGGGGCGCCGGACACCGTACTCCCGGCGGGGGCGCAGCAGTTCAGCGATCCGCTGCCGTTCGCGGTCCCCGCGGGCAGCACGCTGCTGGTGAGTTTCCGGCTGCCGGAGACGGTGGCCTCGGCGCCGCTGCACCGGGAGTCGCGGGCCCCGAGCTGGGTGAGCGCGCCCGGCGACCACACCGGCGATCCGACCGGCGAGAGCTACACCGCGGCGAACTTCGGCTGGCCGCTGCTCGCGGGCGTCGATGTCAGCGGCGGGCCCGGCTCGGTGGCGCTGCTCGGTGACTCCATCACCGACGGTGTGGGCTCCACCCCGGGAGCCGACCACCGCTGGCCCGACCGGCTCGCCGAACGGCTGGCCGCCCAGCGCCGGGTGCCGCACTACGGCGTCCTCAACGAGGGCATCTCGGCGAACCGGGTCCTCGCCGACCGCTACCCCGGCGACGGTGTCTCCACCGACTTCGGCGGAGTGAGCGCCCTGCACCGGCTGGACCGCGACCTCGCCGCCCAGACCTCGGTCCGTACCGTGGTGCTCTTCCTCGGGGTGAACGATGTGCGGTGGGGCGAGACGGCGCCGCGGGTGGAGGCGGGGCTGGCGGAACTCGCGGGCCGGGCCAGGGAACGCGGCCTGCGGGTGCTCGCCGCGACCATCACGCCCTGCGAGGGCGAGAAGCTCTGCACCCCCGCCGCGGACGCGGAACGCACCGCCGTCAACCGCCAACTCCGCGAGCACCGCGCCGACTTCGACGGACTGCTCGACTTCGACCAGGTACTGCGGGACCCCGCGCACCCCTCCCGGCTGCTGCCCGCCTACGACAGCGGAGACCATCTGCACCCCGGCGACGACGGGCTCGCCGCCCTCGCCGACTCGGTACCGCTGGAACTCCTCTGAACTGACAGGGCGGACCGGCCTACACGTCGAGGTCCACGACGACCGGGGCGTGGTCCGAAGCGCCCTTGCCCTTGCGCTCCTCCCGGTCCACATAGGCGTCCGACACCGCCTTGGCGAAGGGCGCGTTGCCGTAGACGAGGTCGATCCGCATCCCGCGGTTCTTCGGGAAGCAGAGCTGGCGGTAGTCCCAGTAGGTGAAGGGGTGGTCGTACTTGAGGGGGCGGGGCACCACGTCGGAGAGGCCGGCCTCGCGCAGGGAGGCGAGGGCGGCCCGCTCCGCCGGGGTGACATGAGTGGCGCCCTCGAAGGCCGAGAGGTCCCACACGTCCTCGTCGGCGGGGGCGACGTTGTAGTCCCCGAGGACGGCGAAGGGGCGCTCGCCCGCGGCGTCCCCGGCGACCGCCGCGCGCAGCGCCTCGAACCACTGGAGCTTGTAGGCGTAGTGCGGGTGGTCCACCTCACGGCCGTTGGGGACGTAGACGGACCAGACGCGGACCGGGCCGCAGGTCGCGGAGATCGCCCGGGGCTCCTCCACGCCGTCGTATCCGGGGTCGCCCGGGAGGCCGCGCACCACGTCCTCGACGCCGACGCGGGAGAGGACCGCGACGCCGTTCCACCGGCCGGTGGCGTGCACCGCGCTCTCGTAGCCCAGCGCGCGCAACTGCTCGGTGGGGAACTGCTCCGCGCTGGTCTTGGCCTCCTGCAGGCACAGCACATCCGTGCCGCTCTGCTCCAGCCAGGCCAGCAGCCTGGGCAGACGGGCGGTGATCGAGTTCACGTTCCAGGTGGCGATGCGCATGGTGCCCAACCTACCGGGCGGGTACGACAACCGGTCCGGGCCTCAGAGGCGGACCGTGCCGCCCGGTGCGAGCCGCAGATGTTCGGCGCCGCCCAGGTCGCCGATCTGCCGGTCGTAGATGGGCCGCGCGAGATCGGTGAGCAGGGCGTCGTGCACGTCGTAGGCGCGCTGCGGGCGGACCTCGCGGACGTAGTCGATCACCTCGGAGATCTTGCTCCACGGGGCCTGCACCGGGAGCATCAGCGTCTCCACCGGGGTCCCCGGCACGGTGAGGGCGTCGCCGGGGTGGAACAGCGAACCGTCCACCAGGAAGCCGACGTTGGTGACCCGCGGGATGTCCGGGTGGATCACCGCGTGCAGCTCGCCGTGGACCTGGACGTCGAAACCGGCGGCGGTGAAGGTGTCGCCGTGCCCCACCGTGCGCACCCGGCCGGGGAAGGCCACGGCTAGCCGCTCGGCGACCGAGCGCAGCGTCCACACCTCGGCCTCCGGGTCGGCGTCCAGCGCGGCCCGCAGCCGCCCCTCGTCGAAGTGGTCCGGGTGCTCATGGGTCACCAGCAGGGCCTGGGCGCCGACGGCGGCGTCCGGCTCGGTGAAACCACCCGGATCGATGACGAGGGTCCGGCCGTCCTTCTCCAGACGGACACAGGAATGCGTGTGCTTGGTGAGCTTCATGCGCCCATCCTGCTACGCGCCGCCCGCCGGTCGCCCGTGGATCCCGCCGGTCGCGCTCACTCCTGCGGGGTGGTCTCCGCGCGGATGACCTCCTGGGCGATCTGGAAGGCGCTGTTGGCGGCGGGCAGTCCGCAGTACACCGCGGTCTGCATCAGCACCTCCTTGATCTCCTCCGGGGTGAGGCCGTTGCGCAACGCGGCCCGTACGTGCACGGCCAGATCGCCGAGGTGGCCGCCGGCGACGAGCGCGGTGAGCGCGACGCAACTGCGGGTGCGGCGGTCCAGCGCGGGCCGGGTCCACACCTCGCCCCAGGCGTAGCGGGTGGCGAACTCCTGGAAGTCGCCGGAGAAGTCGTCCGCCGCGCTCAGCGCCCGGTCCACATGCGCGTCCCCCAGCACCTCCCGCCGCACCTTGAGACCCGTCTCGTACGAGTCGGGGCGTGCGGCGGGCTCCGGCTGGGCGACCGGCGCTATCTCCGCGACGGGACCGATGACCGGCGGGGTGAGGGCGGCGGGCGCGGCGGTCACCGACAGCGGCAGCGGGATGTGCCCGGTGCCGTCGGCGGGCTGCTGCCAGGCCGTGTCGAAGTGCCGCACCAGCAGATCGGTGACGGCGGCCGGCTGCTCCACCGGCGCCAGATGGGAGGCGCCCGGCACCACCGCGAGCCGTGCGTCCGGTATGCCCGCGACCAGGGTGCGGGCCTGCGCCGGCCCCGTCACCTTGTCCTCGGAGCCGACCAGGACCAGCGTGGGCACCCCGATCCGCCCCAGCTCGGCACGGATGTCGAAGGCGGCCAGTGCCTCGCATCCGGCGATGTAGCAGCCCGGGTCGGTGGTGCGCACCATCTGCACCGCCCACTCGGTGATCGCCGGCTGGTTCGCCACGAACCCGGGCGTGAACCACTGCTCGGGCGCGGTACGGGCGATGGGCGCCAGGCCGTTGGAGCGGACGATCACCCCGCGCTGCCGGAACTCGTCCGCCGTACCGAACCGGGGCGAGGCCGCGACCAGGGCGAGCGAGGCCACCCGCTGCGGGTGGCGCAGCGCCAGTTCCATACCGATGGCGCCGCCGAGGGCGCAGCCCGCGTAGCCGAAGCGGACCACGCCCAGCTCGTCGAGGACCTTGAGCAGGCGGCTCGCCAGGGCGTCGACCGAGTTCGCCGGGTGCGCGGGAGCGCCGCCGTGCCCCGGCAGATCGAACCGGAGCACGCGCCACTCCCGCGCCAGCTCCGGCACCTGCCGGTCCCACATGTGCCAGGTGGTGCCCAGTGAGGGACCCAAGATCAGCACTGGGGCGTCGTCCGGCCCGTCAAAGCGGTACTGCAGGGTCTTTGTCGGTGTCTCACTCACGCCCTGCACAGTCTCACATCTCCTGATTTCGCACGCGCCTGGGTCGCCGCCCACGCAACCCGTCCCCGCTTGTGGCGACTTCAGGGAGATCCGCCACGACGGGGTTGACAGCGGGGCCGCTTCGGTGGTGCGGGCGTCAACGGGCCGGTGGCTGCGGCTCGTTGACGGCGCGGTCCGCGGTGAGGCCGGTGAGGGCACCGACCGGGTCCGAGTCCGGGGTGCCGCGCGGCCACCAGTCCGACCGCCCGGGCTCCGACTCGTAGGCGTACCAGAGACCGTCGCGGCCCAGGCGGAGCTGAAGGTGGCCCTGGGGGTGGGTGAGGTGGTTGCGGTGCGGGCGGAAGGCGGGGAGGTCGGCGGCGAGGAGCGCGGGACGGGCCCGGTCGAAGCGGCCGGCGGGCGGATCCCAGGGCTCGTCCAGAACACGCAGGCCCGCCTCGCCGCCCTGGCGCCAGGCGGCGACCGCCCGGGACAGCTCCGCCGTATCGGTACCGATGGCTTCGGCGAGGGCCGCGTACAGGCTGCGGGTGGCGGCGGTCAGACCTGAGCCGGGGCGGGCCGCGGCCAGCCGTACCGCGTCCTGTCTGCGGGTCAGCCCGGCGACCGGGTCGCGGCCGGTGGCGAGCAGGATGTGGGCGCGGGCCGCGGCGTCGGTGGCGAGCTGATCGAGGGCGAACGGGTCGGGGCCCGCCTCGGCCGCCGGGTACGCAGGCGGGTGCTCAGGGCCGCGCGGCACCGGGAGCGGCGGTGGCAGCGGCGGCCGGACCCCGGCGGCGAAGGCCTCGGCGGCGCGCACCCCGGGGAGGGCGGCCGGCACCTCCTCCTGGTCGGCCGCGGCACGGGCGGCACTGCGGCGGGCCAGATCGTCCAGCAGCCGCTGCTCGCCGCGGCCCCGCAACAGCAGCAGTACGAAGGGGTCCTGGTCGAGCAGGAGGGCGGTGCGGTAGCAGAGGGCGGCGGCGTGTTTGCAGGGGTGACCGCGGTCCGGGCAGGCGCACTCCGGGTCCAGCTCACCCGGCCCCGGCAGCAACCGCACCCGGCCCTCCGCGAGCGACTGCGGCAACTCACGGTCGAGCAGCGCGGCCATCCTGGCCGGCTCCTCGGCCGCCGCGTCCAACAACTCGTCCCACTCCTCCTCGGCCAGCACCGGCAACCGGATCCGCACCCGGTACGGCCGGGGCCGACTGCCGTGCACATAGGCGAGGACCAGGCCCGGGGTGACGGTGACCGCGTCCACGCGCCCCTTGTCCGCATAGGACCGGCCCCGCGCCAGCCGCGCCGGATCAAGCGCCACCCGCTCCAACGCCTCCACCCAGGCCCGGCCCCACCAGCTGTGCGGGGCGCCTGTGCCCTGCGGGGTGCCGGGTGGCTCGCCGGGGGTGGGTGGGGGGAAGGTACGGCGCTCTCCAGCGGGGGTGGTCCCGGCGGCCAGGCGCTTCGGCAGCCGTCCGGAAGCACGCCTCCCCGACGCCCTTCCCGCGGCGGCACGACCGGCGCCGGCGGCCGGCACGTCCGACGTGCCCGACTCCGCCGCCGCCCGCCCGGTACGACGCGAACTCCGGCTCCCCGCCTGCACGATGGCAGCGGAGACGGCTGCCCGCCGGTCGGAACGGGGGTGGTGGGAGCGGGGGTGGTTGTCGGGGGGTACGGGGGTCGGCCCTGGGGCGGACCTCGGTGTGTGACCGGGGGCGGATTCGGGGGCGGGGCCTGGGGCGGATCGGGAGGGTTCGGCGGTGGTGGGCGCGGGGGGTGGGGTCGCGGTGTCCCCGGTCGCGGGGCCGGTGGTCGCGGGGGCCGGGGCTGCGGTGTCCGGGGCGGCGGTGTCCGGGCTCGCAGGGTCGGTGGTCGCGGAGGTCGTGGCTGCGGGGCACTCCGGCGCCGAGCCGGTGATCGCGGCGCCCATGGCCGCGGTGCCCGGGGTTCCTGCACCCGTCGGCGCGGAGCCTGTGGTCGCGGTGCCTCGGGCGTTCCGTTGCGCTGAGGCTGCGCGGGCTGCGGCTACGGCTGCGGCTGCCGCCCCGCGTTTCGGTGAGGCGCTGTGGTCCTGTGATGTGGCAGGTGGCGTCGGGGAGTTGGGATCCGGGGTGGCCGGATCGGGCGGGGTAGGGGCTGCCCTGCCCGGGGACCCGGGGCCGGTGGTCGCGGAGCCCGTGGTTGCGGGACCCCGGGCGTTCCGCCGCGCCGCGGCCGCGCGGGCTGCGGCAGCGGCAGCGGCTACGGCCCGTTTCGGTGCGGTGCCGCCGTCCCGCGGTGCGGCAGATGCCGTCGAGGCACCGCGATCCGGGGTGGCCGGATCAGGCGAGGCGGGGGCCGTCGCGGCGGACGTCCCGCCCTCGGGGAGGCCCCTGGGGATGCGGTGGCGGGCGGCGCGCAGGGCTCGGCGGGCCTCGTCGGCGGGACGGGGTGCCGAGGCCGGGGAAGCGGCGGCGCGCGATTCTCCGGCAGCCGCAGCATCGGTGCCCGCCTCCCCGGCGCCCGTTCCCTCGGTGCCCGTCTCCCCAGCGCGCGCCTCCCCAGCGCCCGTCTCCTCGGTGACGCTCTCCCTCTCCCGGGCCGACTCCCGTTCAGGGGGCGGTGGTTGAGGGGTCATGTCGGTCTCCGGAGGGCGACTAGGTCGGTGAGTTCGTGGTCGGTGAGTTCGGTGAGGGCCGACTCGCCGGAGCCGAGGACCGCCTCGGCCAGGGCACGCTTCGCGGCGAGCATCTCCGCGATGTGGTCCTCCACAGTGCCCTCGGTGATCAGGCGGTGTACCTGGACCGGTCTGGTCTGGCCGATGCGGTACGCCCGGTCGGTGGCCTGCTCCTCGACCGCGGGATTCCACCAGCGGTCGAAGTGCACCACATGACCGGCCCGGGTCAGATTCAGGCCGGTGCCCGCGGCCTTGAGGGACAGGACCAGGACCGGGGTGGCGCCGTACTGGAAGCGGTCCACGATCCGTTCCCGCTCGGGGACCGGGGTGCCGCCGTGCAGCAGCTCGGCGGGGACGGCGCGCCGCGCCAGGTGGGCGCCGAGGAGCTTGGCCATCCCGACGTACTGGGTGAAGACGAGGGCGGAGCCGTCTTCGGCGAGGACGGTGTCGAGGAGTTCGTCCAGCAGGTCGAGCTTGCCGGAGCGGCCGTCGAGGCGCGGGCCGGTGGCCGGGGGCTCCTTGAGGTACTGGGCGGGGTGGTTGCAGATCTGCTTGAGGGAGGTGAGGAGCTTGAGTACCAGGCCGCGGCGGGCGATGCCCTCGGCGGTCTCGATCGCCGCCATCGACTCCCGTACCACCGCCTCGTACAGCGCGGCCTGCTCGCGGGTGAGGGGGGCGGGGTGGTCGGTCTCGGTCTTCGGGGGCAGCTCGGGGACGATGCCCGGGTCGGACTTGCGGCGCCGCAGCAGGAACGGCCGTACCAGGCGGGCCAGCCGCTCGACCGCCTCCGGGTCCTCGCCGCCGGTGCCGTCGGCGACGCCGCCCTCCACGGCGCGGGCGTGCCGGGCGCGGAAGGAGGTGAGGGGGCCGAGGAGGCCGGGGGTGGTCCAGTCGAGGATGGCCCACAGCTCGGAGAGGTTGTTCTCCACGGGGGTGCCGGTGAGGGCGACACGGGCGGGCGCGGGCAGGGTGCGCAGGGCCTTGGCGGTGGCCGAGTACGGGTTCTTGACGTGCTGGGCCTCGTCGGCGACGGCCAGGCCCCAGGGCTGCTCGGCGAGTTGGGCGGCGGCGGTGCGCAGGGTGCCGTAGGTGGTGAGGACGAAGCCGCCGGGGGTGCCTTCGGTGACGAGGCCGGTCAGGTCGCGGGCGGCGCCGTGGAAGCGGCGGACGGGGACGCCGGGGGCGAAGCGGGTGATCTCGCGCTGCCAGTTCCCCAGGAGGGAGGCGGGGCAGACGACGAGGGTGGGCTCGGGGCGGGCGCGCCGCAGATGGAGGGCGATGAGGGTGACCGTCTTGCCGAGGCCCATGTCGTCGGCGAGGCAGCCGCCGAGACCGAGCGAGGTCATCAGCTCCAGCCAGGCCAGACCGCGCAACTGGTAGTCGCGCAGGGTGGCTCGGAGGCCGGGCGGTGGCTCGGCGGGGGCGGGGCCAGCGAGGAGGCGGTCCCGGAGCGCGGCGAGGGCGCCGACCGGCACCGTCTCGACCCGCTCGCCGTCGGCCTCGGCCTCGCCGGTGAGGGCCGCGGCCAGGGCGTCGACCGGGTCGAGCAGGCCCAACTCGCGTTTGCGTGCCTTGCGGACGAGGCCCGGATCGACCAGGACCCAGCGGTCCCGCAGCCGCACGATCGGCCGGTGCGCCTCGGCCAGGGTGTCCATCTCGGCCTCGCTGAGCGGCTCGCCGCCGAGTGCCAACTGCCAGTGGAAACGCAGAAGTTGACCGCTGTCCAGGATGTCGGTGCCGTCGGTGGCGGAGCCGGGCGCGGAGTGCAGGCGGGCGGTGGCGGTGAGGTCGCGGGCGAGGTCCCGGGGCCAGTGGACGGCGACTCCGGCGGCGGCGAGACGGGGCGCGGCGGCGCCGGGCAGCTCGGTCAACTCCCCTTCGGACAGGGCGAGGACGTCGGGTGCGTCCTGCTCGGTGAGGCGGGCCAGCGGAGCCCAGACCCGGGCGGCCCGGCGTACCGCGAGGGCGGTGTCGATCCTGGCGCGGGGGCCGAAGGCGGCGTCGGCCGCACCGGCCCAGAGGGCGGCGGCGTCGGTGACGAGGGTGGGATCGGCGAGGCTGTGCACCTGGACGACGGCGGCGCCCGCGTCCCGTGCCGCCGCGGCCCCTTCCTCCCGTGGGTGCCCGTCGAAGTGGTGGAAGGCGGAGAGGTCCAGGCGCAGGGAGATGCGGACTCCGGCGTCCATCCCGGCGGCGACCTCCGCGGCCCAGGCGCGGGCGCCCGGCAGCGGCTGCGGTGGCCAGGCCGCGAAGGGGCGGCCGAGCGCGTACTCGGCGGCCGGGGTCCGGGGCAGGGTGTCGGCGACCGCGTCCAGGAAGGCGCGGAGCAGGGCTTCCGGCTCGGGCAGGGTGAGCGGGCCGCCGCCCGGCAGCGGTACGGCGTGGCCTTCGGGTGGGAGGGCGGCGGCGATGGCGCGGAGGTGGGCCAGGTCCTCCGGGTCGAGCGGTCCGGCCCGCCAGGCGTCGTGCCCGGCGGGGGTGAGACCGGGCAGCAGCCGGCCGCGGGCGGCGAGGTGCAGGGCGTGCCGGGCGGCGGCGGACCAGCAGGCGGTGGCGGGGTGGGCGGCGGGGTCGTGGCGGGCGGCGGCGAGGGGGCCGAGGGCTTCGGTGAGGGGCAGCCGGAGGGCGGGGACCCGGGCCCGGCGGACACCGCGGCCGTGCCGCCGGACCACGGTCAGCTCGGTGGCCTCGGCGCCCGGAGGCGGTGCGGCGGCCCAGCCCGCGTCAGCCTCGGCGGGCGGCCCCGGGTCCCAGAGCGCGAGGTGCCCGTGGCGGGGCGGACCCGCGGGCAGGAAGACGGCGGCGAGCCGCACCGGCAGCACCGCGTCCCGCACCTTGACCCGCATCGGCCCTGCACCTCCTTCCCACGCGCTTCCCACCCGACAGGGCGGCGGCACCACGGCACGGCACTCCACCAGACCGGCACCGGCCCACGACCCCTCCGACTCTACGGGCGCCCACCGACAACCGGCCCTGACCAGTCCGTATGCCCTTGGCGGGCGGCGGCGGAGGTGGAGGGGAGGCGAGCGGAGAGTGTCGTTCCGCACCGGGGACGGCCGCACGGAACCGCCCATTCCGACCTCGCGCCGGACGTCGCGGCACCGGTCACCCGACCGTCAGGCCACCGCCGCCCCTCTCAGGGCGTCGTCCTGGAGACCAAGTACACCTGCGGATAGCGCGGGTTGGCGCGGTTGACGACCAACTGGACGGTGGGGCGGGGGGCTTGGAGCTTGACGGTGACCTGGGACCACTTGCCGGCGCCACTGAAGTCCCAGTCGGCGATCCGGCGGTCGCGGGCGGCGATGGCGTCGCGGCCGGGGCGGAGCTTGTCCATGCCGGAGCCCATGTCCCGCAGGAAGGCGGTGAGTCCGTCGTTGGTGGTGAGGAACTCCACGTAGAGGCGGCTCACCTTCCAGTTGTTGGTCTCGTAGGTCTGGGCGGCGCCGTGCTCGTACGGGAGGGGGACGTTGTAGAGGCGGCGCTGGAGTTTGGAGGGGGCGCCGCCGGTGAGGCCGGTGGCGGAGTATTTGTCCTCTTTGTCCCGTCCGCTGTTGCGGCTCTGGTTGGCGGAGATCACCAGGTAGCCGGCGGGGACGCCGATGAGCAGCACGATGATCAGCAGGGTGAGGGCGCGGCGCCGGACCATATGCCGGCGGTCCTCGACCGGGGACGACGCGGAGCCGGTCCCGGAGTCGGTTCCGGTGCCCGGGTCGGTCGGGGCGTCCGGCTCGTTCGGGTCGGTCGGGCCGCTGCGGGCATCGGTGTCGGTGTCGGCGGGGTTCACTGCTGGCTGTCCTGCGGGGTGCTGGGGGTGCGGCGGGCCTCGGCGTAGCGCTCGTAGCGTTCATAGCGCTCGACGCGGCGGCGCTTGGCGCGGCGGAAGCGGCGGGCGACGAGGCGGGCCAGATCGGCGGCGCCGACCATGCCGGCCTCGGGCCCGAGTTGGGCGCGGGCGATGGTGGCCTCGGGCCGGTAGCCACGGCCGGTGAGGTGGCGGCGGAAGGCGTCCCGGGCGGGGGCGATCAGCAGGTCGTCGGCGGCGCTGACCCCGCCGCCGATGACAAAGCCCTGCGGGTCGAGCGCGGCGGCGAGGTTGGCGATGCCTACGCCGAGCCACTGCCCGATGTCCTGGAGCAGTTCGACGCACATCGCGTCGCCCTCGCGGGCCAGTTCGGTGATGAGGGGGCCGGTGATGTCGGGGACGGAGCCCTGCACCCGCTCGATGATGTTGTGCGCCACCGGGGAGTCGGCCGCGGCCAGTTCGCGGGCCTCGCGGACCAGGGCGTTGCCGGAGCTGTACTGCTCCCAGCAGCCGCGGTTGCCGCAGGGGCAGCGGTGGCCGCCGGGCACCACCTGCATATGGCCGAACTCGCCCGCCACCCCGTACTTGCCGCGTTTGACCCGGCCGTCCTCCAGGATCGCGCCGCCGATGCCGGTACCGAGGGTGATCATCACCAGGTGGTCCTGGCCGCGTCCGGCGCCGAAGCGCCACTCGGCCCAGGCGGCGGTGTTGGCGTCGTTGTCGACCATGACGGGAACCGCGAGCCGGCCCGAGAGCCGGTCCCGGAGGGGCTCGTTCCGCCAGGACAGATGGGGGGCGAAGAGGACGCGGTTGCGGTCGGCGTCGACCCAGCCCGCGGCGCCGATACCCACCGCGTGCACATCGTGCCGGTCGGACAGGTCGAGGACGAGTTCCACGATGGTGTCCTCGACGGCCTGCGGGCTCTTGGACTTGTCGGGGGTCTCGGTGCGCACCTTCTCCAGGATGGCGCCGTCCGCGTCCACCACACCCGCCATGACCTTGGTGCCGCCGATGTCGATGCCGACGGTCGGGACCCGGGGCGCCGAGAGGTGGGAGCGGCGCTCGCGGGCCTGGACGGTCCGCAGCACGGTGGCCCGCGCTGCGCCCCTGGGTGTCACCCCGGCCCGGGCGGCGCCCAGGGCACGCGGCAGTGGCAGGTCGCGGTAGGTGCTCATCGCGCCGATTCTGCCTCACCCGCCCCCCGCGGCGCACAACGCGCCGCTCAGGGACGTACGGGTCACGGCCGGTCGGCGCCGGGCACCGGACGGCCGCCGAGGTGGGTGGGGACGGGGGCGCGTTCGAGTTCGTGGCGCAGGTCGTCCAGTTCGCTGCCGCCCGCCATCTGGCGGGTGAGCTCGTCCAGGGTGATCGCGTCGCGGAGGTGGCTGCCGGCCATGGTGCCGCGCTTGAGCAGGACGAAGCGGTCGCCCACCAGGTAGGCGTGGTGCGGGTTGTGCGTGATGAGGACCACGCCGAGGCCGGCGTCCCGGGCCGCGGCCACGTACTTGAGGACGACGCCGGACTGCTTGACGCCGAGGGCGGCGGTCGGCTCGTCCAGGACGAGGACCTTGGCGCCGAAGTAGACGGCGCGGGCGATGGCCACGCACTGGCGCTCGCCGCCGGAGAGGGTGCCGATGGGCTGGTCGACGTCGCGCAGGTCGATGCCCATGCGGAGCAGTTCGGCGTGGGTGGTGGCGCGCATCCGGGCCACGTCCAGCCGCTTGAGGGGGCCGCGGCCGCGGGTGGGTTCGGAGCCGAGGAAGAAGTTCCGCCAGACCGGCATCAGCGGGACCACGGCGAGGTCCTGGTAGACGGTGGCGATGCCGCGGTCGAGGGCTTCGCGGGGCGAGCCGAGGCGGGTGTCCTCGCCGTCGATGCGGAAGTCGCCGCCGTCGTGCCGGTGCAGTCCCGCGATGATCTTGATCAGGGTGGACTTGCCGGCGCCGTTGTCGCCGAGGACGCAGGTGATCTCCCCGGCGTGCACCTGGAGCGAGACGCCTTCCAGGGCGCGGATGTTGCCGTAGAACTTGCTGACGTCCGCGAGCTCCACCAGCGGACCGCCGGCCGAACTCACCGCCTCCGCGGGGCCGTTGGGCTCGTCTTCGGTCATGTCGCTCATGCGGTCGCCTCCGCGCGCTTGCGGACCCATGCGTTGAGCAGGGTCGCCAGGAGCAGCATCGCCCCGAGGAAGAACTTGAACCAGTCCGGGTCCCACTCGGCGAAGACGATGCCCTTGCTGGTCATGCCGAAGATGAGGGCGCCCACCGCGGAGCCCACCGCGGAGCCGTAGCCGCCGGTGATGAGGCAGCCGCCGATGACGGCCGCGATGATGTAGATGAGCTCGTTGCCGACGCCCTCGCCGGACTGCACCGCGTCGAAGGAGAACAGCAGATGCTGCCCGGAGACCCAGGCGCCGAAGGCGACGCCGAGGTAGAGGCCGATCTTGGTGGCGGTGACAGGGACGCCGACCGCGCGGGCCGCGTCCTTGTTGCCGCCGACGGCGAAGATCCAGTTGCCGGCGCGAGTGCGGAGCAGGATCCAGGTGGCGGCGGCGACCAGCAGCAGCCACCACACGATGGTGATCTTGAAGTCGACGCCGCCCAGGGTGAACGTGGAGGCGAAGAGGGCGCGGGCCGAGTCGAAGCCCTCCATGTCGGAGATCGACTTGGTGGAGACGGTGCCGCTGATCAGCTTGGTGAAGCCGAGGTTCAGCCCGGTCAGCATCAGGAAGGTGCCGAGGGTGATGATGAAGCTGGGCAGCCTGGTGCGGGTCAGCATCACCCCGTTGAAGGCGCCGATGGCGAGCGTGGCCAGCAGGGAGACACCGACGCCGACCCAGACATTGGCCGTCATCTGGTAGCTGAACATCGAGGAGACCAGCGCGGAACTGGTCACCAGCACACCCGCGGACAGGTCGAACTCGCCGCCGATCATCAGCAGCGCCACCGGCACCGCCATGATGCCGATGGTGGACGCCGCGTAGAGCACGGTGGAGAGGCTGCCGGCGCGCAGGAAGCTGTCCGCGGCGAAGGCGAAGAACACGAAGACGGCGAACGCGCCGACGACGGAGCCGAGTTCGGGCCGGCCGAGCAGCCGGCGCAGCGGCGAGGTCCGCAACAGCCGTTCGTCGGCGGCCTGTTCGGCGTCGGGCGATGGCGCCGGGGCGGTGACGGGGCCGCTCATCAGCGGGTACCCCGCTTCGTGTAGTCGGCCAGCGCCCCGGCGTCCTTCTCGGTGATGATCTGCGGTCCGGTCAGTACGGGCTTGCCGCCGCCGAGCACGTCCTTGTTGTAGCGGTAGAGCCACAGCAGGTCGACGGCCTGATAGCCCTGGAGGTAGGGCTGCTGGTCGACGGCGAAGCCGAGGGTGCCGGCCTTGAGGGCGGCGGCCACCTTGGCGTTGAGGTCGAAGGTGTCCACCTCGGCCTTGCTCCCGGCGTCCTTCCCGGCCTGCACGGCCGCGTCGGCGAAGGGCGCGCCCAGGGTGAGGACGGTGTCGATGGACTTGTCGGCCTGCAACTTGGCCTGGATGGACGCCCGTACGTCGGGCATGTTGGTGCCGTCCACGTAGAGGCTCTGCATCTTGCCCTTGAAGTGGGACCTGGCTCCGGCGCAGCGCTGCTCGTGGCCGACGTTGCCCTGTTCGTGCAGGACGCAGAGGGCCTTCTTGCGGCCGCGCTTGTTCAGTTCGTCGCCGACGGCCTCACCGGCGACCGTCTCGTCCTGCCCGACATGGGTGAGGGCGCCGAACTTCTTCGACTCGGCGACCCCGGAGTTGACGGTGATCACGGGGATGCCGGCCTTCTCGGCGCGGGCCACGGCGGCCTTCATCGCGTCCGGTTTGGCGAGGGTGACGATCAGGCCGTCGACCTTCTTGTCCACGGCGGCGTCGATGAGCTGGGCCTGCTGCTGGGCCTCGTCGTGGTGCGAGTAGAGGAACTTGATGTTGTCCTTCACCGCGGCCTGCTTGGCGCCGCTCTGGACGATGTCCCAGAAGGTGTCGCCGTCACCGGAGTGCGTCACCATGGCGAAGGTCCAGCGGGGGGTGTTCACCGCGGCCCTGCCCTGGGCCGCGGCCGCCTTGCGGGCGTCCTCGGCGCGCTTGCCGCCGGTACTGCTGCACCCGGCCAGGGAGAGGCCGAGGGCTCCCGCCAGCGCGAGGCTTGCCCAGGTCCGAAACCGTGCCACGTGGTCGCTGCCCTTCTGCTGTTCCTACGTGTCGTCGCACCCGCCGCCGGGTCGGCGCCGGGGGGCCTGGTCAGCGGCCCGGTCCCCCAGTATCGGACACCGGTGACCGGGGCCCGGCCATCGGGTACCGCCGGTGGGAACGGGCTCCGGCAGGGCTGCACGAGTTGTAGCGGCGGCGGCACGCTACGTCAATGGTTTGCCCGTACATGACGATCCCGGGGCGGGGGCCGGAGCGGTGTTCGAGCGTACGGCCCGCGGGGGGAGGTGAGATTGACAGCGTGAAGTGGCCCGGTCACGTTGGGTGGATGCGCATCGGACTGATCGGGACGGGCCGGATCGGCGGCTTCCACGCGGCCGCCCTGAGCCGCAACCGCGAGGTGGGCTCGCTGCTGGTCACGGACGCCGACCCGGAGCGGGCCACCCGGCTCGCCCGGCGGCTCGGCGCGGTGGTCGCCCCGAGTGCGGACGAGGTACTGGCCTGGGGTGTGGACGCCGTGGTGATCACCACCGCCACCGCCGCGCACGCCGAACTGATCACCCGGGCCGCACGGGCCGGGCTGCCGGTGTTCTGCGAGAAGCCCGTCGCGCCCGACCTGGCGGGCACCCTGGCCGCCCTGGCCGAGGTCGAGGCGGCCGGCACCGTGCTCCAACTCGGCTTCCAGCGCCGCTTCGACACCGGCTACACCACGGCCCGGGAGGCGGTACGCGCCGGCAAGCTCGGCCGGCTGCACACCGTACGGACCGTCACCTCCGACCCGGCGCCACCGCCCGCCGCCTATCTGCCGCTCTCCGGCGGCCTGTACCGGGACTGCCTGGTGCACGACTTCGACGCGCTGCGCTGGATCACCGGCCGCGAGGTGCGGGAGGTGTACGCCGTCGGCTCGGACGCGGGCGGCGAGATGTTCCGCGCGGCGGGCGACGTGGACACCGCGGCCGCCGTCCTCACCCTCGACGACGGCACCCTCGCCACCGCCACCGCCACCCGCTGCCACGGCGCCGGATACGACGTACGGATGGAACTGGCCGGGGAATGGGACCAGTTGGCGGTGGGGCTGGACGACCGTACGCCGATCGCGTCCACCGAACCGTCCGGGCCGCCGCCCGCCGAACGGCCCTGGCCCGGCTTCCTGGAGCGGTTCGCCGCCGCCTACGAGGCCGAACTCGCCGCGTTCGTGGACGTGGTACGGGGCGAGCGGGCCAATCCCTGCGACGGGCGGGAGGCACTGCACGCCCTGCGGATCGCGGAGGCCTGCGCACTGTCCCGCACCCACCACCGCCCGGTCGCCCTCACCGAGATCCCCGGCGGCCCCTGACCAGCGCCGCTCAGATCTCGCCGCGCACCATCGCCAGCAGCCGGTCCAGTACGGCCGCGTCGGCGCGGAGCCCGTCATGGGCATGGGCGTTGGTGATCCAGGGGCGCAGACCGCGGATCCGGGCGGCGGTGGCCAGCGAGTGCTCCCGGTCCACGAACATGTCGTCGTGGTAGACCGCGGCCGCCACCGGCACCGTGTTGCGGGCGAGGCGGCCGGGGTCGTAGAGGGCGGGCCAGTCGGTGCGGCGGGCGAGGCGGTCGGCGGCCTCGCGCAGCGGCACCAGCGCCGGGTCCTCCTCGAAGTGCCAGGGGTAGATCATCTCGCCGGTGAAGCGCAGCGGCCCGCCGCCGTCCGCGTCGAAGGCCGGGAACTCCGCCCGCGTCCGGTGCGCCGACCAGTCGGTGGCCCGGCCGCCCTGGGCGTAGATCGGCTCGTGCAGCAGCGCGTAGAGCGGGCGCGGCGCGAAGGACAGCACCGAGTCCAGGCCGCGCAGAAACGGGTCGGAGAGCGCCGGTCCCGCGGGGGTGCCGACGAAGGCGCACTCCAGCAGGTAGTGCAGGGTGTCGAAGCCGGAGGCGGTGCCGAAGGTGATGCCGGCGCTCTGGAAGCGCCGCACGCTCAGCCGCTCCCCCGAGGGCATCCGCACCTCGTGCGCGGCGAGATGGGCGGCGACCGCGTCCGCGAGGCGCTGGTCGCCCGGATAGCGCGCGAAGTAGCGCTCGTTGTGGGCGAGGGTGCGGGTGTAGGCGGCGCGGTAGACGTCGTCGGCGTGACCGTCGAGGGCGGGCAGCCCGCCGGTGACGCACACCTGCCGCAGCCCCTCCGGCGCCAGCCCTAGATAGGTCACCGCGCAGAACCCGCCGAAGCTCTGCCCCAGGACGCTCCACGGCTCCTCGCCCTGGAGGTGGCGCCGCAGCGACTCGGCGTCCCGCACGATGGAGTCGGCCCGGAAGTGGCTCAGATACTCCGCCGCGTCCCCGTGCCCGGCGAGGGTGGTGCGGTCGGCGGGCGTCGAGCGCCCCGTACCGCGCTGGTCGAGCAGCACCACCCGGTACTCCTTGAGGGCCCGCGCCAGCCAGGCACCGGGCGCGTTCGGCCGGTCGGCCCGCCCGCCGGGTCCGCCCTGGAGGAACAGCAGCCGGGGCAGCGCCTGTTGCTCCCGCCCGGCGGCGACCACCTCGCGGGCGAAGATCCGGATGGTCCGGCCGTCGGGCCGCGCGTGGTCCAGCGGCACATCCAGAATGTGATCGGTACAGACCATGCCGTCGTGCCGGTAACTCACAGGCCCCTCGGCAGGGGCCGGACCGGTCGGGTGCGTGGTGTCGGGCGCAGCGCTCATCGCCCCCTTCGATACCAGGTCCGGTCGACGCGGCACCAGGTCGTGTCACGGAGGGCGTCAGCTCCTCTCGCCGCGCCCTGCCGCCACCGCCACCTCGTGCTCGCGCTCCCCGAGCGCCGCCAGTCTCTCCCGGGCCTGTTCGTGCGGGAGTGGGAAGACGGCCGGGGCGGGGTGGGGGTCCCGTCCCGGCCGCCGTTGTGGGGCCCGTCAGCAGCCGAAGTCGACCAGATCGAAGGTCGCGTAGTGGTCGGAGGTGTAGTAGTCCTCCTGGCTGCGCTCGCCGGTGACGATGCGCTTGGCACCGCGGGTCGGGGAGCCGGGGGTGATGACCGTGTACTCGTGGTAGTAGCCGGTGTCCTGGTCCGGCAGGACGCCCTCACGGTTCTGGAAGACGGTGCCGTCCTGCTTGTAGGGGAAGGGGCCGCCCTGGTCGATGAGGTCCAGGGTGTCGTGGGCCTGGGAGGGCAGCTCGGAGTAGCAGATGTCGCCGGCCGACCGCACCTGGTGGGAGACGGCGGTGGCGTGGTGGACGGGGGACGGTGCGGCGTTCGCGGCGGCGACGGAGCCACCGGCGAGCAGTGCGACGGCGAGGACAGGGGCGCTGAGAATACGTGGGGGGAATCTCATGACTCTTAGCATGACGCGCGTAGACCATGGGGTGTCAATGACAAGTACACGGATTTCTCCGGGTGTTCACGATGTTCACTCGCGGGCCTGAGTGGAATTTGAGAATCCGGCCGGACGGTCCAGCGGGGTGTGGGCCTGCGTTCCCCGGGCCGCGGTGCCCTGACCTGCCGTCAGCCGGCGTGGGTGGAGAAGAGGCCGCCGGTGGGGCCCTGCTTGTCGCCGCCCTGTGCCTTCTTGAGGGCGTTGGCCAGGCCCTCGATGGTGAGCGACTGGAGGATGACCCGGCCGTCGCCCTCCAGGGTGGCCAGGGAGAGGCCCTCGCCGCCGAAGACCGCGTTCATCAGGCCCTGCCGGTTGAGCCCGCCGACGCGCTCGACGCCGTATCGGATGCCCTCCTCGAAGGCGACCACGCAGCCGGTGTCGACCTCGATGCGGCCGCCGAACTCCGCCGGGTTGAGGTCGATGAAGTTGCCCGCGCCGCAGATGATGACGGTGCCGTGGCCGGTGAACTTCTCCAGGATGAAGCCCTCACCGCCGCTCATCCCGGTCCGCCCGCCCTGGAAGGCGATACCGAACTCGACGCTGGACTCGGCGGCCACGAAGGCGTCCTTCTCCGCGAACCAGGCCCGGCCGCCGCTCACTTCGAGGGCGCGCATCTCCCCGGGCAGCACCCCGGCGAAGCCCACCGTGCCCTCGGCGCGGCCCGCGGTGAAGTACTGGAAGGCCAACGACTCGCCGGCCAGGGCGCGTTGGCCGACCTGCATGGCGGTGCCCATGGCCTGGCGCAGCATCCCGCCCATGCCGCCGCCCCCGCCGCCCTGCTGGCCGCCGCCCGGGCCGCCGGGTCCGGAGAGCCGGGTCTCCATGCTGACGTCGGTGGTCTTGAAGAGGAACTTGCCCGCCTCGCAGTACACGGTCTGGCCCGGCTGCAGGGTGACCACGGCCATCTGCATGGCGTTGCCGACGATCTCTTGGTGCAGCGTCACGGGCGGGCTCCTCGGCGCGTACTCGATGCTTCCGCCCGGCCCAACGAGCGGACGCCCGCGGCGGTTCCCCATCCGCCCGGGGCGGGCGTCAACCCGCCCCGGGCCGTGGGGAGTTCAGCCCGGGGGTGTCAGCCGAGTTCCTGGTGGCGGGCGGTCAGCCGGGCGATGCCGTACTCGGTGAGGCCGCCGAAGAGGCGCAGGCGGGAGAAGCCGCCGTCGGGGTAGATGTCGATGCGGGCGTGGGTGCCGCGGACCGGTTCGGCCGGGACGAAGCGGTGGTTGGTGTCGGGCTGGAGGCGGGTGCGGGGCAGCACCTCGACCCACTCGCCGCCCTCGCCGTCCTTGACCGAGACGGAGGCCCAGCCGCCCGCGTTGCCCTTGAGGTAGGCGGTGTCGATCTCCAGGGCGCGGATCTCGCTGTGCCCGGCGAGCTTGTACTCGATCCAGTCGTTGCCCTGGTCGCGGCGGCGGCGGGTCTCCCAGCCGTCGTCCATCTTGCGGGAGCGGCCGGGCTGGATGGTGTTGACGGGCGAGGAGTAGAAGCGGTTGGAGGCGTCCTCGACGCTGCCGCCGTTCTCCAGGGCCACCACGTCGAAGGTGCCGAGCGCCCGCACCCACGCCGGGTCCGGTACGACCTCGCCGTGGACCCGCAGACGGGCGATGCCGCCGTCGGGGTGCTGGCTGACGCGGAGGTGGGTGAAGCGCTGCTCGACCTCGACGGTGAAGCCGTTGGCCGCGTGGCCGCCGACCGCGGTGCGGGGTACCAGGGTGGTCCACTTGACGTCGTCGGCGAGGAGTTCCTCGGGGGTGGGGGCGCCGTCCACGGCGACCGCCTCGACGGAGACGGCCTGCGGGTAGTTGCCGCGGAAGTGCGCGGTGTCGACGACGATGCCGCGGATGACGCCGGGGGCGCCGAGGCGGACCAGGGCCCAGTCGTGGTCGCCCTCGGCGGGCCAGGGGTGCTCGGCCGAGACGCCACGGCGGCGGCGGGTCTCCCAGCCGTCCATGACCTTGCCCTTGTGGCCGAAGGCCTCCGGGTCGAACTCGGCGCGCCCGGGCAGCAGAAGGTTCTCGCGCTGGGCGAAGAACTCGTCGTTGGCGGCGATGACTCCGGCGCCGAGCTGACGGTCGGCGAGGTTGGCGTAGCGGGTGAAGGGGAGGTCGGTGGAGCGGTAGTCGGCGTACGGGTCGCCGCCGCCGTAGGGGTTCGCGTCGCCGGTGAAGGTCTGGTTCGCCGTCACGTTGATCAGTTCTTCCTTTCCAGGAGTCGGCCGGTGGGCTCGGTGAAGGTGGCGCCGGCGGCCGGGTCGGCCGTGTAGATACGGCGGCCGCGGAGCCAGGTCTCGCGCACCACGCCGTGCAGGGTGCGGCCCGCGTAGGCGGTGATGCGGTTGCGGTGCTGGAGCTCGGCGGGGTCCACGATGAAGGTGGCTTCGGGATCGAGGACGGCGAAGTCGGCGTCGCGGCCGGCCTCGATGGCGCCCTTGCCGCCGAGGCCGGCGAGCCGGGCGGTGCGCTCGGACATCCAGCGGACCACGTCCTCGACGGTGTGGCCGCGGCGCCGCGCCTCGGTCCAGACGGCGGCGAGGCTGAGCTGGAGCGAGGAGATGCCGCCCCAGGCGGTGGCGAAGTCCTCGGTCTTGAGGTCGACGGTGGAGGGCGAGTGGTCGGTGACCACGCAGTCGATGGTGCCGTCGGCGAGCGCCGCCCACAGCAGGTCCTGGTTGGCGGCCTCCCGGATCGGCGGGCAGCACTTGAACTCGCTTGCGCCGTCCGGGACTTCCTCGGCGGTCAGGGTGAGGTAGTGCGGGCAGGTCTCGACGGTGAGGCGGACGCCCTCGCGCTTGGCGGCGGCGATCAGCGGCAGCGCGGCGGCGGAGGACAGATGCAGTACATGGACCCGGGCGCCGAGCCGCTTGGCCAGGGCGATCAGGCCCTCGACGGCGGTGTCCTCGCTGCTGTGGGGGCGGCTGCTGAGGAAGTCGGCGTAGCGGGGGCCGCTCCGGTGGGGGGCGGCGGCGAGCTGCCGCGGGTCCTCCGCGTGCACGATGAGCAGGCCGCCGAAACCGGCGATCTCCCCCATGGACACGGCGAGTTGGGCCTGGTCCAGCTCGGGGAACTCCTCGACGCCGGAGGGCGAGAGGAAGCACTTGAAGCCGAAGACCCCGGCGTAGTGCAGCGGCCGCAGGTCCTTGACGTTGTCGGGCAGGGCGCCGCCCCAGAAGCCGACGTCGATATGGGCCTTGCCGCGGGCCACCTCCTGCTTGGTGCGGAGGTTGGCCGTGGTGGTGGTCGGCGGCAGGGAGTTGAGCGGCATGTCGATGAGGGTGGTGATGCCGCCGGCGGCCGCGGCGCGGGTGGCGGTCCAGAAGCCCTCCCACTCGGCGCGGCCCGGGTCGTTGACGTGGACATGGGTGTCGACCAGGCCCGGCAGCAGCATGGCGTCACCGGTGTCCTCGACGCGGGCGCCCTCGGGTACGTCCGCCTCGTAGGGCAGGACGGCCTCGATGCGGCCGCCGGAGACGGCGACCTGGGCCGCGCGGACCCCCTCGGGCAGGACGGCGCGGCGGGAGCGCACCACCAGTTCGACCTCGGACACCCGGACCCCTCTCGGTACCGCGGGGCACGTGCCTGATGCACGTCTCCGTCCAGCGGATTTCAACGTTCTGTTGAAAGTCTTCCCCCCCGGCCGGCACCCCGTCAAGGGGGCCCCGCGCCACCGGAAGGGGAGGCGCCACCCTCTAGACGTTTCCACAAAGTGGAATTAGAATTCCGTAAGACAGAACGTAGCTATGCACAATCCAAGCGTCAACCCCTCCCGGAATCGGCCCGCGGAACACCGGACAAAGCACCCCTGACCGGCGAGAACCCACCGGTGGGCGCCGTCGGCGGGGCCCGGGCGGCGGGTAGGCTCCTCCCTGTCCGTCCGCAGCCGTCCGCCCTGGCCGGCGCCCCGTACGCAGCCAGTTCGCAGGCCCGAAAGGAACGCGCCGTGCCGAGGTCGTCCATCGCCACCAACGACGCCAAGCCCGCCGCCACCGGCGGCGTCCAGTCCCTGGAGCGCGCCTTCGACCTGCTGGAACGGATGGCGGACGCGGGCGGCGAGGTCGGCCTCAGCGAACTCTCCGCGGCCAGCGGCCTGCCGCTGCCCACCATCCACCGCCTGATGCGCACCCTGGTCGCCTGCGGCTATGTACGGCAGCAGCCGAACCGCCGGTACTCCCTGGGCCCCCGGCTGATCCGGCTCGGCGAGTCCGCCTCCCGGCTGCTCGGCACCTGGGCCCGCCCCTATCTGGCCCGGCTGGTCGAGGAGACCGGCGAGACCGCCAATATGGCCATGCTGGACGGCGACGAGATCGTCTATGTGGCGCAGGTGCCGTCCAAGCACGCGATGCGGATGTTCACCGAGGTGGGGCGGCGGGTCCTGCCGCACGCCACCGGCGTCGGCAAGGCGCTGCTCGCGCACACCCCGGCCGAGGAGGTACGCGCCCTGCTGGCCCGTACCGGAATGCCGGCCACCACCGAGAAGACCATCACCACCCCGGACGGCTTCCTGGACGCGCTGGAGGAGGTGCGCCACCTCGGCTACGCCATGGACGACAACGAGCAGGAGATCGGGGTGCGCTGTATCGCGGTGACCGTGCCCGACTCCCCCACCCCGGCCGCCGTCTCCATCTCGGGCCCGGCCGGCCGGGTCACCGAGACCGCCACCGAGAAGATCGTGCCGGTGCTCCAGAGCATCGCCGCGGAACTCTCCGAGGCCCTCGCCAGCTCGGGCCCCGCCGCCTGACCCCAACTGCCCCTCGCCGGGCGCCGGTTGGACGCGCCCCGTCAGACCTCGTACGGCGGCTGAGGGGTGCGGGGGTCGTCCGCGGCGGGCAGGTCGAGCAGGTCCACCGCGACGCGCACCTCGGCCAGTCCGCCGGCGAGGGCGCTCACCGAGCCGACGGCGGCGGCCACCACCAGCAGCGAGCGGCGCAGCGCGGCGGGCTGCGGCGGCTGCTCGCGCGCCAGCCCGGCGAGCACGGCCAGCTCGTCCTCGGCGATGGCCCGGTCTATGAACTCGGCGGGATGCGCGGCCAGTTCGCCGCGCAGCCGGCCGATGGCGCACTGCAAGGCGCCGATCCGCGCGGCCCGCTCCCCGTCGCCGCCCGCCACCGCGGGCCGCCCCATGATCCGTAGCACAAGCCCTCCCCCTCGCACCCCACGGTGCGACCTCGCTCCGCTCGTCTCCCACCCCGGACCCGGGCGCACCGAACGGCGGCCGACCACCGACAGTGGCCCCGGGTTGGCGGACAGTAAACGCTACGCGGTGCGCCTTTCGCCACTCAAGTGACGGAAATGGCAGGGGAGATACCGGTCTTGCGGGACACCGAGGGCGCGCGCAGCCGTACCGTACGCCGGGCGTGCCGGTGGGCTGCGGCGCACCGGGGCGCGCCTATCCGGAGGTGGTGGCGGCGTACGACATCGACACCCCGCGGATCTGGCCCACTTGGAGTGAGGGGGCTGGCACTGGGCGACACATTGTGTCGACAGGAAGAATCTCGACGTCAACAAACCATTGAACTTCCACCATAAGGAAACTACTATCCACTGTTCAGAAGCGCCGTTCCCTGCCATTACCGGGGATCGGCGTCCGACGGCCGTATCCCGGATCCCTGGCACCCCGTGCCGGGCAGCTCCCACGCCCCTGGTGAGTTCTGCCCCGGCGCGCCGCCGCACCATGTCCACCATGGAGGGTGCCCCGGCGGCCGCCCGGCACGCCCCAGAAGTTCGCTGACTCGCTGAAGGAAGTGACAGCTCATGTCCGCACCAGCGCCCTCTCCGCTGGACATCGTCGACGCCACCCCGCTGCCCAGGCAGGACGAGGTGCTCTCGGACGCGGCCCTCGCCTTCGTGGCCGAGCTGCACCGGCGCTTCACCCCGCGACGGAACGAACTGCTGGCGCTCCGCGCCGAGCGCCGCGACCGGATCGCCCGCACCTCCACCATCGGCTTCCTCCCGGAGACCGCGGCGATCCGCGCCGACGACTCCTGGCGGGTCGCCCCCGCGCCCGCCGCGCTGGAGGACCGCCGGGTCGAGATCACCGGCCCCACCGACCGCAAGATGACCATCAACGCGCTCAACTCCGGCGCCCGGGTGTGGCTCGCCGACTTCGAGGACGCCTCCGCCCCCACCTGGGAGAACGTCGTCCTCGGCCAGGTCAACCTGAAGGATGCCTACCACCGCCGGGTCGACTTCACCGACGGGCGCAGCGGCAAGACCTACGCCCTCAAGCCGGACGAGCAGCTCGCCACCGTGGTGATGCGCCCCCGCGGCTGGCACCTCGACGAGCGGCACCTCCAGCTCGACGGCACCCCGGTCCCCGGCGCCCTGGTCGACTTCGGCCTCTACTTCTTCCACAACGCGCAGCGCCTGCTCGACCTCGGCAAGGGCCCGTACTTCTACCTGCCGAAGACCGAGTCGCACCTGGAGGCCCGCCTCTGGAACGAGATCTTCGTCTTCGCGCAGGACTACGTCGGCATCCCCCAGGGCACCGTCCGCGCCACCGTCCTGATCGAGACCATCACCGCCGCCTACGAGATGGAGGAGATCCTCTACGAGCTGCGCGACCACGCCTCCGGGCTGAACGCGGGCCGCTGGGACTACCTCTTCTCCATCGTGAAGAACTTCCGTGACGGCGGCGCCAAGTTCGTGCTGCCGGACCGCAACGCGGTCACCATGACCGCCCCGTTCATGCGCGCCTACACCGAACTCCTGGTCCGCACCTGCCACAAGCGGGGTGCGCACGCCATCGGCGGTATGGCCGCGTTCATCCCCTCCCGGCGGGACCCCGAGGTCAACAAGGTGGCCTTCGAGAAGGTCCGCGCCGACAAGGACCGCGAGGCGGGCGACGGCTTCGACGGCTCCTGGGTGGCCCACCCCGACCTGGTCCCGATCGCCATGGAGTCCTTCGACAAGGTGCTCGGCGACAAGCCCAACCAGAAGGACCGCCTCCGCGAGGACGTCTCGGTGGCCGCCGGCGATCTCATCGCCGTCGACTCCCTGGACGCCAAGCCCACCTACGACGGGCTGGTCAACGCCGTCCAGGTCGGCATCCGCTATATCGAGGCCTGGCTGCGCGGCCTCGGCGCCGTCGCCATCTTCAACCTGATGGAGGACGCCGCCACCGCGGAGATCTCCCGCTCCCAGATCTGGCAGTGGATCAACGCCGGGGTGGTCTTCGAGAACGGCGAGCGCGTCACCCCCGAGCTGGCCCGCGAGGTCGCCGCCCGCGAACTGGACGCCATCCGCGCCGAGTTGGGCGAGGAGGCCATCGCCGCGGGCCGCTGGCAGCAGGCCCACGACCTGCTGCTCACCGTCGCCCTGGACGAGGACTACGCGGACTTCCTCACCCTGCCCGCGTACGAGCAGCTCCGCGGCTGACCCGGCCGTACCGCCGTACCGGAACGGGCGGCACCCAGGGGCCTTGGCGGGTCCGAGGGTGCCGCCCGTTTCATGTCACCGGGATCACTCCAGGTGGGCCGACCAGTCGGGGGCCGCCGCCGGTCTGCCGTGCAGATCGGGGACCCGTTTCAGCCAGCCCGGACGTCCGGCGCGGCGGGCCTCGGCCCGGCGGGCGTCCTCCGCGATCAGCTCCGCCCGGCTCGGGAAGTCCGTCGGCAGCCACTCGGCGGAGACCCGGGCCCGTGCCTCCAGATGCTGCGCATAGGCCTCGCGCAGCTCATCCGGCCCGGCGAAGGAGGCCTCCGCGGGCAGCCACTCGTCCGGCACCAGCGCCACCACCTCGCGCAGCAGCTCGCCCGTCACCCGCGGAGCCAACTCGGCGTCCGCGGCCCGGGTGTCGGGCGCGAAACCGCCCAGCGCGTGGTGGCGGAAGTCATAGCGCTTCCCGGCGGCGGCCCGCGGGGCGTGGGCGTCCCAGCGGTGGTGGAAGACGAGGGCGGCGCCATGGTCGATCAGCCACAACCGGGGCTCCCGGGACGCGGACACCGGCCACACCATCAGGTTCGAACTGTGCACGGTGCGGTCCACGTTGGCCGTGAGGGCGTCCAGCCACACCACCCGCCCCGCCTCCACCGGATCCACCGTGAAGTCCCGCGCCACCTCCGGGGTGAAGTCCCGCGCCCCCGGCAGCAGATCCATGCCCAGATTGAGCCCGGCGCTGGCCCGCAGCAGATCCTGCACCTCCTGGTGCGGCTCGTCCGCGGCGACCGCCGGATCGAACCGCACCCGCACCAGCTCCGGCACCCGCAGCCCCAGCCGTCGCGCCAGCTCCCCCACGATCACCTCGGCCACCAGCGCCTTGCGCCCCTGCGCGGAACCGGTGAACTTCACCACATAGGTGCCCAGATCGTCCGCCTCCACCACACCGGGCACCGAACCCCCCGCCGTCAGCGGCTCCACATAACGCCCCGCGGTGACCTCTCTCAACATGCGGCCCAGGCTAACCGGGTCGGCCACCCCGCAGAGCCATGACCGCCCCCGCCCCTCAACCGGCCTCCGGCGCCGGCTCCTTGAACACCGCCTCGACGTTGTTGCCGTCGAGGTCGGTGACGAAGGCGCAGTAGGCGCGGTACTCGGGCCAGCGGCGGGGGGCGTGCCGGGAGGTGGCACCGGCGGCGAGGGCGGCGGTGTGGAAGGCGTCCACCTCGGCGCGGCTGTCGGCGGTGAACGCCAGATGCATACCGCGGCTCACCGCCCGCGGGCCGTCCGGTCGGCTGAGGCAGAAGGAGGGGGTGTCGCTCTCCCGGTGCCAGTACTCGATGCCGTCGTCGGTCAGAGAGCCGGCGACGATGCCCAGCGGGGCGAGAGCGGCGGTGTAGAGGCGTTCGGTGGCCGCCAAGTCGGTGGGGAAGAGGCCGACATGGTGGAAGAGGGACATGGCGGTGGTGGTCGTGGTGTTCTCCATGGTCACGCAGGATAGGCCGCACCCGGAGCGGTCCCGGTGACCGAGCGGTCCGGTCTCCGGGATTCACGACGATCGTTCGATCAGCGCATTGCTCTGTGCCGGTGCACCTGGCCGCGGTGGGCCGCGCGGCCGGTCCCCCGGGAGGCGCGGGCGGCCTAGCGTGACCGCGGCGTGCGACGGCATCCGACTCCTCGACCCGGTGAAGCCGGTGCGCATACGGCCCCCTTCGCCCAGCTCCAGGAGGACAGATGAGCAGTACCACCGCCATGCAGGCCCAGCTGATCGCCGTGATGACGGAGCACTTCGGTCTGGGGCCGGAGGAGGTCACCCCCGCCATGACCTTCGCCGAACTCGACCTGGGCTCCCTGGAGCTGGCCGAGACCGCGGTGGTGCTGGAGGAGCGCTTCGGTCGCGAACTCCCGGACATCGAAAGCGAGTTGACCCCCGCGCTGACGGTCGCCGAGGCCGCCGTACTGCTGGACGAGCGCACCGCGGACGAGCACACCGCACCGGCCACCGAGTGACGCGCCGCACGGTGTCGGTCACCGGGATCTGCCTCACCACGCGGCCCTGGTCCTCACGGAGGTCCTGACCACACCCGTTCGCCGCCCCAACTCCCCTCGCGCTCCTGCCCGTTGGCCTAGGGTGCGGTGGATGACCGATACGTCCGCAGCGCAGGAGACCCCGGACCGGCGCGGACCCGGCCGGTATCTGTGGTGGCTGATCACCTGTCAGCGCGGGCGGTGCGCGGCCGGGGCGGTCCTGGGCAGCGCGTGGATGGTCGGTCTGACACTGCCTCCCCTGGTGCTCGACCACGCGGTGGACGAGGGGCTGGAGCCGGGACACACGGGAGTGCTGGCCGGTTGGTGTGCGGTGCTGCTGGGGGTGGGGGTGGTGAACGCCTGGCTGGCCGTGCTGCGGCATCGCACGATGACCCGGGTCCGGCAGGACGCCTCCTTCCGCACGGTGCGGGTCGTGGTGGCACACGCGACGCGGCTGGGGGCGGTGCTGCCGCGGCGGGTGGCGGCCGGGGAGGTGGTCACCATCGGTTTCGGTGATGCCGCGGCGATGGCGAACACCCTGACCATCACCGGCCCCGGGGTCGGCGCCGTGGTCGCCTGCGCCGTCGTCGCCGCGTTCCTGCTCTCCGTCTCCTGGCTGCTCGCCGTGGTCGTACTGCTGGGGGTACCGCTGCTCGCGCTGGTCCTCGGGCCGCTGCTGGGCCGGTTGCAGCGGGTGCAGTCGGTGTACCGGGAGCAGCAGGGCGGGCTCGCGGCCCGCTTCGGGGACATCGTCGGCGGACTGCGCGTCCTGGGCGGTCTCGGCGGCAAGGAGGTGTACGCCGAGCGCTACCGCCGCGATTCGCAGGCGCTGAGGGAGCAGGGGTACCGGGTCGCCGCGGTGACCAGTTGGATCGGTGCTCTCGGTGCCGGGCTGCCGATGCTGTTCCTGGCCGCGGTCACCTGGCTCGCCGCCCGGATGGCGGCCCAAGGCGCCATCACCGTCGGGGAGTTGGTGGCGGTCTACGGGTATGTCGCGGTTCTCGTGGTGCCGGTGTCGTTCTTCATCGAGGGCGGTTCCGATCTCGGTCGCGGGCTGGTCGCCGCCCGGCGTCTGCTCCGTTTCCTGGACCTGGAACCCGGCACCGCCGACCCCGCGGCGGGAGCCGACGCCCCCGGACCGCCGTCCGTGATGCGTGACCCGGTCTCCGGTGTCGAGGTGGCACCCGGCGCACTGACCGCGCTGGTCGGTGCTCGGGCGGCGGAGACGGCGGAGGTGCTGGACCGCCTGGGCCGGTTCACGCGCACCGAGGCGACCTGGGGCGTGCTGCGGCTGGAGGACATCGCGCTGGAGCAGGTCCGGGCGCGCGTCCTGCTCGCGGACGGCGAGGCCGAACTGTTCGCCGGCACCCTGCGCGAGGCCGTCGCGGGCCGCCGGGAACCGGACGACGACGCCCTGACCGGTGCCGTCCGCGCGGCCGCGGCGGAGGACATCCTGCTCGGCCTGCGCGAAGGGCTGGACTCTCCCGTCGACGCCCAGGGCCGCAATCTCTCCGGTGGCCAGCGGCAGCGCGTCCGCCTGGCGCGGGCGCTGCTGGCCGACCCCGAGGTCCTGCTGGCGACCGAGCCCACCTCGGCGCTGGACGCGCACACCGAGGCGGTGGTCGCCGCCCGGCTGCGTGCCGCGCGCGAGGGCCGTACCACCGTGGTCACCACCACCTCACCGCTGCTGCTGGATCAGGCGGATGTGGTGTACCACCTGGTGGGCGGCGAGGTGTCCGCCACCGGAAGCCATCGGGAACTCCTCCGGGGCGAGCCCGGTTACCGCAGGCTGGTCTCGCGGGGCGCGGAGGACGGGACGGACCCGGATGGACCGGATGGAACGGACGACCCTGGACAGCCTGAGCGACAGGTCGTGCGATGACCGGCCACCCGCAGCAGTCCGCCGCCGGGCCACTGCCGGTCGCGGAGCCGTCCCAACTGCGGCGTGCGGCGGTCGAGTTGATCCGCCTGGAGCGGGGGGGCCTTCGCCACGCTGATCGCCCTGAACGCGCTGGCGGTCGCTGCCGGTCTGGCCGGCCCGTGGCTGCTCGGCCGGATCATCGACGCGGTCGGGGCGGGCGGCGGGGTGGCGGCCGTCGACCGGTTCGCACTCGCCATCGCCCTTTGCGCGGCAGCCCAGTTGGTGCTGACGCGGTACGCCCGGCTGGTCGGGGACCGCTTCGGTGAGCGGACCTCGGCACGGGTCCGGGAGCGGTTCACCGGCCGGGTGCTGGGGCTGCCCCCGTCGGTCGTGGAGCGCGCCGGGACGGGGGATGTGACCACCCGCGGCACCACCGATGTCGCCTCGGTCGCCGTGACCCTGCGCGACATCGGGCCGGATGTGCTGATCGCCGCGGTGCAGGCGCTGTTCGTCCTCGGCGCGGTCTTCGCCCTCGCCCCGCTGCTCGGCGCCTGCGCGGTGGTGGGCCTGAGCGGCATCTGGTTCGCCGGCCGCTGGTATCTGCGCCGGGCGCGCAGCGCCTATCTCGCCGAGGGGGCCGCGAATTCGGTGCTGGCGGAACTCGTGGCGGCCACCGCCTCCGGGGCGCGCACCGTGGAGGCCTTCGGCCTGGAGCAGCGGCGGATCAGCGCCTGCGGGGCGGCGATCGAGCGGTGCCGGCGCACCCGGATGCGGACACTGTCCCTGCGCAGCGTGCTCCTCCCGTCGGTGGACGTCTCCCATGCCGTGCCGGTGGCGGGTGTGCTGCTCGTCGGCGGGATACTGCACCGGCACGGCGCGATGAGCCTGGGGGCGGTGGTCGCGTCCGCGGTGTATCTGCGGCAGTTGTCCGCCCCACTGGACACCATCCTCCAGCGGCTGGAGCAACTACAGGGCAGCAGCGCGTCGTTCGCCCGGGTCGAGGGGCTAGGGGGTGTCTCCCCGATCTTCGCGGGCCCGCGACGCCTGGCACGCACTCTCGCCGCACCGGCCAAACGCCCAAGTACGTCCAGTACGAGGGCGCTTGACCGGCACACCGAGAGCACGCACCAGACGCCGCGGCCTGATCCACGAAGATCGGGGAGACACCCCCTGGCGCAGGTGCCCCGGCCGCCCGAGGGCGGCTCCGGTGTCCCCGCCGACGGCCGGATCGAGCTGACCGGGGTGCGCTACGCCTATGACGGTGCCGGTGATGTGCTGCACGGTGTCGACTTGACCGTGCGGGAGGGCGAACGGCTGGCGATCGTCGGCCCCTCCGGCGCGGGCAAGTCCACCCTGGGCAAGCTGCTCGCGGGCATCGACGCGCCCCGTACCGGCACGGTGACGGTCGGGCGGGTCCCCATCCGCGAGCTGGGGCCCGAAGTGCTGCGCCGTCAGGTCGTGTTGATCACCCAGGAGCACCATGTCTTCCTCGGCACGGTCCGGGACAATCTGCTGATCGCCGCGGAGGCCGCCACCGACACCGAACTCCGGGCCGCCCTGGCGGCCGTGGGTGCCGAGTGGGCCGAGGAACTGCCGGCCGGCCTGGACACCGAACTGGGCGCCGCCGGACATCGCCTCGACGGCGCCCAGGCACAGCAACTCGCCCTGGCCCGAGTGGTGTTGGCCGACCCCCACACCCTGGTACTGGACGAGGCCACCGCCCTCCTGGACCCGCGCACCGCACGCCGTACCGAACGCGCACTGGCCGCCGTACTCGAAGGGCGCACCGTCATCGCCGTCGCGCACCGGCTGCACACCGCGCACGACGCCGACCGGATCGCCGTGCTGGAGGGCGGCCGTATCACCGAACTCGGCACCCATGAAGGGCTGTTGGCCAGCGGTGGTGCCTACGCCGCGCTCTGGCGGTCCTGGCACGGCGAGCCGCCGCCGTAGTCGCCTCCGTGGTCACCCCCGCAGCGCCTCGGCCAGCGCGCCCTCGCCGGTGACGGCCACCCGTCCGCCGCGTACCGCCTCCGCCAACTCCAGGCTGCCGTCGGCGAGTCGGGCGCAGTCGGTGGTGGTGAGGGTGAGGCGGGCGTCGGGTTCGGTGGGGGCGGGGCCGTCGCCGTGGAGGGGGCCGGGGTGGTCGGCGGAGGTGCCGAGGAGGAGGTGGAACTCGCCTTCGGGGAGGCGGACTTCGGCGGTGCCGGGTACGCCGAGGCGCGTCAGCAGGGTGTGCAGGGGCAGGGCGAACCAGTGGGCGCGGACCGCGTCGGTGGGGCGCGGCTCGTCCAGTTCGAGTGCGCCCCAGGTGCCCAGGGCCTCCAGCACCGGCCTCAACTCCCGCCCCCGCTCGGTCAGTTCGTACACCCGGGCGGCGGTGGGGGGCGGGGTGCGGCGGCGGGTGGCGATGCCGTCGCGCTCCATGTCGCGCAGCCGGGTGGCGAGCATGTCGGTGGAGACGCCGACGAGATCGGCGTGCAGATCGGTGTAGCGCCTGGGCCCGGCGAGGAGTTCGCGGACGATGAGCAGGGTCCAGCGGTCACCGACGGCGTCGAGGGCGCGGGCCGCGGCGCAGAACTGGTCGTAGCTGCGGCGTCCCGGCTGTCGTGGCTGACGTGGCATGGACCGCAGTCTAGACATGTCGTTGGACTTTCCAAGCCGCTGCTTGGTAAAACCAAGCCAGTCGTGTTCCGTGGTGCCGCAGTCGCCGGCCGGGGCGCGCGCCCGCCGCACCGGTCTGGAGGCCACCGCATGGAGTTCCGGCAGTCGAGCAAGCTCAACGACGTCTGCTACGAGATCCGGGGACCCGTCATCGAGCAGGCCGACGCCCTGGAGGAGGCAGGCCACAGCGTGCTCCGCCTCAACACCGGCAATCCCGCCCTGTTCGGCTTCGAGGCGCCGGAGGAGATCGTCCAGGACATGATCCGGATGCTGCCCAGCGCCCACGGTTACACCGACTCCCGCGGCATCCTCTCCGCCCGCCGCGCCGTCGCCCAGCGCTACCAGGAGATGGGCGTCGAGGCCGGGGTGGACGACATCTTCCTCGGCAACGGCGTCTCCGAACTGGTGTCGATGGCCGTACAGGCGCTGGTCGAGGACGGCGACGAGATCCTGGTGCCCGCGCCCGACTACCCGCTGTGGACCGCCGTCACCACCTTCGCGGGCGGCACCCCCGTGCACTACCTCTGCGACGAGCAGTCCGACTGGTACCCGGACCTCGCCGATCTGGCCGCCAAGATCACCGACCGCACCAAGGCCCTCGTCCTGATCAACCCCAACAACCCCACCGGCGCGGTCTATCCGCGCGAGGTGCTGGAGGGCGTCCTCGACCTGGCGCGCCGCCACGGGCTGATGGTCTTCGCGGACGAGATCTACGACCGCATCCTCTACGAGGACGCCGTGCACCATCCGGCCGCGGCGCTCGCCCCCGACCTGGTGATACTCACCTTCGGCGGCCTCTCCAAGACCTACCGGGTGGCCGGATTCCGCTCCGGCTGGCTGGTGGTGAGCGGACCCCGGCGGCAGGCCCGGGACTATCTGGAGGGGCTCACCATGCTCGCCTCCATGCGCCTGTGCGCCAACGCCCCGGCCCAGTACGCCATCCAGGCCGCGCTCGGCGGACGGCAGACCATCGGTGAACTCACCGCGCCCGGCGGCCGGTTGCGCGAACAGCGGGACCGGGCCTGGCAGAAGCTCAACGAGATCCCCGGCGTCTCCTGCGTCAAACCGCGGGGCGCCCTCTACGCCTTCCCCCGCATCGACCCCGCGGTGCACCCCATCCACGACGACGAGCGCTTCGTACTGGACCTGCTGCTGCGGGAGAAGATCCAGGTGGTCCAGGGCACCGGCTTCAACTGGCCGCACACCGACCACTTCCGCATCCTCACCCTCCCGCACGCCGACGACCTGGACGCCGCGATCAGCCGCATCGGCCGCTTCCTCGCCGGGTACCGGCAGTAGGCGGCCGACGGGTGCGTACCGCGCCGATCGGCGAAGATCGGAGGAGCGGCCCGGACCGTACGAGGAAGGGAGGCCGCGATGGGTGACCTGCTGCTCGTCCGGCACGGCGAGACCGAGTGGTCGCGCTCGGGACGGCACACCAGCTTCACCGATGTGCCGCTCACCGAGGACGGGGAGGCACAGGCCCGCGCCCTCGCCCCGCTGCTCACCTCGCACCACATCGCGGCGGCCTTCACCAGCCCCATGCTCCGCGCCCGCCGCACCGCGGAACTCGCCGGCCTCCCCGGCGCCCGCGTCGACCCCGACCTCCGCGAGTGGGACTACGGCGCCTACGAGGGGGTCACCACCGCCGAGATCCACCGCGGCCGCCCCGGCTGGTACCTCTTCGAGGACGGGGTGGAGCCGGGCGGCCCCGAGCACCCCGGGGAGAGCCCCGAGGAGGTGGGGACGCGGGCCGACCGGATGCTGTCCACGGTGGACGCGGCCCTCGGCAACGCGGAGGGCAGCGTGGTCCTGGTGGCGCACGGCCACTTCCTGCGGGTGCTCACCGCGCGCCGCCTGGGCCTCGGCCCGCGGCAGGGCGCGCTGTTCCAGTTGGCGACGGGCACGGTGTGCCGCCTCAGCACCGAGCACGGGCGGCCGGTGCTCGCCGGCTGGAATGTCAGACCCCGAACGTAGGCTGCACATCAGCAGGGGTGGACGGACGGGAGGGGCGCGATGGCACGTCAGCCGACGGCGGCGCAGCGGCGGCTGATCGCCGCCGCCGCCCCGGACACCGGGCGGGTCCGCGGCACCCCGGCGCAGTTGGCCGCCCTGGTCCGCCTCGGTCTCGCCTTCCGCCACCCCCGCCCGCCGCACGACCACTTCCTCACCCCGGCCGGCCACCGCCTCCGCGAGCAGCCCGCCCAGCCGCCGTCACCGCCCGCCACTCCCCCACCCGGTCAACCGGCCGCCGTACAGGCCCCGTTCACCGCCCGCACCGGTACCGAAGACGGACCGGACGGCGACGGGGACGGGGCGGACGGTGGGGCCGAGCGGGCGCGGCAGGTGCGGTCCGCCTGGCAGGGGCTGCTGGAGCTGCGCCGGATGACCCGCCCGGACGGCGCCACCGAACTGCCCTGCGGCTGGGAGCGTACGCATCTGGTGCAGGCCGCCGCGCTCGCCCTGGAGGCCGCCGGCTGCCCGCCCCGGCTGCCGTCCCGCCCCGGGTACCGGGTGACGGCCACCCCTCAGCCGGAGGCCGTCGCGGTGGACGCGCCGGGGCCCGGGGAGCTGCGGCGGTGTGCGGCGGCACTGGAGGCGGCGGGCTGGCAGACCGGAGAGCACACCGAGCCCCGCACCGCCCGCCGCTACCTCCTGGCCTCCCCGCGCCGCGCCTGACCGCCCCGGCCCGAAGTCTCCGCATCCCCCAACGGCCCACGCCCACCGGCGAGTTCACCGGCCCGCCCGCACCGCCGCACCCCACTCGGCCTACTCGGCCTGTTCGGACTGTTCGGACTGTTCGGCGGTGCCGTACTCGCCGGTCCGCTGCTCACCGTCGCCTGTGCCGGCGCCCGGGTGACAGCCGTGCCGCGGGCGGCCTGGACCCGCCGCCGCACTGGCAGGTCACGGCGACCCGTACCGCCTCGGCTGAGTGGGCGGACGGGTGCCGGAAAAGCGGGGGGACCCATGCCCGGGCCCCGGGTGCGGGGCTGGGGGGGGGGGTGTTATAAA
>NZ_JBHVRR010000023.1:0-93482 GCF_042885635.1 Streptomyces sp. NPDC058045 | reverse complement strand
TCCCCCGCCTCCCCTCCTTCCCTCCCCCGCCAGCCCCCCCCCCCCCCCCCCCACACCCCCGCCCCCCGAAACCGGCAGCCAAAGCAAAGCGAGAGCGAGCCCGCACCCGCACCCGCACCCGCACCCGCACCCGCACCCGCAAAGCGAAGCAAGCCCCCCCGACCCGCCCAAGCACAGCGCAGCGACCCCGCAGGGAGACCCCGTGCCCCAAGACCTCCCCCTCCAGGCCCGCACCTGGCTGGCCGAGGACCCCGACCCGGACACCCGCGCGGAACTCGCCGCCCTGATGAAGGCCGAGGACTGGGACGAGTTGAGGTCCCGCTTCGCCGGCACCCTCCAGTTCGGCACCGCCGGCCTCAGAGGCGAACTCGGCGCCGGCCCCCTCCGGATGAACCGCTCCGTGGTGATCCGCGCCGCCGCCGGCCTCGCCGCCCACCTGAACTCGGACCCCGCCACCGCCGGCGGCCTGGTGGTGATCGGCTACGACGCCCGCCACAAGTCCGCCGACTTCGCCCGCGACACCGCCGCCGTGATGACCGGTGCGGGCCTGCGCGCCGCGGTCCTCCCCCGCCCCCTGCCCACCCCCGTGCTCGCGTTCGCCATCCGGCACCTCGGCGCGGTGGCCGGGGTGGAGGTCACCGCGAGCCACAACCCGCCCCGGGACAACGGCTACAAGGTGTATCTGGGCGACGGCTCCCAGATCGTCCCGCCCGCCGACGCGGCCATCGCCGCCCGGATCGCCGAGGTCGGCCCGCTCCCCGGGGTGCTGCGCCCGACCGAGGGCTGGACGGTGCTCGGCGAGGACGTACTGGACGCCTATCTGGCCCGTACGGACGCCGTACTGGCGCCCGGCTCGCCCCGCACCGCCCGCGTCGTCTACTCCGCGATGCACGGCGTCGGCCGCGACACCCTGCTCGCGGCGTTCGCCCGCGCCGGCTTCCCGACCCCCGTACAGGTGGCCGAACAGGCCGAGCCCGACCCGGAGTTCCCCACGGTGGCGTTCCCGAACCCGGAGGAGCCGGGTGCGATGGACCTGTCCTTCGCCACCGCACGCCGTACCGCGGCCGAGGGCACGCCCGCCGACCTGATCATCGCCAACGACCCGGACGCGGACCGCTGCGCGGTGGCCGTGCCGACCCCCGAAGCGGACGGCGGCTGGCGGATGCTCCGCGGAGACGAGGTCGGCGCCCTCCTGGCAGCCCACCTCACCGACCGCCCCACCGAACCGGTCCCCGGAACCGAAGCCGGAACCGCCCCCCACCCCCCCGTCTTCGCCGAATCCATCGTCTCCTCCTCCCTCCTCGCCCGTATCGCCGCGGCCGCCGGCGTACGCCACGAGGAGACCCTCACCGGCTTCAAGTGGATCGCCCGGGTCGAGGGCCTCCGCTACGGCTACGAGGAGGCTCTCGGCTACTGCGTCGACCCCGACGGGGTACGCGACAAGGACGGCATCACCGCGGCCCTGCTCGTCGCCGAACTGGCCTCCGTCCTCAAGGGGAAGGGCCGCACCCTCCTCGACCTGCTGGACGACCTCGCGGTGGCGCACGGCCTGCACGCCACCGACCAACTCTCCTTCCGCGTCGCCGACTTGGCCGTGATCGAGAACGCCATGCGCCGCCTCCGCGCACACCCGCCGACCGAACTGGCGGGCCTGCGGGTGACCCGCGCCGAGGACCTCTCCCGGGGCACGGACCGCCTGCCGCCCACCGACGGCCTGCGGTACACGCTGGACGGCGAGTTCACCGCCCGAGTGATCGTCCGCCCCAGCGGCACCGAGCCCAAGCTCAAGTGCTACCTGGAACTGGTCCTCCCCGTCCCCACCCCCCAGGACCTCCCCGCCATCCGCGCCCAGGCCAGGACCCACCTCACCACCCTCAAGTCCGCCTTCACCCAAGCCGCGGGCCTCTGACCCGGCGAACCACCCGAACCACCTGAACCACCTGAACCACCTGAACCACCTGAACAAGAACAAACCGACCCAGAACGAACCCGCCCCCGTCAGAGGCGACTCGTCCCCTCGGGTGATTTCCGCCGCCCGGGCCACGGCACACACACACCGCCCCACTCCCCGGAGGCAGGCTCCACGGGCAGATACCCGCGCCCCTGGAGCCTCCCCCGTGACCTACCGCCCCCCGTCCGCATCCCCCTCCGGCACGCGCACCGGCGGCACCGCACCCGCCGGCGGCACCGGCGCCGCCGCACCCCGTACCGGTGCCACCCGGGCCGCCCCGCCCCGCCGCCGTACCCTGCGCGACGCCCTGCTGAAGTCGCTGCGGCGGGCCGCCCCCGCGCTGGCCGCGTATGTCGGGGTGCGGCTGGTGGGGCTGCTGGTGCTGCGGCACTGGACCAGCTCGCTCCGGATGGACATGTGGCCGATGCTGTCCGAGGAATGGGACAGCGTCTGGTACGCGCGGATCGCCACCGAGGGCTACGCGCACACCCTGACCCGCCACAGCGACCTCGCCTTCTTCCCGCTGTTCCCGATGGCGTCCCGGGCCCTGCACACCCTCACCCCGGCCTCGGTGACCGGCGCCGCGTTCGGTATCGCGGTGGTGTCCTCACTGGCCGCGGCCTGGGGCGTGTTCGCGGTCGGCGACAAGCTGTACGGGCGGCGGGTGGGCATCCTGCTGGCGGTGCTGTGGGCGGCGCTGCCGACGGCCACCGTGCAGTGGATGGGGTACACCGAATCACTGTTCACGGCACTGGCCGCCTGGTCGCTGTACGCGGTGCTGACGGGCCGCTGGGTGTGGGCCGGTTCGCTGGCGGCGCTGTGCGGGCTGACCCGGCCGACGGGGGCGGCGGTGGCGGGCGCGGTCGCGGTGACGGGCCTGCTGACGCTGCGGCGCCACTTCTCCGGCCGGGTCCTGGCCGGCACCCTCCTCGCCCCGCTGGGCTGGCTCGGCTATCTCGCCTGGGTGGGGGTGCGGCTGGGCCGCTGGGACGGCTACTTCGCGGTGCAGGAGCGGTGGCACAACCAGTGGGACGGCGGCGCCGTGACCTGGCACTGGCTCAGCGAACTCTTCACCGTGCAGCCGAGACCCCAACTCTGGCTGGTGGTGGTGGCGTCGACGCTGATCGTGAGCACCCTGCTGTTCCTGCTGTCGGTGGCCGACCGGCAGCCGCTGCCGCTGCTGCTCTTCACCGGGCTGCTGCTGCTGATCACCCTGGGCAGCGGCGGCGTCTTCACCCCGCGCGCCCGCTTCCTGATGCCGGGCTTCCCCCTGCTGCTCCCCATCGCCCTGGTACTGGCCCGCGCCAGCCGCCGGTACGCGGTGGTGACGGTGGGCGGCGCGGTGGCCTGCTCCGCGTACTGGGGCGCGTATCTGCTGATCGTCTGGCGGGGCTCGCCCTGAGAAGCACCCCCTGAGCCCCCGGCGTTCCGCTCAACCCGTCGCGAGCAGCACGATCAGCAGGACGAGCCCGGCGAGTACCGGCCCGTGGAACTCCCAGGCCCAGCGCACCACGGGCTCCCCCTGCGCGCCGGGGCTCGCGGCCCGCGCCTCCTGGAGTTCGCGCAGGTCGTCCATGGTCTTGTCGGTGGGCGCCCGGGTCGGATCGACCCCGGGGCGCTGCGCGGTACGGGCGCCGCGACCCAACTGCCCGCCCCCGGCCACCCGCCCCCGCCCGTCCCGCGTACCGCCGCCGGGCCGCGCCGCACCCTGCTCGGCCCGCACCCGCTCGCGTCCGGCCTTCTTACGGGCCCGCAGCGAGACGGGCAGCGCCCACATCTGGTACTTGGTGCCGGCCTGGTCGAAGACCTCGTTGGTGTAGCCGGAGCGGAGTCCGGAGACGGCGGACCAGGGCAGGGTGATGGTGCGGAACGGGTTGCGGACGCGGAGCCGGTTGTCGTTGACGTACACCGCGGGGCGCAGGGTGAAGGCGGCGATCAGCGGGAGGAGGCAGAGCAGCACGGCGAGCGCGACCCACGGGGTGCGGCCCTCGCCGCGGACCACCGCGTCGATGCCGAGCCAGCCGACGAGTGCGAGCAGCGCCACCCCGCCGCCGATCGCGGTGGACGACCTGAACACCCGGTCGGCGAAGGCCGGTTCGGCGTCGCCCGCCTCCGCCTTGGGTTCCGCCTTCGGTTCCGCCGCCTCGGACCGGCCCGCGGACGCAGGGGGTTGCTGCGGTGCGGGGGTGCTCTGCTGCGATGCGGGGGAGTCGCTCTCCGGCTGTGCAGGGGTCTCCTGCTGCGGGCCGGTGGACCCCGGCTTCGGGTCGGGCGTCGTCATGCTGCGATTGTGCCCGACCGCGCACCGCCTCCGGAATCCCGGCCGCCGCACCGCCCCCGCGCACTCCGTTCCGCCGCCCTCCTCTGTCCCGATCCGCCCCTTGTCCAGCCGCTACGCGCGTAGATATGCTCCCCTCGTGACCATGCCCACCACCGCTCAAGCGCAGCCCGCGCCGGACGCCTTCGCCGAGGTGGCGTCGTCCGGCAGCACCCTGCGCCGATTCCTGCACGGCCTGCCGGGCGTCGACGCCGTCGGCCTGGAGGCCAGAGCCGCCTCGCTCGGCACCCGTTCGATCAAGACCACGGCCAAGGCCTACGCCCTCGACCTGGCGATCTCCATGATCGACCTGACCACCCTGGAGGGCGCGGACACCCCGGGCAAGGTCAGGTCGCTGGCCGCCAAGGGCGCCCACCCGGATCCGACGGACCGCTCCGCGCCGCGCGTCGCCGCCCTCTGCGTCTACCCGGACATGGTGGCCGTCGCCAAGGAGGCCGTCGCCGGTACCGGCATCCGCGTCGCCTCGGTGGCGACCGCCTTCCCCGCGGGCCGGGCCGCCCTGGAGGTGAAGCTGGCCGACGTCCGGGAGGCGGTGGCCGCCGGGGCGGACGAGATCGACATGGTCATCGACCGCGGTGCCTTCCTGGCCGGGGACTACCTCAAGGTGTACGAGGAGATCCGCGCCGTGAAGTCGGCCTGCGGCACAGCCCGGTTGAAGGTCATCTTCGAGACGGGCGAGCTGTCCACGTACGACAACATCCGCCGTGCGTCCTGGCTCGGCATGATCGCGGGCGCCGACTTCATCAAGACGTCCACCGGCAAGGTCGGGGTGAACGCCACCCCCGCGAACACCCTGCTGATGCTGGAGGCGGTACGCGACTTCCGCGCCCAGACCGGGGTCCAGGTCGGGGTGAAGCCGGCCGGCGGCATCCGCACCGCCAAGGACGCCGTGAAGTTCCTGGTGCTGGTGAACGAGACGGCGGGCGGGGACTGGCTGGACAACCACTGGTTCCGTTTCGGCGCCTCCTCCCTCCTGAACGACCTGCTGATGCAGCGCCAGAAGCTGACCACCGGGCGCTACTCCGGCCCCGACTATGTGACGGTGGACTGAGATCCCATGACCAACGACAAGTCGCAGGCCGCGCAGCAGCGCACCGGCTCCAAGCCGAAGAAGACCGCGAAGGCCGCGCAGCCCGCCAAGGCGAAGCAGGCCCCCAAGGCGAAGCAGGCCCCCAAGGCGAAGCAGACCGCCGCGAAGCCGCAGCCGAAGCCGAAGCCGGCCGCCGCGCACAAGCAGCCGCCGGCCCCCGCCTCCGCCCCCGTACCGCGCTCCGCCGCCGCCTCCCCCTTCGACTACGCGCCCGCGCCCGAGTCCCGTTCGCATGTGGACCTCGCGTCGTCCTACGGGCTGTTCATCGACGGCGAGTTCGCCGAGGCCGCGGACGGGCGGGTGTTCAAGACCGTCTCGCCGTCCACCGAGGAGGTGCTCTCCGAGGTCGCGCGGGCCGGTGCGGCGGATGTGGAGCGGGCGGTGCAGGCGGCCCGCCGGGCGTTCGAGGGCTGGTCGGCGCTGCCGGGTTCGGAGCGCGCCAAGTACCTCTTCCGGATCGCCCGGATCATCCAGGAGCGCTCGCGGGAGCTGGCCGTCCTGGAGACCCTGGACAACGGCAAGCCGATCCGGGAGACCCGGGACGCCGATCTGCCGCTGGTGGCCGCGCACTTCTTCTACTACGCGGGCTGGGCGGACAAGCTGGAGCACGCCGGGTTCGGAGCGGCCCCGAAGCCGCTGGGGGTGGCGGGCCAGGTCATCCCGTGGAACTTCCCCCTGCTGATGCTGGCCTGGAAGATCGCCCCGGCGCTCGCCACCGGCAACACCGTCGTGCTGAAGCCGGCCGAGACCACTCCGCTGTCCGCGCTCTTCTTCGCGGACATCTGCCGTCAGGCGGGGCTGCCCAGGGGCGTCGTCAACATCCTGCCGGGTTACGGCGACACGGGCGCCGCGCTGGTCGGCCACCCGGACGTGGACAAGGTGGCGTTCACCGGTTCCACCGCCGTCGGCAAGGCCATCGCGCGGACCGTCGCCGGTACCCGCAAGAAGCTCACCCTGGAGCTGGGCGGCAAGGGCGCCAACATCGTCTTCGACGACGCGCCCGTGGACCAGGCGGTCGAGGGCATCGTCACCGGCATCTTCTTCAACCAGGGCCAGGTGTGCTGTGCGGGCTCCCGGCTGCTGGTGCAGGAGTCCGTCGCCGAGGAGGTGCTGGACTCCCTGAAGCGGCGCCTGTCCACGCTCCGCATCGGTGATCCGCTCGACAAGAACACCGACCTCGGGGCGATCAACTCGGCCGAGCAACTGGCCCGGATCACCGCGCTGGCAGAGACGGGCGAGGCGGAGGGCGCCGAGCGCTGGACCGCCCCCTGTGAACTCCCGTCCGCCGGCTACTGGTTCGCGCCCACCCTCTTCACCGGCGTCAGCCAGGCGCACACCGTGGCGCGGGACGAGATCTTCGGCCCGGTGCTCTCGGTGCTGACGTTCCGCACTCCGGAGGAGGCGGTGGCGAAGGCCAACAACACGCAGTACGGCCTGTCGGCGGGCATCTGGACGGAGAAGGGCTCCCGCATCCTGGCGGTGGCGAACAAGCTCCGCGCGGGCGTCGTCTGGTCCAACACGTTCAACAAGTTCGACCCGACCTCGCCCTTCGGCGGCTACAAGGAGTCGGGCTTCGGCCGCGAGGGCGGCCGCCACGGTCTGGAGGCCTACCTCGATGTCTGAGCGTGACCGTACGGAGACGCGGGACCGGCAGCGGCTGGGCGTCTTCAAGACCTACAAGCTGTACATCGGGGGCAAGTTCCCCCGCAGCGAGAGCGGCCGGGTGTACCAGGTGACGACGGGAAGCACGGCGTCCGGAGCGGCGGGCGAGGGCGGCGGCGAGTGGCTGGCGAACGCGCCGCGCGCCTCCCGCAAGGACGCCCGGGACGCGGTGGTCGCCGCCCGCAAGGCCTTCGGCGGCTGGTCCGGGGCGACGGCGTACAACCGCGGGCAGATCCTGTACCGGATCGCGGAGATGCTCCAGGGGCGGCACGAGCAGTTCGCCGCCGAGGTCGCCGAGGCCGAGGGCGTCTCCCGGGCGCGGGCCGCGGCGCAGGTGGACGCGGCGATCGACCGCTGGGTCTGGTACGCGGGCTGGACCGACAAGATCGCCCAGGTGGCGGGCGGCGGCAACCCGGTCGCGGGCCCGTTCTTCAACCTCTCCTCGCCGGAGCCGACGGGTGTGGTCGCGGTACTCGCCCCGCAGGACTCGGCGCTGCTGGGCCTGGTCTCGGTACTGGCACCGGTGATCGCCACCGGCAACACGGCGGTGGTGGTGGCCGCCGAGCGGTGCCCGCTGCCGGCGCTGTCCCTCTCGGAGGTGCTGGCCACCTCCGATCTGCCGGGCGGTGTGGTCAACATGCTGTCCGGGCGCACCGCGGAGATCGCCGCCCCGCTCGCCGCCCACCAGGACGTCAACGCGATCGATCTGACGGGCGCCGACGCGGGCCTCGCCCAGGAGCTGGAGGTCGCGGCGGCGGACAACCTGAAGCGGGTCCTGCGCCCGCGGCCCGCGGACACCGCGCGGGACTGGACGGCCGACCCGGGCATCCACCGCCTGACGGCCTTCCTGGAGACGAAGACGGTCTGGCACCCCACCGGTTCGCTGGGCGCCTCCGGCTCGGCGTACTGAGACCGGACACGACGCGACCGAGCCGGCACGGTGTGCCGGCCCGGTCGCGGGCGGTTCGGTATCGCCATCGTCAACTGCCAAGCACACGCGGGGGCTTGGCGGCCGCAGCGGGTGGCGCGCGGCTCAGCGGGTGAGGAGGCCGGCCGCCTGGCCCACCACGGGCAGGGTGCTGACCGAGCCGCCGCCGGTCACCAGCCCGGTCACCGCCTTGGTGGAGACGGGCTTGAAGTCGGCGATCTGGGTGCCGAGTCCGTTGTCCAGCGGGTCGACCCCGGTACCGGCGAGCGGGTCGAGGGTCAGCTCGGTGACGGGCCCCACGGCGTGCCCCACGGAATCCGTCAGCACCCGCCCCGCGGCGGGCACATCGACCTGGCCGGCCGAAGTCGGCTGCCCGCCGGAGCCGTTGGCGGCCGGCTCGTCCGCGGCGGCGGCCCCCGCCCCGGCCCCGAGCGCCACCCCGGCGGCCGTCAGAGCAAGTCCCGCCCGCAGTACGGCACTTCGGGCGGCGGGGGTGTGGGGGGCTGCGTGTCGTGCGCTACGGGCCATGGGTGCCACCTGTCCAGCCGGTTGGGTAATCGGACGCTTACTAAGGGTAGTTGAGAGCGTAGTGGAGCGTGACCGGGTCGGCCAAAGTCGACCCGCGGTCTCGGCCGGGCGGCCCGGATGCCGCACACTGGTATCTCGTGACTTCGCATCCCCCGATACCCACCCGGGTCGTGCTGCTGTGCGGGCCGTCCGGCACCGGCAAGTCCTCCTTCGCCACCCGCAGCGGTCTGCCCGTCCTCGCCCTGGACGACTTCTACAAGGAGGGCGACGACCCCACGCTGCCGCTGGTGCCGGGCACTTCGGACACCGACTGGGACGCACCCGCCGCCTGGGACGCCGAGGCCGCGCTCGCCACCGTCACCGCACTCTGCCACCAGGGCCGCGCCACGGTGCCGGTGTACGACATCTCGCGCAGCGCCCGCACCGGTGAGCGGACGCTGGACGTCGAGGGGGCGCCGCTCTTCATCGCGGAGGGCATCTTCGCCGCGGAGATCGTGGCGCGCTGCCGCGCGGCGGGGCTGCTGGCGGACGCGCTGTGCCTGCGCGGCCGGCCGTCGACCACCTTCCGCCGCAGGCTGCTGCGCGATCTGCGGGAGAGCCGCAAGCCGGTGCCGTTCCTGCTGCGTCGGGGCTGGTGGCTGATGCGGGCCGAGCGCCAGATCGTCGCGCACCAGGCGGAGTTGGGCGCCCACCCGTGCACCCGGGACGAGGCGCTGTCCCGGCTGACCGCGGCCGCCGAGTCCCACCGCCCCGGTACCGGACCCGCCGCCGCCCGGCCCGACCGCGACCACACCCCCGCCGCGGGCTGAGGCCGGAAGGCACGGCACAACAGCGAAGCAGGACCGGATGGACCCCCCGTCCCTCCGGTCCTGCTTCTTCGTCCGCGGCTTCGGCTTCTCCCCCGTGAGCCGCGTCCCCCCGTGTTCCCCCGTTCCCCCGTACTGCCGGGCCCTTTCCCCCGTGCTCTCCCCCTGCGGGCCCGTAATCCTCAGGCGACCAGTTCGCCGAAGGACTCCTCCTGGTCACGGCCGAAGCTGAGGACCTCGTCCTCGCGCAGCCGGCGCAGCGAGCGCCAGATGCTGGACTTCACCGTGCCCACGCTGATGTCGAGGATGTCCGCGATCTCCGGGTCCGTGCGGCCCTCGTAGTAGCGCAGGACCAGCATGGTGCGCTGGAGTTCGGGCAGCCGGGCGAGCGCCTGCCACAGCACGGCGCGCAGCTCGGTGCCGCGCATCGCGTCCGTGTCACCGGCGGTCTCCGGCAGTTCCTCGGTCGGGTACTCGTTGAGCTTGCGCCGCCGCCAGGCGCTGATGTGCAGATTGGTCATGGTGCGGCGCAGATAGCCGCCGACGGCCGCCTTGTCACTGATCCGGTCCCAGGCCCGGTACGTGGAGAAGAGGGCGCTCTGGAGGAGGTCCTCCGCCTCGTAGCGGTCCCCGGTGAGGTGGTAGGCGGTGGCGTACAGGGAGGACCGGCGCTCCCGGACGTAGGCGGTGAACGCCGCTTCGGCGTCCGCCGTCCCGCCCCCGGAACGCTCCCCCGGGCCGTACACGGCTCCCCCGTGAGCCTCCCCCTGGTGCGCGTCGACCACCGTCATGTACCCGGCGTGCTGACGCCCGGTGCCGCGAGCGCACCCCCGCCCTCCCCCGAGCTCTCGGCTCCGTTCGAGCAGGGAGGTACCCCGATCAGCACCGGACTTCTCGTACTTGCCGGAGCTCCGCTGAGCGGCGTCGTGCAGGCGCGTGACCACTGCGCTCGTGGTGGTGCTGTGCAGCGTGCTCATCTCGCGCCCCCCGTCGTTGGAGTTCCGGTTCCGTGCTGTGGACAGAACTCTGCACGGGCCACTTCATCGGGTTGTCTGCCGACTGTCACAGGCCTGTCACAGGGGTCCCCGGGCCCGTCGTGGCGCCCACCGCAGGCCCCGGGACGGGTCCGCCGGGGGCGCGGGTTTGTGGGGGGATGCCGGGGTGCCAAGGCGGAGGTTGTGGAGGGGAGGTCGATACATGGCGGCACCATGGGCCAGAATGTGACTCGTGCCTTCCCTGTTGCTGATCGAGGACGACGACGCCATCCGTACGGCCCTGGAGCTGTCGCTGACGCGGCAGGGCCACCGGGTGGCGACCGCTGCCACCGGTGAGGACGGTCTGAAGCTGCTGCGCGAGCAGCGGCCGGACCTGATCGTGCTGGACGTGATGCTGCCCGGGATCGACGGCTTCGAGGTGTGCCGCCGGATCCGCCGCACCGACCAGTTGCCGATCATCCTGCTCACCGCGCGCAGCGACGACATCGACGTGGTCGTGGGTCTGGAGTCCGGTGCCGACGACTATGTGGTGAAGCCTGTCCAGGGCCGGGTGCTGGACGCCCGGATCCGGGCGGTGCTGCGCCGCGGGGAACGCGAGGCCAATGACTCGGCGTCGTTCGGCAGCCTGGTCATCGACCGGGCCGCGATGACCGTCACCAAGAACGGCGAGGACCTCCAGCTCACGCCGACCGAGCTGCGGCTGCTGCTGGAGCTGAGCCGGCGGCCGGGGCAGGCGCTCTCCCGCCAGCAGTTGCTGCGCCTGGTGTGGGAGCACGACTACCTGGGCGATTCCCGGCTGGTCGACGCCTGTGTGCAGCGGCTGCGCGCCAAGGTGGAGGACGTGCCGTCCTCGCCGACCCTGATCCGCACGGTGCGCGGAGTCGGATACCGGCTGGACACCCCTCAGTGACGGATTCGCTGGACGAGACCCCCGGCCGCCCCGCCGACCCGGACCCCGCCCCCGACGCCCCCGGACCCGCACCGGAGAAGGCGGGCAGGCGCGAGGAGATACGCGCCGAGGCACGGGCGCGGCGGCGCCGGCGCAGCACCAGTCTGCGGCTGCGGCTGGTGGTGGTCTTCGGCCTGGTCGCGCTCACCGCCGCGGTCTCCGCCTCCGGCATCGCGTACTGGCTGAACCGCGAGGCGGTGCTGACCCGCGCGCAGGACGCCGCGCTCAACGACTTCGAGCAGGAGCTCCAGACCCACGCCGGGGTGCTGCCGCCGCATCCCACGCAGGACGAACTGGAGCACAGCGCACGGCAGATGGCCAGCACGGGCCAGCACTTCACGGTGCTGCTGATCTCCGTCAACGACCACGGCGAACCGGTGGCCGGCACCTCCGACCTGGACGCCTTCACCCTCCAGGACGTTCCGCGGGCGCTGCGCAAGGCGGTCGCGAAGAAGCAGCCGGGCGGCAAGGGCGCCGGCGTCTACCACCTGTACTGGCAGCGGATCAGCGACCACGGCACGCCGTATCTGGTGGGCGGGGCGCGGATGAGCGGGGACGGGCCGACCGGCTACATGCTGAAGTCGCTGGAGCCGGAGGCCAAGGACCTGGGCTCGCTGGCCTGGTCGCTGGGGATCGCCACCGCGCTGGCCCTGATCGGTTCGGCGCTGCTGGCGCAGGCCGCGGCGACGACCGTACTGAAGCCGGTGCACCGGCTGGGGGTGGCGGCGCGGCGGCTCGGCGAAGGCAAGCTCGACACCCGGCTGCGGGTCTCCGGCACCGATGAACTGGCCGAGCTGTCACGGACGTTCAACCGGGCCGCGGAGTCCCTGGAGAAGCGGGTCGACGACATGAGTGCGCGGGAGCAGGCCTCGCGCCGCTTCGTCGCCGACATGTCGCATGAGCTGCGCACCCCGCTCACCGCGATCACCGCCGTCACCGAGGTGCTGGAGGAGGAGCTGGACGCCGAGACCGGCGGTATCGACCCGATGATCGAGCCCGCGGTACGGCTGGTGGTGAGCGAGACCCGGCGGCTGAACGACCTGGTGGAGAACCTGATGGAGGTCACCCGCTTCGACGCGGGCACCGCCCGCCTCGTCCTGGACGACGTGGATGTGGCCGACCAGATCACCGCCTGTATCGACGCCAGGGCCTGGCTGGACGCGGTGGAGCTCAACGCGGAGCGCGGCCTGATCGCCCGGCTCGACCCGCGCCGCCTCGATGTGATCCTCGCCAACCTCATCGGCAACGCCCTCAAGCACGGCGGCTCCCCGGTCCGCGTCTCGGTCAGCACGGCCCCCGCCCCCGGTACGGCGGGGCCGGGCGGCAGCGGGGACGCGGGCGACATCGTCATCGCGGTACGGGACCACGGGCCGGGCATCCCGGAGGAGGTCCTGCCGCATGTCTTCGACCGCTTCTACAAGGCGAGCGCGTCCCGCCCGCGTTCCGACGGCAGCGGACTCGGGCTGTCCATCGCCATGGAGAACGCCCGCATCCACCGCGGTGCGATCAGTGCCGCCAACTCCCCAGAGGGCGGCGCCGTCTTCACCCTCCGCCTGCCCCGCGACACCGCCGACCCGGACGACCCGCGCGAGGCCGAAGCCCCCGACGACGATCCCGGAGCCGGCGGCGTGAGCGCCGGGGGCGACCGGGACGGCGGCTCGGACGCGGAAGGGGCCGGCCGGTGAACGGCGAGACGAAACGCGTGGCGGCCCGATCCGCGGTACCCGGCGCCCCACGCCCGTACCGCTCGCGCACTGCTCGCCGCCGGGCCGCCGCGGGGGCGCTGCTGCTGCTTCCGGCGCTGCTGGCGGGCTGCGGTATCCGCTCCACCGAGGTGCCCACCGACTTCGGCCCGGCGCCGTCCCGCGCCTCCTGCGCCCTGTCCGGGCCGCAGGTGCAGCCCCGCAGCGGCGGTGTGCCGGAGCGGCTCTTCCTGGTGTGCACCTCGCAACTGGTGACGGTGGACCGCACGGTGCCGCTCACCGGGCCCGACTCCGACGCCGCGCTGCCGGTGGCCCGCGCCCTGCTCGCCGAACTGGCCGCCCGGCCGCCCGTCCAGGAGCGCCGGGCCGGATACACCACCGACGTACCGGACGGGATCTCGGTGACGGGGCCGCGCGGCGGCGACCCGGCCGAGGCGCTGCGGCTGGCCACCCCGCCGGAGGACCTCGGCTCGTACGCGCTGGCGCAGTTGGTGTGCACGCTGGCCGGGTCGGCCGCCTCGGATGGGAAGGGCGGGGTGGTGCTGGGCGGCCCCGGCGAGGAACCGCTGCGCCGCTACTCCTGCCCCGCCGAACTCCGCTCCCGCCCCGGCTCCACCGCCCCACCCAGCACCAAGGTCACCTTCTAGGCCGTCCCACCGTCCGTGCCGCACATCACGCCGTCCCCTCGGGTACGGTCCGCGCCGAGGGGGAACCGCAGGCGCGGGACCTGGCGTCTTGGGGATCGTGCAGCGTCAAGGCCCCTATGCCGACTCCTCCGATCCACGCCTGCGGGCGGCCGGAGGCATCCTCCTCACCGCGCATCTTCTGCTGGTCGCCTGGCTTGCGCTGCGCCCGCTGGACGTGCCGTGGGTGAGCCCGCCCAACGTCCATCCGTTCGCCGGGATCCGCGCCGATCTGGCGCTCGGCCCCTGGCACGCGGTGCTGCGCCTCGGCTCGGCACTGCTGCTGCTGGCGCCGCTCGGGGCGCTGCTGCCGCTGGCGGGCGGCCGGCTCGTGGTGTCCCCGCTGGTGTCGCTGACCCGTACGGTGGCGGCGACCGCGCTGATCTCGCTGGGGATCGAACTGCTCCAGACCGGGGTGCCGGGCCGGGTCGCGGATGTGGACGCGGTACTGCTGAACTCGCTGGGTGCGGCCCTGGTGCATCTGCTGGTGGTGCCCGCGGCGCGGGCCAGACTGCGGCGCCGGGCCACCGGTGCGGGGCGGCGCGCGGCGGGGCGTACGGAGGCGGGCCAGGGGTCGACCCCGACGATTCCCAGGGTCGGGATCGCCCCGTGGAGCGACGCCTCACCGCTGTCCCGCCCGTAGCGTGGAGGGTGTCGGGCAGTGCGCCGGGGCGACGCCGCGAGGATCTCGTGGCCGCCGGAGCCGGTGCGCGACGGCCCCGGGACGACGACCGAAATGTGTGAAGGAGCCATCATGACCGCCCCCCTTGCCCGCCCCGCCGACGGACGGATGCTCGGCGGTGTGTGCGCGGCGCTGGCCCGGCGCTTCGGCACCTCCAACGGCACGATGCGGTTGATCTTCGTGCTGTCGTGTCTGCTGCCGGGCCCGCAGTTCCTGGTGTATCTGGCGCTGTGGATCCTGCTGCCGAGCGAGGAGTCGGCCCGCCAGGGCTGGTGACCACGGGCCGCTGACACACCCGCGGGGGCGTACCGACCGGAGTCGGTACGCCCCCGCGGGGCTGCGGTGGGCCGGGCGTCAGCCGCCCAGCGGGAGACCGCCGAGGGGCAGCGCGCCCAGCGGAAGGCCGCTGGTGGGCAGCGAGTTGGTGGCGAGGCCGTTGACCGGGAGGCCGCCGAGGAGGCCGCTCGCCTGGCCCTGGAGCTGGCCGGTCGCCTGCTGCACGGCGGGGGTGGCGCTGGACAGCGTGTTGGTGACCGCGCCCGCGCCCTGCGTCAGCGTCTCCGGGGACGAGACGGGCAGGGTCTTGCCGACGGTGCCGAGCGCGCCGGCGGCGTCGGGGGTGGCCGCGTGGGCGGCACCGGCTCCGGCGGCGGCGAAAGCGGCACCGAGAGCGGCGACACCGAGGGTCCTGGCGGTGGACTGCTTCATTGTCAATGCGTCCTTGTGAACGGGGACTTGAGCGGTTCAAAAACGTATCGAGAGAGCATTCCGCGTGGCAAACAGCGAAACGGCCGGGAATTCGGGACTCCCGGCCGTTGCCATGCCGCACCCGCGTACGAATACCAGCCGTCGTGTGCGGCGTAACGGCTGGTCAACGCGGCCTAACGGAACAGCCATTCGGATTTCAGCTCGGCGTATCCGGGCTTGATCACGTCGTTGATCATGGCCAGTCGTTCATCGAAAGGAATGAATGCTGATTTCATCGCATTGACGGTGAACCACTGCATGTCGTCGAGCGTGTAGCCGAACGTGCCGACCAGGTGCTCGAATTCGCGGCTCATACTGGTGCCGCTCATCAGCCGGTTGTCGGTGTTGACGGTCGCCCGGAAGTGCAGCTTCCGCAGCAGTCCGATGGGGTGCTCCGCATAGGAACTGGCCGCGCCCGTCTGGAGGTTGGAGGTGGGGCAGAGTTCCAGCGGTACGCGCTTGTCGCGGACGTAGGCGGCGAGGCGGCCCAGGGTGACGGTGCCGTCCTCGGCGGTCTCGATGTCGTCGATGATGCGCACCCCGTGGCCGAGGCGGTCCGCGCCGCACCACTGGAGCGCCTGCCAGATCGACGGCAGCCCGAAGGCCTCCCCGGCGTGGATGGTGAAGTGGTTGTTCTCCCGCTTCAGATACTCGAAGGCGTCCAGGTGCCGGGTGGGCGGGTGGCCGGCCTCGGCGCCCGCGATGTCGAAGCCGACGACGCCCGAGTCCCGGTAGGCGTTGGCGAGTTCGGCGATCTCCAGGGCGCGGGCGGCGTGCCGCATCGCGGTCAGCAGGGCGCCGATCCGGATGCGGTGGCCGTCCTCCCTGGCCCGCCGCTCACCCTCCCGGAAGCCCGCGTTGACGGCCTCCACGACCTGCTCCAGGGTGAGCCCGCCCTCCAGGTGCTGCTCGGGCGCGTAGCGGACCTCGGCGTAGACGACGCCGTCCTGGGCGAGGTCCTCGGCGCACTCGGCGGCGACCCGGGTCAGCGCCTCGGCGCTCTGCATGACGGCGCAGGTGTGCGCGAAGGTCTCCAGATACCGCTCCAGGGAACCGGAGTCGGCGGCCTCGCGGAACCACAGGCCGAGCTTGTCGGGGTCCGTCTCCGGCAGTGCGTCGTAGCCGGCGGCGCGGGCCAGGTCGACGACGGTGCCGGGGCGCAGCCCGCCGTCGAGGTGGTCGTGGAGCAGGACCTTCGGGGCCCGGCGGATCTGTTCCGGGCCGGGCGTCACAGCGTTCTGGATGGACTGGCTCGTCATCTGCGCACTGTAGCGCCTACGCGCGTAGATCGCTTCCCCGCGGACCGGCCCGCTCCGCACCGATATCCAACGGTGACTGCGCCCCGTGGGCGGCGAAAGCCCCAACTCGCCCTCGCCGCACGGGGTTTGCGTAACAGTGATCTCGTGTACCGGTCACGTGCGCCGCTGCTTCTGACAGTGTTCCGTCATGGCACAGCGAGGGACGCGGGAGCGTGTGGCACGACTGGGCAGAGCGGTCGCCCCGCCGGAGGCCGGGGTGGGCGGTGCGGTACTGCTGCTGCCGTCCGGCACCGAGCAGTCGGCGCGCGGGCCGTCACCGCTGGCCGAGGCCGCGCTGCGCCCGCTGGCCCGGCGGCTGGCGCGGGCCGGGCGGGCCGAGGGCCTCGCCGTGCATCTGGTGCGCTACCGGACCCGCGGCTGGAACGGCGCCCAGGCCGGCCCGGCCGAGGACGCCGAATGGGCCGCGGACGAGGTGGTGCGCCGCTACGGCGACGTACCGGTGTGTCTGGCCGGGACCGGGACGGGCGGCCGGGCGGCCCTGCGCGCCGCGGGCCATGAGGCCGTCGACTCGGTGCTGGCGCTCGCCCCCCGGTTACCGGACGAGGGGACGGCGGCGCCGCCCGAGCCGGTACGGCAGCTCGCCGGGCGGCAGGTGCTGATCGTGCACGGCACCAACGACACGCGCAGCGACCCGGAGTCGTCGTTCCGGCTGGCGGAGCGGGCCAAGAAGGCCAACCGCGGGGTGTGCCGCTTCGAGGTGCACGCGGACGGGCACGGGCTGCGCCAGTACCGTGCCGAAGTCGCCCTGCTGGCCGTCGACTTCGTCCTCGGCACGCTCTTCGGCCACCCCATGCCACGCCCCCTCCAGGACGCCATGGCGGCACCCCCGCCGCTGGGCCTGCGGATGCCGCTGGCCGCGGGCTACGGCAGCACCCGCGGGACGGCGGGGAGGTGGGCGGGCGGGGCCGGCTGATCCCCCCGGGCCGATTCCCGGGCCACTCCCCGGGCCGCTCCCGCTCCGAGACCGGCAGGCGCCGGCTTCATGGCAGGAGGTGGCCGCGGCGGGAGAGGAGGAAGGACTTGAAGGCGGCGACGGGCGGGGTGTCGTGCCGCCCCTCCAGCCAGGCCACCCCGATCTCCCGGACCGCCCGCGGCGCCGTCACCGACAGCTCCACCACCCCGGGCCTGGCCACCGCGGGCGGCGGCAGCAGCGCCACCCCGAGACCGGCCGCCACCAGCCCCCGCAGCGTCTCCGCCTCCTCCCCCTCGAAGGCGACCCGTGGCCGGAATCCGGCCTGCCGGCACAGGTCGTCGGTGATCCGGCGCAGCCCGTAGCCCGGCTCCAGCGTCACAAAGACCTCCTCGGCGGCCTCCGCCAGCCGCACCCGGCGCCGCCCCGACAGCCGGTGGTCCTCGGGCACCACCAGCCGCAGCCGCTGCTCGTCCAGGCGCCGCGCCACCAGGTCCGGGGCGTCCGGCACCGGCGCGGTCAGACAGAGGTCGAGCTCGCCGGCCCGCAGCCGCTCCAGCATGGCCTCGCCGTGGTTCTGCACCAGGCTGAAGCGGATGCCGGGATGGTCGGCGCGGAAGGCGCGCAGCAGGCCGGGCACCGTCTCCGAACCCATGGTGTGCAGGAAGCCGAAGGCGACCTTGCCGACGGCCGGGTCGGCGTCCGCGCGCACCGCCTCCGCGGCCCGGCCCACCTCGGCCAGCGCCCGCTCCACGGAACCGAGGAAGGCACGCCCGGCCGGGGTGAGCGCCAGGGTGCGGCCGCGGCGCGCGAACAACTCCACCCCCAGATCGGCCTCCAGCCGCACCAGCGCCCGGGACAGCGTGGACTGCGGCACCCCCAACTCCTGTGCGGCCCGCGTCACATGCTCGGTACGGGCCACCCCGGCGAACTGCGCCAGCCGCGGCGCCAGCACCGCCACCACGTCCTCTGGCCGCCGCCGCCCGCCGCCCTCTTCGGTGTCACCGGCGGACGACAGTCGCGCCGCTGACCTCTTCTGATGCACCATGGGAACGATTATGGCGTTTTCATGCATTGGACGCATGAGTGCGGGTGGGCCTAGCTTCTGCACATGCCTGCCGCCAGTACCGGGGCGCCCGCCACCGCGGTCGCCGCCGCCCCCGCCGCACCGGTCACCACCACCCCCGCGCCCCCCGCCGGCACCCCGGCCGCCGCGGACGAGCAGGACACCCGGCTCACCCCGGGCGGCCCCGGCTACCGCCGGATGAGCCTCGCCCTCTTCCTCGCCGGAGTGGCCACCTTCGCTCTCCTCTACTCCACGCAGGCCCTGCTCCCCCTGATCTCCGCCGACCTCAACGCCAGTGCCTCCACGGCCAGTTGGACCGTCTCGGCGGCCACCGGCGCGCTCGCCCTCTGCGTCCTCCCGCTGAGCACCCTCTCCGAGCGGTACGGGCGGCGCACCGTGATGACCGCCTCCCTGGCCGTCGCGGTACTCGTCGGACTGGCGGTGCCGTTCGCCCCCGGCATCGGCACCCTGATCGCGCTGCGCGCCGTACAGGGCGCCGCACTCGCCGGGCTGCCCGCCTCCGCGATGGCGTATCTGGCGGAGGAGGTCAGGCCCAGGGCGCTGGTCGGGGCGATCGGCCTGTTCGTGGCCGGCAACAGCGTCGGCGGGATGAGCGGCCGCATCATCACCGGCTGGCTGGCGCAGTTGTGGGGCTGGCGGATCGCCGTCGGCGCCATCGGTGTGATCGCGGTGGGATGCGCCCTCGCCTTCCGCGCGCTGGCGCCCGCGCCCCGGCACTTCACCCCCGGCTCGCTGCGGCCGCGCGCCCTGGCCCGCACCGTCGGCGGCCACCTCGCCGACCCGCTGCTGCGCCGGCTGTACGCGATCGGCGCGCTGTTCATGACGGTCTTCGGCGGGGTCTACACGGTGATCGGCTACCGGCTCACCGAGGCCCCGTTCTCCCTCCCGCAGGGCGTCATCGGTTCCATCTTCGCGATCTACCTGGTGGGCACCGCATCCTCCGCGGCCGCCGGCCGGCTGGTGCGGCGCCTCGGCCGCCGCGGCGCGCTCTACCTCGCGGGTGGCACCACCACCGCGGGCCTGCTGGTCTCCCTCTCCGCCGCGCTCCCGCTGGTCCTGCTGGGACTGGTACTGATCACCGCGGGCTTCTTCGCCGGGCACGCGGTGGCGTCCTCCTCCGTCAGCCGCACCGCCACCCACGGCCGCGCCCAGGCCTCCGCGCTGTACCAGTCCGCCTACTACATCGGCTCCAGCGCGGGCAGCGCACTCGGCGCGGTCGCCTTCCACGCGAGCGGCTGGGGCGGCACCGTCGGGCTCGGGCTGTGCGCGGTGGCGGGCGTGGTCGCGCTCACCCTGCTCGGCACCCGGGCCGCCCGCCGCGCCTGAGACCCGCCTCCGGCCACCCCGCGCAGCGCCCCGTCACCCCGTGTACCGCCGGGTCGCGGGTGGCGGGGCGCCGCGCCACCATCGGGAAGAGGGCCGGCGGCACATACCCCAACGTGCCCGCCCGTACCGGGACATCACCCGGTCCGGGCCCGTTGTCAGTGGCGTCCGGTAGCTTCCGAAACCACACAGAGCAACTCCGTACGAGCGGCAGACGGATGCAGACGGACACGGACGACGCTCCCGTACGACAAGCCACAGGGGTGGGCCCGCGATGAGTGACACGACCACGACGACGGACCTGGACACACGGCTCGAAGCACACCGCACCGAGCTCACCGGGTACTGCTACCGGATGCTCGGCTCCTCCTTCGAGGCCGAGGACGCGGTCCAGGACACCCTGGTACGCGCCTGGCGCGGCTACGACCGCTTCGAGGGCCGCTCCTCGCTGCGCTCCTGGCTCTACCGCATCGCGCACAACGTCTGCCTGGACATGCTCAAGGCGGGCAGCCGCCGCGCCCGCCCCATGGACCTCACCGAGCCCCAGTCCGCGGCCACCGGCGTCCTCGCCGAGCGCTCCGAGCCGACCTGGCTGGAGCCGGTGCCGGACGCCCGGGTGCTGCCCACCACATCCGACCCCGCGGAGACCGCGGTGGCCAGGGAATCCGTCCGGCTCGCCTTCGTCGCCGCGCTCCAGCACCTCCCGGCGAAGCAGCGGTCGGTGCTGATCCTGCGGGAGGTGCTGGGCTGGCGGGCCGCCGAGGTCGCCGAGCTGCTCGACACCAGCGTCGCCTCGGTCAACAGCGCCCTCCAGCGCGCCCGCGCCACCCTCGCCGCCGACGAGATCAAGGACAGCGACCCGGCGGCCCCCCTGGACGAGGAGCAGCAGCAGCTCCTGGAGCGGTATGTCCGCGCCTTCGAGGGCTACGACATGAAGGAGCTGACGGCCGTACTGCACGAGGACGCGGTGCTCTCCATGCCCCCTTTCGACCTGTGGCTGCGCGGCCAGGACGAGATCGTGGCCTGGATGGAGGGCCGCGGCTCGGTCTGCCGCGGCTCCCGGCTGCTGCCCACCGCGGCCAACGGCTCCCCCGCGTTCGCGCACTACCACCCCAGCCCGTCCGGCGGCGGCTACGACGCCTGGGCGATCATGGTCATCGAGATCTCAGCCGGCCGTATCACCGGGATCAACTCCTTCCTCGACACGGCCCGTTGGTTCCCCCTCTTCGATCTGCCCCTCCACCTCGACGCCGAGGGCGGCAAGATCGAGTAGCGCCCGCAGCCCGGGGGACGGGCCGCGCACCCTGATCCGCCCCCCGGCCCGCCGCGCCGCCAACTCCAGCCTGGCCAGCAGCTCCACCGAGGCGAAGCTGCGCCCGCTGAGCGCCGCCGCATCGCACACCAGCACCCGGCAGCCGCTCACCGAAAGCCGCACCCGCGCCTCCGCGCACAACCGCCGCACCTCCCCCTGCCCAGCCTCAGCGGGCAGCACCAGCACGCCCCTGCTCCTACGCTCCACCTCCGGTAGACGGCAGCGGAAGCCCCAACTCATCGGGAGCGCCGGGTCACCTGCTCAGGTAGCGGGGGCGATGCGTTCGCGGACGATCGGGGCGGCGGTGAAGGGGGTGTCGAGGGGGGCGATGTCGTAGGCGGAGGTGAGGGATTCGAGGGCGTAGGGGAAGCGGTCGGGGGTGTCGGTGTGGAGGGTGAGGAGGGGCTCGCCCTGGGTGACGTGGTCGCCGGGCTTGGCGTGGAGTTCCACTCCGGCCGCCGCCTGCACCGGGTCCTCCTTGCGGGCGCGCCCCGCGCCCAGCCGCCAGGCGGCCACCCCGATGTCGTAGGCGTCCAGCCGGGTCAGCACCCCGGTGGCGGGGGCGGGGATGTGGTGCTGTTCGCGGGAGACGGGGAGGGGGGCGTCGGGGTCGCCGCCCTGGGCGGTGATCATGCGGCGCCAGACGTCCATCGCGGAGCCGTCGGCGAGCGCCTCGGCCGGGTCGGCGTCGGGCAGTCCGGCCGCGTCCAGCATCTCCCGGGCCAGGGCGAGGGTCAGTTCCACCACATCGGCGGGGCCGCCGCCGGCCAGTACCTCGACGGACTCCCGGACCTCCAGTGCGTTGCCCGCGGTGCGGCCCAGGGGGGTGGACATATCGGTGAGGAGGGCCACGGTGCGGACGCCGTGGTCGGTGCCGAGGCCGACCATGGTCTCCGCCAACTCCCGTGCGTCGTCAAGGGACTTCATAAAGGCGCCGGTGCCGACCTTCACATCGAGGACGAGGGAGCCGGTGCCCTCCGCGATCTTCTTCGACATGATGGAGGAGGCGATCAGCGGGATGGCCTCCACGGTGCCGGTGACATCGCGCAGTGCGTACAGCTTGCGGTCGGCGGGGGCGAGGCCGTCGCCGGCGGCGCAGATCACCGAGCCGGTGCCGTCGAGTACGGCGAGCATCTCCTCGTTGGTGAGCAGGGCCCGCCAGCCGGGAATGGACTCCAGCTTGTCGAGGGTGCCGCCGGTGTGGCCGAGGCCGCGGCCGGAGAGCTGCGGTACGGCGGCGCCGCAGGCGGCGACGAGCGGCGCCAGCGGCAGGGTGATCTTGTCGCCGACGCCGCCGGTGGAGTGCTTGTCGGCGGTGGGCCGGCTGAGCGCGGAGAAGTCCATCCGCTCACCGGAGTTGATCATCGCGGCGGTCCAGCGGGCGATCTCCCGGCGGTCCATGCCGTTCAGCAGGATCGCCATGGCGAGCGCCGACATCTGCTCGTCGGCGACCTCACCCCGGGTGTAGGCGTCGATGACCCAGTCGATCTGCTCGTCGGTGAGGCGACCGCGGTCGCGCTTGGTGCGGATGACGGAGATGACGTCCATCGGACTCCTCGTGCTCCTCGGGAAACGGTCCACCGGCCGGGCCGGCGAGGGGAGTTGAGCGGTTGGCCGCGACGGGCCGCGGCCCTAGGGGGTGTCTCCCCGATCTTCGTGGATCAGCCCGCGGCCCCCAGCCTGGCGGCTGGGAGGTGCCCCCATGGTGCGTGCTCTCGGCGTGCGCCCGGATCGCCCTCGTACTGAAGATCCGCCGGACAGGCCCTACGCCAGATACTCCGGGCCGAAGGCCTGGGGCAGCATCTCGGCGAGCGGCAGCAGTCCGGCCGGGGTCTGGAGTACCAGCTCGGGCCCGCCGAACTCGTACAGCAACTGGCGGCAGCGGCCGCACGGCACCAGGATCTCGCCGTGGCCGTCGACACAGGTGAAGTGGGTGAGGCGGCCGCCGCCGGTCTCCCGCAACTGGGAGACCAGCCCGCACTCGGCGCACAGGCCCACCCCGTAGGAGGCGTTCTCCACATTGCAGCCGGTGACCAGCCGCCCGTCGTCGACGAGGGCCGCGGCCCCGACCGGGTAGCCCGAGTACGGCGCGTAGGCACGGCCCATGGCCTCCCGGGCGGCGGCCCGCAGCGCCTCCCAGTCGACGTTCCCGGCCCCGGCGTCCGCGGTCATCCGCCTTGCCCCTTCCGGTACGGCTTCCCGTCGGCCTTGGGCATCCGCAGCCGCTGCGCGGACAGCGACAGCACCAGCAGCGTCACCACGTAGGGGGTGGCGGTCACGACCTGGTTGGGAACCTCGTTGGTGGCGAGGTACCAGACCAGGATGAGGGCCGAGACGGCGGCGGTGAGCAGTGCGGGGAGGATGCGCTTGCGCCACACCAGGTAGATGACGCCGGCCACCAGGATGAGGACGAGGAGCAGCAGCAGGGCGTGCACATTGGTGCCGCCGCCGCGGAGCTTGAGGCTGTCGGTGTAGCCGAACAGGCCGGCGCCGAGGGCGAGTCCGCCCGGCATCCAGTTACCGAAGATCATCGCGGCGAGGCCGATATAGCCGCGCCCGCCGGTCTGGCCCTCCAGGTAGATGTTGGACGCGACCAGCGACAGGAACGCCCCGCCGAGCCCGGCGAGCCCACCGGAGATGACGACCGCCAGGTACTTGTACTTGTAGACGTTGACACCGAGGGACTCCGCGGCGACGGGGCTCTCACCGCAGGACCGCAGCCGCAGCCCGAACGGGGTGCGCCACAGCAGCCACCAGCTCGCCGGCACCAGCGCCACCGCGATCACGGTGACCGGCGACAGGTCCGACACCAGGCCGCCGGCGAGCCCGGCGATGTCGGAGACCAGGAACCAGCCCTTGTGGTTGAGGGTCTCCAGCCAGCCCGACAGGCCCGGCACGGAGAAGCTGCCGAGGGACTCCACCGGCGGGGACTGCTTGGAGGTGCCGCCCTGCTTGCCTTCGAAGGCGAAGGTCGACAGATAGCGGGTGGCGCCCAGCGCGAGGATGTTGAGCGCGACACCGGACACGATGTGGTTGACGTTGAAGGTGACGGTGACGACCGCGTGCAGCAGGCCGCCGAGCGCGCCGCCCACGATGCCGAAGAGCAGCCCCACCCACGGGCCCCACTGGAAACCGGCCCAGGCACCGAACCAGGTGCCGAGGATCAACATGCCTTCGAGGCCGATGTTGACCACACCGGCCCGCTCCGACCAGAGGCCGCCGAGACCGGCGAGGCCGATCGGTACGGCGAGCCGGAGCGCGGTGGACATCTGGCCGGTGGAGGTGATGCCGTCGGCGCCGGTGATCAGCCGGACCACCGAGGTGAGTATCAGGACCCCGGCGATGATCAGCAGCAGGACCGGGAGGGAGAGTCGGCGGCGGCCCTTCGCGGGCTGCTGCGCCGACGGCTTGGCGACGGTTGCCGTGCTCATCGGGCAGCCACCTCCTTGACGGAGTCGTTGACGGTTGCGGAGGTGGCGGCCGCGGCGGCCAGTTCCTCGCCGACCCGGCGCTGCTGGCGACGCAGGCCCCAGACCCGGACCGCCTCGTACGAGACGACGACCGCGATCACGATCAGGCCCTGCATGATCACCGCGATCTCCTTGTCGTACGCCACGGGCTGGGCGTAGTCGAGGGCCGGGGAGGCCTTGTCGAGGAAGGCGATGAGGAAGGCGGCGAAGGCGATGCCCACCGGGTTGTTGCGGCCCAGCAGGGCGATGGTGATGCCGGTGAAGCCCAGGCCGGTGGGGAAGCTCAGGCTGTAGGTGTGCGAGTCGCCCAGCAGGATCGGCATCCCGGCGAGGCCGGCCACCGCGCCGGAGATCAGCATCGCGGTGAGCACCATGCGCTTGGCGTCCACACCGGAGGCCGCGGCGGCGGTCTCGGAGGCGCCGGTGGCCCGCAGGTCGAAGCCGAAGCGGGTGCGGTTGAGGACCAGCCAGTACAGCACGCCGGCGACGACCGCGAGGAGGACGAAGCCGTAGATCTCGCCGGAGGAGCCGAGCTTGATGCCGGGGAACCAGCCGGACTTGTGCATCACGCCGGTGGTCTGGTTGTTGCCCACCGGGACGCCGAAGTTCTCGGTGAGGGTGAGATAGCCGATGACGCTGGTGGCGATGGAGTTCAGCATGATGGTCGCCACCACCTCGCTGACCCCGCGGGTCGTCTTGAGGATGCCGGCGATACCGGACCAGAAGGCGCCGGTGAGCATGGCGACGATGATCAGCAGCGGCAGTTGCAGCGCCGCGGGCAGCGCCACCTGGGCGCCGACGACGGCGGTGACCATCGCGGCCAGCCGGTACTGCCCGTCGACGCCGATGTTGAACAGGTTCATCCGGAAGCCGATGGCCACCGCGAGCGCCGCCAGGTAGTACATCCCGGCCTGGTTGACGATCAGGACCTGCACATCGGAGTAGGTCGCCTGCTGGAACATCAGCCGGTACGGCTCGAACGGGCTCTTGCCCGAGGCCAGCAGCACCACCGAGGTCAGGGCCACGGCGGCGACGAGGGCGATGACCGGTCCGGCCACCGCGAGGAGCACCCGCTCCTTGTCGAACTTCTTCATCGGGACTCGTCCTCGGTCGCTGCGGACTCGGTCGCTGCGGACTCGGTCTCTGCGGGTTCGGCTTCTGCGGATTCCTCGGGGTAGTCCAGGTGCCCGGAGGCGGCGCCCGTCATGGCGGAGCCCAGTTCCTCCGGGGTGATGGTGGCGGGGTCCGCGTCCGCGACGAGCCTGCCGCGGTACATCACGCGCAGGGTGTCCGACAGGCCGATCAGCTCGTCCAGGTCCGCGGAGATCAGCAGGACACCCAGGCCCTCGCGGCGCGCCTCGCGGATCTGGTCCCAGATCTGCGCCTGGGCGCCGACGTCCACACCCCGGGTGGGGTGGGCCGCGATCAGGAAGCGCGGGCTGTGGCTCATCTCCCGGCCCACGATGAGCTTCTGCTGATTGCCGCCGGACAGCGAGCCCGCGGTGACGTCGATCCCGGGAGTGCGTACGTCGTACTCCTCGACGATGCGGCGGGTGTCGGCCTGGGCGCCCTTGGGGTCGAGCCAGAAGCCGCGGCTGTTGGGCCGCTCGGTGACATGGCCGAGGATGCGGTTCTCCCACAGCGGGGCGTCCAGCAGCAGGCCGTGGCGGTGGCGGTCCTCGGGGATGTACCCGATGCCCTGCTCGCGGCGGCGGCGGGTGGCCCACTGGGTGATGTCCTCGCCGCCCATCCGGATGCTGCCGGACTCGGCGCCGTGGAGGCCGATGAGGGCGTCGATCAGCTCGGTCTGCCCGTTGCCCTCGACGCCGGCGAGGCCCAGGACCTCGCCCTCGTGGATGGTGAAGGAGATGTCGTCCAGCAGCGCCCGCCCGCCGTCCGCGGTGAGCCGCAGCGCGTCCACCTCGATCACGGGCCGGTCGGTGACGGTGGACTCGCAGGTCTCCGGGGTGGGCAGTTCGCTGCCCACCATGAGTTCGGCGAGCTGGCGTGGGGTGGTCTCGGCGGGGGTGGCGGTGCCGACGGTGGTGCCGCGGCGGATGACCGTGATGTCGTCGGCGACGGAGAGCACCTCGCCGAGCTTGTGCGAGATGAAGATGACGCTGAGGCCCTCGGCCTTCAGCTCGCGGAGGTTCTCGAAGAGCGCGTCCACCTCCTGCGGCACCAGGACCGCGGTGGGCTCGTCCAGGATGAGGGTGCGGGCGCCGCGGTAGAGGACCTTGAGGATCTCCACCCGCTGCCGGTCGGCGACCCCGAGGTCCTCGACCAGGGCGTCGGGGCGGATGCCGAGGCCGTAGCGGTCGGACAGCTCGCGTATCGCGCGGCGGGCGCCCTGGCCGATGCCGTGCAGCTTCTCGCTGCCGAGCACGGTGTTCTCCAGGACGGTGAGGTTGTCGGCGAGCATGAAGTGCTGGTGCACCATGCCGATCCCGCGGGCGATGGCGTCGGCGGGGCTGCCGAAGGTGACCCGGGTGCCGTCCACGGCGATGGTGCCCTCGTCCGGCTTCTGCATCCCGTAGAGGATCTTCATCAGGGTGGATTTGCCGGCGCCGTTCTCCCCGACGAGGGCGTGGACGGTGCCCCGGTGCACGGTGAGGTGGATGTCGTGGTTGGCGACGACTCCGGGGAACCGCTTGGTGATACCGGCGAGTTCCACGGCCGCGGGGGGCTGCACGTCCGGGGTGTCCGGGGTGTCCGGAGTGTCCTGAGGGCTGCTGGAGGCGTCGATGGCGCACTCTCCTCGGGGAAAGGGGCCTCCGGCGCACGCGGCGCCCCTGCGTCGACGAAGGGACTGGGTGACCCGCCGCGCGTACGGGGCGCGAGGACGTCTGCTCCTCGCACCCCGTACGGCGGTTCGCGGCACGGTGCTGCTGCGCCGCCGGAAGGCTCAGGTCAGGAGGTGGTGGTCTTGACCTTGATGGAGCCGTCCGCGATGCCCTCGGCGGCCTTCTTCAGCGCGGCCTGGAGCTTGGTGTTGTTCTTGAACTCCGGGTTGGAGTCGGCCAGTCCGACACCGCCGGTCTTGAGGTCGGCGCGGACCACACCGGTCGCCGGCTTGCCGTCGTGCACCGACTTCGCCAGGTTGTACACCGCGCCCGCCACGTCCTTGGTGGCCGAGGTGAGGATGGACTCCTTGTACTTGGCCAGCGCGTCCTGCTTGTACTGGTCGGAGTCGACGCCGATCGCCCACACCTTCTTGGCGGAGGCGGCCTCGATGACGCCCTGACCGGAGAGGCCCGCCGCGGCGTACACCACGTCGGCGCCGCCGTCGATCTGGCCCTGCGCGGCGTCCTTGCCCTTGTCGGGGCTGGAGAAGCCGCCGTCCTCGGCCTTCTGCGTCAGGTACTGGGACTTGACCTTGACCTTCGGGTCGGTGTCGTGGACGCCCTGGACGAAGCCGGCCTCGAACTTGTGGATCAGCGGCACGTCGACACCACCGACAAAGCCGACCGTCTTCGACTTGGTGCTCATGGCGGCGGTGACACCGGCCAGGTAGGAGGCCTGCTCCTCGTGGAAGACCAGGTCGGCGACGTTCTTGAGCTGCACGGTCTCGTCGTCGACGATGCCGAAGGTGACCTTCGGGAACTTCCCGGCGACCTCCTTGACGGCGGGCGCGTAGGCGTATCCGACGCCGACCACCGGGTTGTAGCCCTGCTTGGCCAGCTCGGTGAGGCGCTGGACCTTGTCCGCGTCGGACTCGCCGTCGCTGGGCTCGACCGCCTTCTGGCCGGTCTTGAAGTCCTTGGCGGCCTTCTCCATACCGACGGTGGCCGCGTCGTTGAAGGACTGGTCGCCCTTGCCGCCGACGTCATAGGCGATGGCCACGCCCTTGGACTTGCCGCTGTCGTCGCTCGTGGCATCGGTCGAGGTGCCTCCGCAGGCGGAGACGGAGACGGCGAGAGCGGCGGTCGCACAGCCTGCGACCGCGATTCGGGACACCCGGCGCATGGATCGGACTCCTTAAGGAAAGCGCCCCAGTGGCGCTGGATTTCGCGCAGCGTAACGCGCGTAGACCCGAGCGAAAAACCCTTCTGTCCGCTCCGTTACCGAGCTGTGGCCACCCGGTGTACGGCGCGGTGTACGGCGAAGACGGGGCCGGGTCTGGCGGCACCCTAGCGGCCGGTCCCCGCCCGATGGGCGGGGACCGGGGAAGAGCGGTGCGAACCGTTACCCGGCAGGGGGATCAGGCGCGCTGCGCGGCGTCCAGCAGTGCGGCGGCGGTGAACAGCTCCACACCGACGGTGACGGCGTGCTCGTCCACGTCGAAGTCGCCCTGGTGGAGGTCGCGGATGGTGCGCTCGCCGGGGCGGCGGACCCCGAGCCGGGCCATCGCGCCGGGCACATGCTCCAGGTACCAGGAGAAGTCCTCGCCGCCGAGGCTCTGCTCGGTGTCCTCCACGGAGTGCGGGCCGCGGCGGGTGGTCATGGCCTCGTGCAGCAGCTCGGTGACCACCGGGTCGTTGACCACCGGCGGCACCCCGCGCACATAGTTGACCTCGGACTTGGCCCGGTGCAGCTCGGCGACCTCGTCCACGGCGGCGTGCACCAGGTCGGGCGCCAGCCGCCAGGAGTCGAGGTCCAGACAGCGCACCGTGCCGGACAGCTCGGCGTGCTGCGGCACCACGTTGCAGGCGTGCCCGGACTCGATACGGCCCCAGGTGACGGAGAGCCCGGAGCGCGCGTCGACCCGGCGGGCCACGAGTTGCGGGACCTCGGTGGCGACCTTGGCGGCGGCGGTGACCAGGTCGGTGGTGAGGTGGGGGCGGGCGGTGTGGCCGCCGGGCCCGTCCAGCGCCACTTCGAGGCGGTCGCAGGCGGAGGTGATGGCCCCGTGCCGCAGCCCGATCCGGCCGGCCTCCACCTTGGGGTCGCAGTGCACGGCGATGATGCGGCCCACCCCGTCCAGCGCCCCGGACTCGATCGCGTCGGGCGCTCCGCCGGGCAGCACCTCCTCGGCGGGCTGGAAGAGGAGCCGTACCGGATGCGGCAGGGCGCCCTCCCGGTGCAGCCCGGCGAGGACCAGCCCGGCGCCGAGTACGACGGTGGTGTGGACGTCGTGGCCGCAGGCGTGGGCGCGGTCGGGCACCGTGGAGCGGTAGACGCAGCCCGTCTTGGTGTCGGGGATGGGCAGGGCGTCGATGTCCGCGCGCAGCGCCAGCCTGGGCCGCGGGTCGGCCTCGTCGCCGATGTCGCAGACCAGTCCGGTGCCGGTACCGAGGACGCGGGGCCGCAGCCCGGCCTGCTCCAGTCTGGCCTTGAGCGCGGCGGTGGTGCGGAACTCCTGGTTGCCCAGCTCGGGATGCATATGGAGATCGCGCCGGAAGGCGATCAGCTCGGAGCGCAGGGATTCGGACAGATTGCCGGGGAGGCCGCCCGGCAGCACTCCCCGCTCGCCGGGGGCAACCGCATTCCCGGGCAGGTCGGCGTCGGACTCGGGAGACGTCAACTGGTTCACCCCTCGAAGGGTAGGCCCCGGGACCGGCCGAGCCACCCCTGATCAAGAGAATTTAAGCCACTTAGACGAGGAGAATCGTCTCTGCGAAGAATAAACCGGGCATCCAGCGGGTATAGCTACGCCTTTTTCGGTGACGGTGACACGCGCTTCAGGGGGTGCCGGTGAGGCGGCGGGCGGCGTGGGCGGTGCCGGTGACTCCGGCGAGGAAGCCCTGGGCGCGGGGGGAGGCGTGGGCGGTGAGCCAGGCCGGGTCGATGTCGCAGACCGCGACGCCCGCCCCGGTACCGGCCAGGGCCAGCGGCAGGGTGTGCACCACGGTGGACGGGAAGCTGAGGATGGTGTGCCCGATGGGGCCGCGGCGGGCGATGACCTCCAGCGGCAGATCGGGGCGGACGATCTGGAGGCCGGCTTCGGTGGCCAGCCGGTGCAGTTTGTCGGTGTGCTCCCGGCGGTGTGCGAAGTAGCGGGTGGCGCCGTGGGCTCGGGCCAGGTCGCGGACGGCGGCGAGGTACCGGTCCGGGTCGACGACGCCGGTCTCCACCAGTGAGGTGCCCACCAGGTCGGCTCCGGCGGAGACCCGCGGCGGGCCGAAGCGGGACCGGGTCCAGGCGAAGTCGTTGGCGGTGAGCCGTACCCCGTCCGGGAGTTGCTCGACCGGCATCGCGGTGAAGACCTCGACCCGGCGGCCCTCGCGCGGGGTGAGGCGGCGGCGGGCGGTGCCGGACACGGGGGCGAGCAGCAGTTCCCGGGGTCCCGGCCGCCCGCCGCGCCGGTGCCAGCGCACCAGCCGTTCGCCGCGGGCGAGTTGGGCGGTGAACTCCATGGTGGCGGTGCCGTCGTCCACGATCACCAGGTCGCGGGCGCGGGCCAGGGTGAGCAGGAGCTGGACGTAGCGGGAGAAGGGGTCGCCGATGACGACGCGGTGGGCGGAGCGGAGCAGTGGGGTGAGGCCGCGGACGGTGGCGAGGGGGGCGGTGGTGCCGCCGCGGGCCTCCTCCCAGCGGACGGTGTGCCCCTCACCCCGGGCGAGTTCCGCCATCCGCCTCAACTGGCCCCGGGTCATGGGGTCGTTGGGCGAGAGCACCACGAGGGTGACGGGGGTGCGCTCGGGCACCGCGACGGTGCCCGGGGTGCCGGGGGCCGCCGTGTCCCCGGGGCAGCCGCCCGGCCCGTCCGCCGTCGCGTCCCGGTGGGTGTGGTGGGCCCACTCCAGGACGTTGAGGAGTTGGACGGGGCTCTCCACGAAGGCGAGGGCGGTGGGCGGGCCGGGGGGTGCCGCCGGGGTGCGGGGGGTCATGGCCGTGGGTGGGGGCGGGTCAGACCGCGGCCGGCTCGCGGTCGGCCGCCGCTCCGGCGGTCTCGTCCGCGACGACGCCGTTGACGCGGCGCAGCTTCTTCATCGGGCCCAGCTCCGACTCGTAGACCTGCTTCACGCCGTCGCCGAGGGAGGCCTCGATGGTGCGGATGTCGCGGACCAGGCGGGTGAGGCCCTGGGGTTCGACGGAGGCGGCCTGGTCGGAGCCCCACATGGCGCGGTCCAGGGTGATGTGCCGCTCCACGAAGGCGGCGCCGAGGGCGACGGCGGCCAGGGTGGTCTGGAGTCCGGTCTCGTGGCCGCTGTAGCCGATCGGGACGTTGGGGTACTCTTGCTGGAGGGTGTGGATGACGCGCAGGTTCAGTTCCTCCGCCTTGGCCGGGTAGGTCGAAGTGGCGTGGCAGAGCAGGATGTTGTCGGAGCCGAGGACCTCGACGGCGTGCCGGATCTGCCTCGGGGTGGACATGCCGGTGGAGAGGATGACGGTGCGGCCGGTGGCGCGCAGGGCGCGCAGCAGTTCGTCGTCGGTGAGCGAGGCGGAGGCCACCTTGTGCGCGGGCACGTCGAACTTCTCCAGGAAGGCGACGGCCTCGGTGTCCCACGGGGAGGCGAACCAGGCGACGCCCTTCTCCCGGCAGTACTCGTCGATGGCGCGGTACTCGTCCTCGCCGAACTCGACGCGGTGCCGGTAGTCGATGTACGTCATCCGGCCCCAGGGGGTGTCGCGTTCGATGTCCCACTGGTCGCGGGGGGTGCAGATCTCCGGGGTGCGCTTCTGGAACTTGACGGCGTCGCAGCCGGCTTCGGCCGCCGCGTCGATCAGCTTGCGGGCGTTGTCCAGGTCGCCGTTGTGGTTGATGCCGATCTCGCCGGTGATGTAGACGGGGCGGCCGGGGCCCGCGGTCTTCGAACCGAGGCCGCGCAGACGGGAGTTGGTGCTCATGTGGGGTGTTCCTCCAGGTTCGGGGGTCAGTCGGTGTCAGGGGTGGAGAGGGTGGGGCCGAGGAGCCAGCCGGCGATCTCCCGGATGGCGCCGTCGCCGCCGTCGCGGGTGGTGACGGCGCGGGCGGCGCCGCGTACCGCGTCCTGGGCGGAGGCGACGGCGACGGGCCAGCCGGCGACGTCGAAGCACGGCAGGTCGTTGACGTCGTTGCCGACGTAGAGCACCCGCCCGGGGTCGACGTCCTGTTCCCGGCACCAGCGGCTGAGGGCGAGGTCCTTGCGGTCGACGCCGTGCAGGACGGGCACCTTGAGCTTGCGGGCGCGGGCGGCGACGACCGGGTTCCGCTCGGTGGACAGCACCAGCAGGCGCAGTCCGGCCCGGCGCAGCGCGGCTACGCCGAGGCCGTCGCCGCGGTGCACGGCGACCAGTTCGCGGCCGTCGGAGTCGACGAGGACCCGGTCGTCGGTCTGGGTGCCGTCGAAGTCGAGGACGACGGCGTCCACGTCACCGCGGCCGGGCAGCGGTCCCCGTCCGGTGTCGAAGAGGGGGGCCAGGGCGCGGGCGCGGGCCAGGTCGTGCGGGTCGTCGATCTCCAGGACGCGCGCCGGGTCGGTGCGTACCAGTTCGGTGCGGCCGAAGAAGCGGTGGCCGTGGTGGCGGAAGCCGGTGGCGTCCATGGCGTAGGCGGCGCCGGTCTCCAGCAGGTCCTGGGGGCGGTCCTGGCGGCGCGGCCGGAAGCTCTTGTCGTGGTTGACGCCGTAGCCGCCGGTGGTGGTGCGGGTCGCGGTGGCGGTGGTGCGTGCCGCGAGGTCGGCGGTGGCGGGTTCGTCGGCGGTGTCGCGCCAGACGAAGCCGTGGAAGGCGGCGACGGTCACGGCGGTGTCCGCGCCCTGCACGGCGACCGCGCCGGCCACCCCGTCGAGGTCCTCGGCGAGCAGGAAGGGGCTGGTGCACTGCACCAGCAGCACCACGTCGACGGCCGCCCCGTGCCGCCGCTCGTACTCGTCCAGGGCGTGCAGTACGGCGGCCTCGCTGGTGGCGGTGTCACCGGCGAGGTCCGCGGGCCGCGGCACCACCTCGGCACCGGCCTCGCGGGCGGCGGTGGCGATCGCGGGGTCGTCGGTGGAGACGACCACCTCGGTGATGTGCCGCGCGCCCTGGCAGGCGCGGACGGCGCGGGTCACCAGGGGGGCGCCGCCGACGGTCGCGAGGTTCTTCGCGGGTACGCCCTTGGATCCGCCGCGGGCGGGGATCACGGCGAGGACGCGGCGCTGCTCGCCGTGGCCAGTGCTGCCCGCTTCCGGTCGGGGCATGGGAACTCCGTGGATGGTGGGTGGGTTGGGGCCTGTCCGGCGGATCTTCATGGAGCAGCCCGCAGTGTCTGGTGCGTGCTCTCGGCGTGCGCCCGGATCACCCTCGTACTGGACGTACTTGGGTGATTCGGGCGTGCGGCGAGAGTGCGTGCCAGGGGTCGTGGGCCCACGAAGATCCGTCGGACAGGCCCTGGTCGGGGTGGTCACAGTTCGCCCATCCGCCGGATCGCGGGGGCCACCCGCTGCACCCCGTGCCGGTAGGCGCCGCGCGCACCGCGGCGTACCAACTGCCGTACGGGGCCCGGGGTTTGGCCGGTGCCCGGGGTGCCGGGCAGCGGGCTGCCGTCGGGGGCGAGGTGGTGGCGGGCGAGGATGCCGGGCAGATAGCCCGGCGCGGTGGTGGGCGTGTAGTAGGGGGCGAGCGGCGGCAGGGCGGGCGCGTCGAGGAGGGCGGTGAGGCGGGCGCGGGCGGTGTCGAAGGCCCGCTCGTGCCCGCCGTCCGCGGCGACGCCCTGCCCGGCCAGCCACTCGGGGTCCGGCTCGGGCCGGTGACCGGTGTCGAGCCGGTCGAAGGAGGTGAGGCAGCCGGAGCCGGTGAAGTGGTGGTTGCCCAGCGGTTCGCGGACGCCGAGGTCGGTGAGGATCGCGGTGGGGATGCGCCGGTGCAGCGCCTCCAGGGCGGCCGTGGAGGAGACGGTGACCAGCAGATCGGTGCGGTCCAGCACCTCGCCCATGTGCCCGTAGACGGTGCGCAGATTGGGCGGGAGTCCGCCGGGCACCTTGCGGGCGAGCCGCTGGTAGGGCAACTCCTCGATATGGGTGGTGTGTTCGCCCGGCTTGCTGCGGAGTTTCAGCAGCACCTCGCGGTCGGGGTGCAGCCGGGCGTGCCGCACCAGCCGGCCCAGCAGATAACCGCGGTCGCCCCGGGCGGCGGGCACCGAGGGCTGCGCCGCGAAGACCACGGTGTACGGGTCGTGGGGCCGGGTGTAGGGGGCGCCGCCGAGGAAGGGCAGCGCGGTCTCGGTGACGGGCGCCGGGTCGGCCCCCACCCCGCGGTAGACCGTACGGAAACGCTCCGCGTCATGGCGGGAGTTGGCCAGGACGAGGTCGGCGCCGTGCCGCAGCAGCAGCCCGTCGGTGAGCTTCTCGTAGACCACTCCGACATAGCCGGTGACGACGGCGGGGCGGCGGGTGCGGTCGCGCCAGGTGTGGGCGAGGCCGTGCAGCAGGGCCTGCACCCCGCCGCCGACCAGGGCGAGGACCAGCACGTCGTAGCGGTCCTCCTCGCCCGCCAGGCGCAGGAACTCGGCGGTGGTGACCTCGCGCAGGCTGTCGGGCGCCACCCCGACCTCGGTGAGTTGGCGCGGGGTCGGGGTGGCGCGGCCGCGCAGCAGGCAGCCGTCGAGACGCGGATCGGCGCCGCCGCGGCGGGCGATGCGGTGCGCGGTGAGGGCGCCCCATTTCCACCGGGTGTCGGAATCCGCGAGTACGGCGACCCGCAGGGGTTTCGTGGTACTTGCTGGCACGCCCCAGACGCTAGGAAGCCATTCGTAGCCGCGGCCCAACCGAGGGGCAACAAAGGGTTAACAGCACATCGCCGAATGGGTCACCGAGGCGGAAGTGGCCTGATTGCGGGGCGGGTTAACCATTCTGCCGCCCGTCGTTCACCTGCCGTCCCACCGCGGGTCAGAACGAATGACGGGCGGCCATCTAACGTCTTCCGGGTGGTCAAGCTCTCCGTCATCGTGCCGTTCTACAACGTGCGGCAATACGCATCCGAAACCCTGAGAAGTCTGCGTGCCAACGCGCGCGCGGATTTCGAATTCATCCTGGTGGACGACTGCTCCCGGGACGGCACCGGGGACCTTCTGGAACGCGCCGCGCGGGACCTGCCGGGCGCCGTCCTGCTGCGCCACGAACAGAACGGAGGACTGGCCACCGCACGCAACACCGGGATCGACGCGGCGCGCGGCGAGTACCTGGCCTTCCTCGACGGGGACGACTGGCTCGCCCCCGGCTACTACCGCCAACTCGTCGCCGCCGCCGAGGACTTGGGCTGCGACTTCCTCCGTACCGACCATGTGCAGTGCACCGCGCGGGCCCGTAGCGTGCACCGGGTGCCGCACGGGGCGCGCGGCCAGGTCGCCGATCCGCGCACCGCGATCCTCCCGGCCGGCCGCTCCACCTCGGTGGACTACGCCTACGCCTGGGCCGGGATCTACCACCGGCGGCTGCTGGACCGGGGACTGCTGCATTTCACCGACGGGCTGCGCACCGCGGAGGACCGGCCGTGGATCTGGCGGCTGCACCGGGAAGCGGATTCCTTTGCCGCGGTCGGCCTGCTCGGCGTCTTCTACCGGCGCGGAGTCGCTTCCTCACTGACGCAGATCGGCGATGTGCGGCAACTGGATTTCATCCGCGCATTCGACCAGGTGGTACGGGAAACCGCGGCGGACGAGGAGGCGGAGAAACTCCTGCCGAAAGCGGTGCGCACCTATTGCGCGATCATCTCCCATCATCTCGGCACCATCGAAAGGTTCGAACCGCCCGTGGCGCGGAAACTGAAATCGCTGAGCAGCGCGGCCCTTCGGCGAATGCCGCAGCGGGTGCTGGACGAGGCCCTCGACTCGATGGACGCGGCCCGCGCCACCAGGCTGCGCCGACTGCGCCGCCGCCCCGCCCCGGAGGCCGCCGCATGACCGGCCACTCCCCCACCTCCCCCACGTCCCCCACCGCCGGCCACCGCACCACCCGCGTCCTGCTGGCGTCCACCCTCTACGGGGCGGCGACCCTGGCCGCGGCCGTGGACGCCGGGTGCTTCGATCCCGTCGACCGCAGCGTGCTGCTGATCGCCAACAACGCGGCCAATCCGGAGACCACCACCCCCGTCGACCGGATGCCAGGGTTCGAGCAACTACGCGGCCGTTTCGACGAGTTGAGGTCCTGGAACGCGGCCATCGCGCCCTTCCACCCCGGCGCCTGGTCGCCCCGTACGGACGATCTGCCGCTGTGGGAACGGTATCTGCGGCTGGAGTGGGGCCTGGGCGACGACCGGGTGGAGTTGGTGGTGGAGTCCATCCAGGTCGAACCGGCCCTGGCGGTGACCCGTATCTTCACCGGCGCCCCCGTCGATGTGTACGCGGACGGCCTGATGAGCTACGGGCCCACCCGCAACAAGCTGGACCCGCTGGTCGGCACCCGGATCCGGCGGCTGCTCCATCTCGATCTGGTGCCGGGGCTCACACCGCTGCTGCTCACCGAGTTCGACGTGGCACCGCAGGTGGTGCCCGCGGAGGCCTTCCTCAAGGTCCTCGCCCAACTCGCCGACGCGACAGACCACTTGCCGGAACCGGCACCGGCCACCCCACCCGAGGCACCCGCGCTGCTGCTCGGCCAGTACCTCTCCGCGCTGGACATCCTCGACGCCGCGGAGGAGGAGCAGTTGCATCTGCGGATGCTGCGGGGCGCGGTCGCGCTCGGCCACCGGCGGATCGTGTTCAAACCGCACCCCACCGCCCCGGCCCGCTCCTCACGGCTGCTGGAGGAGGAGGCGGCGCGGTCCGGCGTGGCACTGCTGGTGCTCGACGCCCCGGTCCTCGCCGAGGTGCTGTACCAGCGGATGCGCCCAGCACTGGTGGTGGGCTGCTTCTCCACGGCCCTGCTGACCGCGTCCACCCTGTACGGGCTGCCGGTGGCGCGCGTCGGCACCGAGCTGCTGCTGGAGCGGCTGACCCCGTACCAGAACAGCAACCGGGTGCCGGTGACCCTCGTGGACGCGCTGCTGCCGGAGCTGGCGGACCGCGCGGCAGTGGAGGCGCAGTCCGTCCGGTCGGCCGCGGCCGGGCTGGGCGGGCTGGTGACGGCGGTCGGCTACGCCATGCAGCCGAGGCTCCACCCCGAACTGCGGCCGGACGCCGAGGCCTATCTGTCGACCCGGCTGGACGCACACACCCGGCGCTACTTCAAACGCCGCCGGCTGACCGCGCTGGGCCTGCCCGGCGCGGTCCCGGCCCAACTGGCGTTCATCCCCCGCAGCGCACGGCTACGGCGCGCGGTACGCCGGGCCCGCACCCTCAAGCGCTCGGTACGCCGCTGAGATGACGCACACCGCGACCCCGCTCCGTGCCCCAACTCCCGTACCGGGCACCGCAGTCGGGCCAGCCACACACCGCGGCGGGGGCCGGCTGCGGGCGCTGGACGGGCTGCGGCTGGTCGCGGCGCTGATGGTCGCCGCCTACCACTACGGCGGCCGGGACGGTGAGGTCGCCCGCGCCTGGGGCAGCAGCCTGCGGCATCAATTCCCCACCCTGCACGAGTGGTTCGCCTACGGCTGCCTCGGAGTGCAGATCTTCTTCGTCATCTCCGGCTTCGTCATCTGCATGAGCGGCTGGGGCCGCCCACTGCGCGCCTTCTTCGCCTCCCGGGCATCCCGGCTGATGCCCGCGTACTGGGTGGCGGTGGTGCTGGTCACGGCCGTCTTCGCGCTGCCGCCCGTGGTGTTCGCCGCGGTGTCCCCCAGCGACGCCCTGCTCAATCTGACCCTGCTCCAGCAACCCCTGGGCGCGGACCGGGTCCTCGGGGTCTGCTGGACACTCTGGGTGGAGGTCCGCTTCTACGCCCTCTTCGCGCTCTGCCTGGTACTGCCCGGGGTGACCCGGCGCCGGGTGGTGCTGTTCTGCGCGCTGTGGACCCTGGGCGCGGCCCTCGCCGAAGCCGCCGGGCAACCACTGCTCGACCTGGTGCTGATGCCGCAGTACTCGCCGTACTTCATCGGCGGTATGGGCCTCTACCTACTGCACCGGGACCGGCGGGACACCCTCGCCTGGGGCATCGTCGGCGTCAACTGGCTGATCGGGCAGCACTACGCGGTCACCGAACTCTGGCACCCGGCCGACCCGCACTTCTTCTCGTACCGCTCCGCCACCGTCGTCGTGCTGGTGGTGACGGCCGGCTTCGCACTGGTCGGGGCGATCGCCCTGGGTGCCCTGGACCGCGTCGACTGGCGCTGGCTCACCGTGGCAGGCGCCCTCACCTACCCGTTCTACCTGGTCCACGAGCATCTGGGCTGGGTGGCGATCCGCTTCCTCCACCGCGGCCTCGGCGTCCCGTCCTGGGCGACGTTCCCGCTGGCCACGGGCGGGATGCTGCTCCTGGCGTGGCTGCTGCACCGCTGGGTGGAGCGACCCGCCACCCCGCTGCTGCGTACCGCGCTGCTCCGCAACACCCGTTCCCTGCCGCCCCGTTGAGGAGCCGGGCGGACTCAGGCGCTGGCCAGCGACAGTTTCACCGCGAAGCCGAGGAAGAGGGCGCCGACCGCCGAAGTGGCCCCGGCCGAGAGGCGTTTGCGGCGACGGAAGGCGGCGGCGAGACGGGTACCGGTGAAGATCAGGGTGCTCAGATAGAGGAAGCTGGCGAACTGCGCGAACAGCCCGAGCACCACGAAGGACAGCGCCGGGTGCGCGTACGCCGGGTCGACGAACTGCACGAAGAAGGCGATGAAGAAGAGGATCGCCTTCGGGTTGAACAGGCTGATCACCAGGGCCCGCCGGAAGGGCCGCTCGTCCTCGGCGGGCGCCGCGCCCTCCCCGGCGGCGGCCCGCTCACGCCGGTCGCGCCACATGCCCCAGGCGGAACGCATCATGCCGAGGGCGAGCCAGCTCAGATAGCCGGCACCGGCGTACTTCACGATGCCGAAGAGGAGCGGATTGCCCTGGAGCAGGGAGGCGACCCCGGCCGCGGACAGGGTCATCAGCACGGTGTCCCCGCAGAACACTCCGGCCGCGGCCCGGTACCCGGCCCGCACTCCGCGGCGTGCCCCGACGGACAGCACATAGATCGAGTTGGGGCCGGGCAGCAGGATGATGAGGACAAGCCCCGCCAGATAGGTGGGAAGGTCTATGACACCGAACATGTCCGGAGTGTCGCACGCCGCCGCGCCACCCACCCATCCCGTTCCGCGGTACGGACACCGCCCCCGGTACGGGCGCCGTCAGTAGACATCGCCGGGCACATACGCGCCCCACACCTCGCGCAGCGCGTTGCACACCTCACCGACCGTGGCGCGGGCCTTCAGGGCGGCCTTCATCGGGTAGAGGACATTGCCGTCCTCGCTCTCCGCGGTCTTGCGCAGCTCGGCGAGGGCGTCGTCCACCGCGGCCTGGTCGCGTCCGGCGCGGAGCGCGGCGAGCCGCTCGGCCTGCTGCTGCTCGATGGCCGGGTCGACGCGGAGCGGCTCGTACGGCTCCTCCTCGTCGAGCTGGTAGCGGTTGACGCCGACCACGACCCGTTCACCGGCGTCGGTCTCCTGCGCGATGCGGTAGGCGGAGTGCTCGATCTCGGACTTCTGGAAACCGTGCTCGATGGCGCTCACCGCGCCGCCCAACTCCTCGACCTTGCCCATGAGTTCAAGGGCGGCGGCCTCCACCTCGTCGGTCATCCTCTCGATGACGTACGACCCGGCGAAGGGGTCCACGGTGGCGGTGACATCGGTCTCGTAGGCCAGCACCTGCTGGGTGCGCAGGGCGAGGCGGGCGCTCTTGTCGGTGGGGAGCGCGATGGCCTCGTCGAAGGAGTTGGTGTGCAGCGACTGGGTGCCACCGAGGACCGCCGCCAGGCCCTGCACCGCGACCCGCACCAGATTGACCTCCGGCTGCTGCGCGGTGAGCTGCACCCCCGCGGTCTGCGTGTGGAAGCGCAGCATCAGCGACTTGGGGTTCTCCGCGCCGAACTCCTCCTTCATCAGCCGCGCCCAGATCCGGCGCGCGGCACGGAACTTGGCGACCTCCTCCAGGATCGTCGTACGGGACACGAAGAAGAAGGAGAGCCGCGGCGCGAAGTCGTCCACGTCCATCCCGGCCGCGACCGCGGTGCGGACGTACTCGACACCGTCGGCCAGGGTGAAGGCGATCTCCTGCGCGGGTGAGGCGCCGGCCTCCGCCATGTGGTAGCCGGAGATCGAGATGGTGTTCCACCGGGGGATCTCGGCCTTGCAGTACTTGAAGATGTCGGCGATGAGCCGCAGCGAGGGCTTCGGCGGGAAGATGTAGGTGCCGCGGGCGATGTACTCCTTGAGCACGTCGTTCTGGATGGTGCCGGTCAACTGGCCGGCGGACACGCCCTGTTCCTCGGCGACGAGTTGGTAGAGCAGGAGCAGCAGGGCGGCCGGCGCGTTGATCGTCATCGAGGTGGACACCTTGTCCAGCGGGATCCCGCCGAACAGCACCCGCATGTCGTCGATCGAGTCGATCGCCACCCCCACCTTGCCCACCTCGCCGGCGGCGATCGGCGCGTCGCTGTCGTGCCCCATCTGGGTCGGCAGGTCGAAGGCGACGGAGAGCCCCATGGTGCCGTTGGCGATCAACTGCTTGTAGCGGGCGTTGGATTCGGTGGCGGTGCCGAAGCCCGCGTACTGCCGCATGGTCCAGGGCCGGCCGGTGTACATGCTGGGGTACACACCGCGGGTGAACGGGAACGAGCCCGGCTCGCCGAGCTGTTCGGCGGCGTCCCACTCGCCCAGCGCGTCCGGTCCGTAGACCGGCTCGATGGGCAGACCGCTCTCGGTGTGCCGACCGCCGCCCGCATCGCGCCCCATGACTGTGCCTCCAGTTGATGTTCCGACTCGCCCGGCGGACCACGCGTGACCAACTGGTAACGAGTCAGCCTTGCAACGGACTGTAGTGGGGGCCGTGCGGCCGATGGAGAGCCACACGCTGGGACCTTCCTCACAGCGGGCCCCGCCGGCGGGAACACACCGCCACCCACCACTCCGACCGCGACCCCGGCCGCACCCTACCGGCACCGCCAACTCCCCACCGGCCAACGGCAGATGGGTGGAGACGGGGAATCCTGGGGAAGGTGCGCCGGTGCCGGACCGAGCCGGAGAGGACCGGAGCGAAGGAGAGAGAAGGAGAGGGAGTGAAAGGGGGCGCGGGCGGGATCGGGGGAACGTGTCCCGCCCGCGCCGGTGGCACTGAGCCGTGGGTACGGGGGGAACCCCGGCTCGTGCTCGGCCGATGACCAGTCGGCTCGTTAGTTACTGCGTCACCCGGCGCGAAAGTGTCACACCCCTGGGGTGCCGGTGTTTTCCGACGGGTCCACCGAGGGCGTCCCGGCCTCCGACTCACCGCTCTGCGGCGGGGTGCTCTGGGGCGCGGCGCTCTCCGGTGTGGTGCTCTGGGGCGCGGTGCTCTGGGGTGCGGTCCGCCGGCTCTGGGGCGGGACGCTCTGGCGGTTGCCACCGCCGTCCTCGCCCCCGCCCTCGCCACCGCCGTCGGTGTCGCCCTGGTCGCCGCCCTGCCGACCGGACCCACCGCCGGACCCACCGCCGGACGCTCCGCCGTACTGTCCGCCGACGAGGCCCGGCTTATAGCTGCCGGAGTCGGCGAGGACGGCGTCGCAGAACCGTTCCACCCGTTCCCGTCCGCGGGCCGCGTCGTCGAGCTCGCGGCGACCGTCGCCGTCCAGTGGCTTGCCCGCCCGGTAGTCGCGGCAGGCCTGGACAACCCGGGGCCACCAGGACGGAGTCCCGACCGGGTCGCCGCCGCGGTGCGGATCGATGCTGGGGCGCGTACTGAGCCCCGGCCGGCTGGTGCCCGGACTCGGAGAGGTGCTGGGGTTGCGCCGACCGTGACTGGGACTGCCCTCCGGAGTACCGGGGCGGCTGCCGTCGCGCTTCTCGCGGCCGTCGGTGTCGTCCGGGGTGGGCGACATCAGGGGCTTGGGGGTGACGACCTCGGAGACGCTGCTCCCCGGTTCCGGCGTACGGTCCCTGCCGAAGGGGGTGGGCAGGACTCCGGTGCCCGCGGCCACCGCGACACCGCCGATCATGCAGCCCGCGAGCGCCGCGGCCAGTCCGTACCGTGCGGGCCTGGCCCAACGCGCCGGTTTCCGGGGGGCGTTGCCCAAGTGGACGACATCGGCTGTGTTGTTGGCGTTGTCGGTGCCATCGGCGCTGTGGGCGGCCACCGTGGCGAGGGAGGGCGTGGCGGCGGGCGGGCAGGTGGTGCGGGCTGCCCGGAAGGCGGCCAACGCGACGGCCTCGCCCGGGAGTTCGGCCGCAGCAGGCTCCCGGGTGCGGTGGCGGGCAGCAAGGGTGTCGAGGGCCCGGCCGAGCCGTTCCAGCCGAGCGGCACCGGCCGCGTCGAGATGCCCGGTGTGAAGGGGCGCGCCGTCGAGAAGCCGGTCCGCGGTATCCGGGTCCAGCCAGCCACCGTGACCGTCGTCCCCGCCCGGCACCGCACCACCCGGGAAACCGGGGCGGGCCGGACCGGTCGCACCCGCCACGGAGAGGCGCGGCGGCGGCTCCTGAGCGCCGGGGGCGGGGTGGGTACCGGGTGCGCCGTGTGTGCCGTGCGTGCCGGGTGCGCTGGGGTGGTCGAGGCCGTCGTGGTCGCCGGGGCGGCCCGGGACTCCGTGGCTGTCCGGGACGTCGGAACCGCGGCCGCGGGTGCCGGGGGCGCGGGGGCCGCTTCGGGTGCCGGGGACGCCTTGGCCACCGGGTGCGTCGACGGCTCCCGTACCGCCCCGGCCACCCAAGTCCCCGGAGGCGCGGGCCTCTTCGGGGGCGCCGCGCACACCTGGCCGGCCCGGTACGCCCCGGACAGCCCGCGTGCCATGAGCGGAGCCCTGTACGCCGGTCACACCGTGGCTGCCGGACACACCGGGAACGTCGTGGTGGCCGGAACCGACGGGTCCGCCGGGCCCTCCGTGACCGCCAAGTGTGCCGGGCACTCCGTGGGCACCGGGAACGCCCTGTGCACCGGTGACGCCGAATCCGCCCGGCTCTCCGTGGTCGCCCCGGGTCTCCTGGGCCTCCCGGACGCCCCGGTCTCCCTGGTTTCCGGGGTCTCCCTGGTCTCCCGGGCAGAGGGAGTTCTCGTCGGCCATCACATGTCCTTCTGCGTCCGTGCGGGCGTTCTCGTCACACCGGCGGGTGCCGGTGCGGCATCCCGGGGCCGCTGCGGCGGCACCAGGTCGAGCCCTTCGGGACGGTGAGCGTGCGGAGCGGTGTCAAGGAGTTCGGCGAGCTTTTTGAGGCCGCGGTGGGCGGCGGTGCGCACGGCACCCGGACGTTTGCCGAGGGCCTGCGCCGCGCTCTTGGCGTCCAGGCCGACGACGACGCGCAGTACCACCGCTTCGGCCTGGTCCTGCGGGAGTTGGGCGATGAGGGACATGGTGTCGCTGGTGGCGAGGGACTCCATGGCCTCGCCCGCGGTGTCGGCGGTGGCGGCCCGGCCGGTGAGTTCGGTCTCGTCGCCGCCGATGGCGGGGCGGCGGCCCCTCATACGTATGTGGTCCAGGGCCCGGTTGCGGGCTATCCGCGCCGCCCAGCCGCGGAAGCGGTCCGCGTCGCCGGTGAAGCGGTGCAGGTCGCGGGCTATCTGGAGCCAGGACTCGGAGGCGACGTCCTCCGCGTCGTGCTCCCCGACGAGCGTCCGTATATAACCGAGCAGCCGCGGGTGCACGGCACGGTACACAGTACGGAACGCGGTCTCGTCTCCGTCCTGTGCCGCAAGCACCGCGGTGGTCAGCTCCGCGTCGTCCCCCAGCACTACACTCCCCTTGCGCCCGATAGACGCCGCTCCCGCGGACCTGGCTGCTCGACCATCGGGTCACTCAAACTGACGGCTACGGTCCGATCCTGCCTCAGAGCCCGGCGCGAACCGCACGCTACGGCTTGAAATCGCCCACGTCCATGGTTGTACAACGTGCAACCAGACTGGTGGAAGGTGGGGTGTGACACAAATCCGGGGGCCGACGCTGAGAGTAGTACGGGCCGCCGCGCGGCCCGTGCCGTGCGGCGGCCGGGGCCTCTCCTGTGGGGGGTGGCGGCTCCGGCCGTTGCCGCCCCCTCACCGCCCCGCCCCGGAAACGGCGCGCGAACGCCCAGGCCGGCACGGCCCGCCCCACCCTCACTCGGCCGACGCGCACCCGCCCCGCGGCCGACTCGCCGGGCACCCGCCGCGAACCGCGCCCGCCCCCTGGCACCCACTCCCCACCTCCCGTCTCCGCTCGCGGCGCCCGATCTCCCGCGCCCCGCGATCCTTGATCAATTCGGCGCGATTCAGCACCCGGACGCCACCACTCCGCCCCGGCCTCACGGCACTTGGCGCGGCGCCCACCCCTCGGAGCCGGGCAAGCGCCACCCCCGTCTCCCCCACCCCTTGCCCGGCCCTGACCCCGCCCTGACTCTGTCTTGAAATACGTTGCATATGCAACTCCCGCTTGATACACATGACTTGCCTAGTACGGCGGTGGTCGGCGGCCGGTAGACCGACAGCTCGGTTTGCCGACGCGACCACCCGGCCAGGGGGCTTGCGAGGCACAACTACCGGTGCAGTACGGGGGGTTCGCGTGACCGGGTGGGACATCACGCCCAGTGGGGTGGAGTCGATTCTGTCGTTGGTGGCCCTCGCCGCCGACGACCTGAGCAAAGACCTCAAGGGCTACGGCAAGAGCGCCCGCACCGCCGCCACCTGGGTCGGCACGATCAGCGGCCAGTACTGCGGCGAGGCACCGACGGGGCCGGTGGGCGCCGCGGTGGCGAACTTCATCACCGACACCGAGGGCGAGATCCGCTTCCTCGCCGCCCGGACCAGAAAGACGATGGACGGCACCGTCGAGGCCACCAGCGCCTATATCGCGGGCGACCTGGCGATGGCCGCGCACGCCCAGCGGGAAGCCGCCAAGGCCCCCACCCCCGCGGAACTCCTCGCCGTCGGCGGCAAGTCCGGCCACCACGGCGCGAAGTAGGCCCCGCGGTGATCGAAGCGAGCGGCATACCCCAGTACAACGGTGACTTCGCCAAGGTGGAGGCGGCCGCGTCCCACCTGCGGACGCGCGCCACCGGCATCCGCGGCGGGGGCGCGGACATCCACTCCCGCTTCCAGGCGACGGCCGCGTACTACCAGGCCCCCGAAGCAGGGCAGTTGCTCTCCTCCACCCAGCCGGTGATGGACCGGGCCGACGGTTTCGCCGCTGATATCGAGACGCTCGCCGACGCCCTGGACACCTTCGTCACCGAGGCCAAGCCGCACGCGGACCGCCTCAGACAACTGCGGCTGGACGCCATCGCGTTCGCGGAAAGCGTCGAGGGCGACGACGACTGGACCGACGACCAGGACAAGCACGACCGCAACAAGGAACTCATCAGCGCCGTCTCAGCGGCCCGCGTCGGCTTCCACGATGCGGAGCGCAGAGCGGCCAACAAGATCAACGCCATCAGCCCCGCCGTGTGCCGACCCAAGTGGATCCAGGACGACGGCAGCCATCGCCCCGGCATGTACGGCGAAAGCCTCGACACGCTCGACAACACGGAAGACCTCCCCTGGGGCACGGCGGAGGAACGCACCTACGAGCGATGGAGCCTCGACTGGTGGGGGCACGGCGCCAAGAGCTGGGCCTGGGACGGCCTCATCAAGGACGACATCGTCGGCACCCTCGACAGCCTCGGCACCCTCCTCGGCTACCACGGCCTCGAAGCCCGCGACGAGGCCTGGAACGGACTGCGGCGCAGCTTCGTCGGCGGCTACGCCTACGGCATGGACCTCGTCGGCCAGGGCGAGCACCTCTCCGACTGGCAGCGCGACAGCAAGACATACGCCAAGGAGTTCGGCAAGTAGTTCATCGCCTACGACCGGTGGCAGGAGGACCCGGCCCGCGCCCACGCCACCGTCTCCTTCAACCTCCTCACCTTCGGCGCCGGCCCCCTCGCCGCCGCCTCGAAACTCGCCAAGGGCAGCACCTTCGCCAAGGGCGCGGCCGCACTGGCAAAGGTCGGCGAGGTCCTCGACCCGGTCTCCGGCAGCCTCAAAGCCACCAGAGCCCTGTCCGACCTGCCCAAGATCTCGACGGTACTGGCCAACGTCAGCGACCAACTCCACCTGCCCACACCGAAGTTCCCCAACACCGCCCTGGACCTCAACAACCGCTGGCGCCTCACCCCCGACGGCCACCTCATCCCCCTCGCTCCAGACGGCACCCCCAACCTCGCTCCGGCCCCACACGAACCGGCACCGGGACACACCCCGGGACACACCCCAGCGGCGGATCGCGAGTTGGCGGGGGTGGGCGGACGCGGAAGCGGGGCTGCGCATGTTCGGGCGGACGGCCACGTTCCCCCTCAGACGACGCACGAGGCCACCCACAGCCCCCGCGCAGGAGACGGATCTCACGGCCCGACGAGCAGCGAGCACGGACCGACACGGACCGCCGGCTCCAACCATCCTGGTGCGGCCCATGGTGACCCCTCCGCGGGCTCGCCCCACCACGATTCCGCCCCGACCGGCGGCGGGGACACACCACCGCCGGGCCTCGGCAATGTCCATGGCGGGCCAGGGCACGGCGGGTCCGAGGGCCATGGTGGATCAGACTTCGGTGACACAGCGCTGCCGCTCGAACGCGGCAGTCAACTGGAGCAGCAGATACGCGACCAACTGCGTGGCTCGGACGTCAAACCAGGAGACCTGGAGACAGTACTCGCCAACCTGAGCACCCACCCCGCAGGCCGCGAGATCGCCGAGATAATCGCCTCGGGAAGATACAACAGCAAGGGTTACCACACGGTCGTCTCAAGCCTCAGCAAAACGAACGGAATGGCAGGCGGTATCGAGCAGCTCCGACTTGCCGAACGAATAAGCGACAGCGGGCACTATCACATTGACTTCGAAGTCAAGGGTGGAATCAAAATCAAGGAAGGCGTGGTAACCGGAGAGGGAACGGATCTCGATGTCTTCGCCCGCGACTCGCACGGAACCACATACGGGTAACAGTTCAAAGACATACAGAACCCGAAGAAGATCGTCAACAAGATCCACGGACATCTCAGACAATTGAGACATTCGGGGACTGATGTTAGGACCTTCGTAGTCGACAGTAGGGGGACGCTGGCAGACTTGGTTGCCAACGGCATTCCGAGACGCCTGAGCGAGACCTACGGGAAGAATAATATTCAATTCGTCATTCGCGTCGAGGACGGTACACTGATGATTCCGCCTGGCGGCGAGTTCATGCCTGGAGGTACGCCATGATTACTTCTACTCCCGTTGCCCGATGGAGCTGGGGCCGCGAAGCAGTAGGGCAGGACCATCTAGCGGATTTCATCCGTACATTCGCCTCGGCCTTCTCCGTGCTCAAGAATCATCGACTCCTCTTGATTGACATCCCCGTCAAGATCTCAATCCACGAGTCCGGCAATATTGATAAGTTCCTGTTTCGACGCGAGTTCAACTTCAGTGAAAACATCTCCCCGAACAGCGCGGAGAGTATTGCGCGAAGCATTCGCTCCGACATGTTTCCCGGCGAGCCCGGTGGTTTCGATATCGACGCTTACTCTCCCAGTCTTCGCCGCGAGTATGACCCAGACATCCCAGTGGAAAAAGCGTTCGCGCTCAATGCTTTGATGGTCGTTGATTACATCGCCATTCAAGTGGAGGCATATTCTGATGCATGGATGCAGTACGACCTGAAAGCGCGTCCTCAACTCGAACGCTACGCGGTGAACCGTCCACGACTGGCGATCGCGCTCAACGATATCTCCGAAGCAACAGGCGGAGAAATCGACCCTGATGACGCCACGTGGTTCGGCAAACCGACCGAGGATGGCATCGAGAATCTTCACTACAGTGACGGGTCGATCCCGGACGTATGGGGGCAGCATGAAATCCCCCATCGAAACGCCGTGTTCCATTACACGCCTGAATTCGGCCCGGCCACTTACGCCCGCTCCGTGACGGGACCAATCCATTATGTACCGGTAGTGAAGGGACAAGATTTGCTGGGCTACCTCTGGATCTCGGATCCAGAGGTAGCGGCCAGCTATGAACCATTCGAGCCGGCGGAAGGAAACGGCTACAAAGCAGGAATTCGCTGGATTGAGCGATTGGACGAGGCCAACGCCCGTGGCCTGTCGCCATCAGCCGCACTGACCGAGTTCGCCTCACTTCCCGAGGACCCAGTTGCGGGACGATTGGACGCGGCCAGCGCTGCCACCGCACCGGATCTGGCAGAACTCAGAGTCAAGGCCTCATACGACTGAGCCGTGGTCCACGCCTTCCCGAAGAGCCCCTATGGATCAGAAACTGACGCACCCCTCCCGGTGGCTTGCATCACGCAACAGCCGACCAAAATTCAACCTGCCAGATGATGGTGCCGCCCTGTGGCCCGACTGGCGGCCGCTCTTCATGCACTCGACGCACTTCTCGGCGTAAAGGTCACGCCCGGCGAACCGACTTACTTCGGAACGGCCAACGGATACGGAGTCGCAACACCGGACGTAATCGACGGACGAGGCCCCGACCTCACGTACAGAATCTGACGCGTCCCGAAGCCCCCCGCACAACAGAAAGCATCCACCCCCATGACCCACGACGTAATAGCGCTCACGCCTCGTATGCCGGGCACGGAGGAGTTGTTGGCGGCGTTTTATGCGGGTGGGAGTGAGGTTCGGGTTCGGGGGGTGGGGGGTGGGGGTGTGGTGGAGCTCTGTGCGGATGGGGGGCGGGTGGTGGTGTCGGTGGAGGCGCCGCGGTTGGTGCAGGTGGAGGGGGAGGTGGGGCGGCTGCTGGGGGTTGGGGTGGGTGGGGCCGTGTGGTGGACGGAGGTGCGGGCGGCTGCGGGGGTCGAGGGGGCGTTGCGGCTTGCGGGGTCTGTGGCCGGGCGGCTGGCCGTGCTGGTGGGGGGTACGACGTGGCCGGGTGAGGCCGCGCACACCGATGTGGTGGTGGTCCCGGACGGGGAGGGCCAGGAGGGCACCGGGCATCCGGGGGTCGACCTGGTCACGGAGCGGGCGGCCGTCGTCGTCCAGGATCGTCCTGTCGTCGCCACCACGACCCTGTTGACCGATGTGATCCGGACCGTGGGCGAGAGCGGGCGCGAGTTGTGTGTGGTCACGCCGCCCGGCACCCGGCTCACCCTTCCCACCAGCACCGTGCTGCGGCAGATGCCTGCCCGCTGGGTCGTCTCGGATCCGCGGTGTGGTTACCGCGACGGGCGTACCGGGGCCGAACTCCGTTGGAGGGATGGGCAGTTCGCGCACGTGCTGGATGACGATGATGGTGGGCCGCGGACCGCTGATGCCTTTCGGCCCGAGGCGGGTGTCCTGGAGGAGCGGCAGTTGCGGGTGTCGCTGCGCACCGTGCGTCCCGCGACCGGGGACCTCGTCCTGGGGGAGGCTCTGGCCGATGCGTGGCGGGTGCTGACCGGTGCGCCGCCGGCCGGTTGGGGTACTGCGGAGCCGGTCAACTCGCCTTGGTCGGCACGGCAGTTGACGGAGCTGGCGCGGGCCAGGGCGCGGGAGTCGCGGCCGACCTGGCTGGTCGCCGTCGGCACTCCCGACCGTCCGGCGCTCGCCACCGTGCGTATCGCGCACACCCGGGCCGGGGTGGAGGAGCACATCGCGCTGTCTCTCGGCTACGCGGCCGGTGAGTGCCCTCCGATCGGTGCGCTGCCCGAGTTGGCCGAGGTGCTGGCCGTCCGCCGCGACCTGGCCACCATGGTCGCCGAACTACGTTGCGCGCGCGCCGACTTGACCGTCCCGGCCAGCTACGAGCCGCCGCCGGTACCGGTCTCCCTGACCCTCGGTTCCGAGGCGGTGGCGGGACTCGGCGCGGCGTACGTACGGGAGGCACCGGTCGAGACGGCGCCGGTCGCGCTCGGGCCGGCCGGGCGTCCCGCGCTGCACTTCGGCCTGGGGGACGGCACCGATCCCTCGGCCCGGGAGCGTCTCGCCCGGATCGACCGGCATCTCCACCGCGCCCGGCGATAAGGAGGGGGCGGGGGCGGTTCAGTTGTCGCCCTGGCCGCCGGTGTCCTCGGACGTGCCACCGCCGTTGCCGCCCGAACTGCCGCCCTCGTCCTTGCCGTTGCCGGCTCCGCCGTTGCCGCCGCCGGACTTGCCGCCGGAGTCGCCGTTGCCGTCGCCGTTCCCGCCGGATTCGGCGTTGCCGTTGCCGTTCCCGCTGCCGCCGGATTCGGCGTTTCCGTTGCCACCGGAGTTGCCGTTCCCGCTGCCGCCGGATTCGGCGTTTCCGTTGCCACCGGAGTTGGCGTTGCCGTTGCCGTTTCCGCCGGAGTCGGCGTTGCCGTCGGAGTCGTCGCCGTTGCCGTCGTCGCTCTTGCCGTTGTCGCCGGACTTGCCGCCGCGCTTGCCGTTTCCGGAGTTGTCGCCCTGGCCCCGGGTGCCGGGGGCGTCGTGGCCGTGCCCGGAGCCGCTTTCCGACCTGCCGTTGCCGGTGGCGGTGAGGCCGGCGCAGTAGGAGTCGACGTGCTTCTCGCCGCCGGCCGCGCCGACCAGCCGCTTCCAGGCGCCGTGGCCGAGGCCCTTGCCCTGTGCGCCCGTGCCGTCGGCGCCCTTGCGCTTGCCGGGGGCGTCGGAGGGCGGGCCGTTGCCCGGGGTGCCCTTGCCCGGGGTGCCCTTGCCCGCGGCCCGCAGATAGGCCCGGCACAGGGCCTCCTCACTGCGGCCGCGGCCGGCCCCACGACTGTGGCGGTCACCCTCGGACGGGGTGCCCTCGGGGGACTCGGAGCCGCGGTCGGCTTCCGCGGAGCCGGGGGCTCGGCCGGTGGGGCTGGGGGTGGCGGAGGCGTGCGGGCGGTCGTGGTGGAGGGCGGGCGGTACGCCGATGGCGGCCATGGCGACTCCGCCCGCGGTGGCCGCGGCGAGCACACCGCCCACCACACCCTTCACCGAGAGCGGCGGCAGGAGACGCGGGTGGGGGCGGGGCCGCCAGTCGTCCCGGCGGCGGGGGCGTGCGCGGTGCGCACCGCTGTCCCGGGCCTCCCGGAACGCGGCCACCGCCCGCTCCTCACCCGGATCGAAGGCACCGCCCGAACCCCGGGCACCCGCCCCAGCACCGGCCGTAGTGTCACCCGCGCCCGCGGAACCGTCACCGCCGTGCGCGCCATACGCGCCGGCCGTGCCGTACGCATCGTCCGGGCCGTCCGGGCGGCCCCCGCAGAAGTTCTGGTCCATCTCACTGCCCCAGCGTCCCCGAGCCGTCATCCGTCACACCCGGCGTCCGCAGCCGCTGCGCGAGCCGTTTCAGTCCCCGGTGCGCCGCGGTGCGTACCGCGCCCGGGCGCTTGCCGAGGACGCGGGCCGCGGCGGGGCCGTCGAGTCCGACGACCACCCGCAGCAGCACCGCCTCCGCCTGGTCGGCGGGCAGCGTGGCGATCAGGGCGAGGGCCTGCTCGGTGGAGAGCGCCTCGAAGACCTGGTCGGGGGTGTTGTAGGTGCCCGGCAGTTCCAGCAGGTCCTGCTCCAGGGCGGTGGGCCGCGGTCTGACCTTCTGGCGGCGCAGATGGTCCAGGGCGCGGTGGCGGGCGATGGTGGCGGTCCAGCCGCGGAATCCGGCGCCGTCCCCGCGGAACCTCCCCAGATCGCGGGCGATTTCCAGCCAGGCGTCCGAGGCGACGTCCTCGGCCTCCTCGCCGACGATGCCGCGCAGATAGCCCAGCAGCGCGGGCTGCACCAGCCGGTACGCGACCGCGAACGCGGTCTCGTCGCCCTGCTGCGCCCGCGCCACGGCGGCGCCCAGTTCCTCGTCGGACGCCTTCGGGCGCCGGGACCCGCCTCCGCTGCCCAACCCCGTTCCCCTGCACGCCGTCATGGCACAGGTCACACCGTGCCGCCTTCCATGGTCATCAGCGGCGCATCGCACGGAAGCGTCACAGCCGAATCGCCCGGAACTGTACGGGAGGGCGCACTACGGGCGCCAGGCCGGGTCCACGGAGACGGAGGGATCGGGGGCCGGGAAGTAGGGCGGCAGGCCCTGCGGGCGGATGTCGCCGAGGACGAGTCCGGCGAGGCAGCCGGTGAGGTTGCGCGGCACCTCGTCCCACTCGCCGCCCGCCGCCTGCACCACTACGGTCCAGCGTTCCGGACCGGCCGGGGAGGTCCGCCAGTAGAAGGTGGCGCCGTCCAGCGAACCGCCCCACGGCAGCAGCCCGCCCGGCCCCGGATACGGGATGTGGCCGCCCGCTCTGCCGTCGCGGCGGGCCCGGTCCAGCGCGTCCAGGCAACTGAGGATGCCCTCGACGTAGTACCGCTCGCTGCCGGGGCGGGGCATCCGGACGCCCAGCCAGTCGTCTATGACCAGGCCGTGGTAGCGGTGGACCAGGTCCACGTAGTCGCCGGGGAGCGGGGTGTCCAGGGCGCGTTCTATCAACGGCCAGTCGACCGGGCCCTGTTGGGCGTCCGGCACCCGTACCCGTACGAGCGCGGCGCCGTGCGATACGCCGCGGGCTCTGGCCCTTCTCCCGCTGCCGACCGCCTCGTCCCGGGCTCTGCCCAGTTTCACTAAAGCGGGCAGAGCCCGCTCCAGAAACTCCACCGACACAGCTTCACCGCCCCTTCCGCCACCTCACACCCCGCTCAGCGTCAAACCTTGATGGAACGTCACACCCCTTCCTCACGAGGGCGGATGAGTCCTGCACTCCCCCTGAGTGACCCGCCGCACAACCAGTAGGCGTTGTGCGCGAGAGGGGGGACGGCGAAGGTTGTCGACCATGACGGCGGAACACTTGGTGTGGATCTCCCTGGCGGGGGTGTGGGCCGGCGGGATCAACACGGTGGTCGGGTCGGGCACGCTGGTCACGTTCCCGGTGCTGGTGGCACTGGGCTATCCGCCGGTGACGGCGACCACCTCCAACGCCATCGGGCTGATCGGCGGCAGCATCACCGGCGCCTACGGCTACCGCGGCGAACTGACCGGGCAGCGCGACCGGCTGATGCGCTACGGGGCGGCCTCGTTCCTCGGCGCGATCGGCGGGAGCGCGCTGCTGCTTCTGCTGCCGCCGGGGGCGTTCGAGGCGGTGGTGCCGGCGCTGGTGGGGATGTCGGTGCTGCTGGTGGCGGTGCAGCCGCTGATCGCGGGCAGGCTGCGGCGCCGCTCGGAGGGCGACGGCCGGACCGGGTTCGGGCTGTATCTGCTGGTGTTCCTCATCGGCGTCTACGGCGGCTACTTCACCGCGGCCCAGGGCATCATGCTGGTCGGCGCGATGGGCCTGATGCTGACGGATCCGTTGCAGCGGCTGAACGCCTTCAAGAACGTGCTGGGCAGCATCGTGAACGTGGTCGCGGGGGCGATCTACGCGGTGGTGGCGCCGGTCGACTGGGCGGTGGTGGCGGTGCTCGCGGTGAGTTCCACGGTCGGCGGGGTGATCGGGGCGAAGGTGGGCCGGCGGCTGCCGCCCGCGGTGCTGCGGGCCACGGTGGTGGTGATCGGCGTGGTGGCCGTGGTCCATCTCGTCACGGCCTGACCGCTCGGGCGGGCGCGGAGGCATCGGGCCCGATTGCGGTCGGGTCACGAGGTGGCGCCGCCGTACAACTCTTTCCGCCGTGACGCGGGTCACAGGTGCCTGGGGTGATGTCCGGTCGGACGGGCGCGCTGGACATCACGGACTGGCCGATTCCGGCCGGTCGCGGACCGCTCGTGGGCGGGGCCGGACTTTCCGCGGATCACAGCGAGGGGTGGGGCATGAGCCCGCGTGACTCACGCAGGGCGCGTTCCGCGACGTCGCACGCGTACTGGCCGCTGCGCCTGCGGCGCAGGACCTGGATCACGCTCGGCGCGGTGCTGCTGGGAGGGGCCGGGGCCGCCACCTACGCGATGGCGGGGCCGTCCGGGGACGCGCCGCACGACGGGGTCGCGGCGCGCGAGGCGGCGGTGCACAGTCTGCGGCTCCAGAGCCGGGGCGCGCACCGCGAGGGCCTGGACCGGCACGGCACCGACCGCTTCAGCGCGGTTCTGGTCACCTGGGCCGACCCGGAGCAGCGACTCGACGGCACGGCGCAGGTCCGGTACCGCGCGGCGGGCGGCGAGGACGACGGGAACGGGCTGCTGGCATATCTCGGCAGCGGCAGCGGCGGGGTCTCGGTGTCGGGCGCGATCACCATGAGCCGCGGCACCCTGGGCGCCCCGGCCGGCGCCCACCTCGGCGCCACCCTAACCCCCTGAGCGCAGCCCCACCGCGTACGGCCGGGTCCCGGGTCAACGGGGCCCGGCCGTACGGGTGTTGAGGATTCCCGGGGTCAGGGGCGGGTGCGGGCGCGGCGGGAGAGGGCGGCGCGCAGGACGCGGCGGCCCTCGACGGTGAGCGCCAGTGCGGGCCGCAGCCCGGCGGTGCCCTGCTCGGCGAGGAGGCGCAGGATCTGCTGCTGGCGGCGGAGTTCGGCGGCGGCCAGCATCGGCATCCCCTCGGTACGGCCGGCCCGCCACTCCGCCACCGGCCCCGACCCGCCGACCCGGTCCAGCACCCGGTGCACCTCCAGCACGGCGACCGAGCACCCGCCGGCCCACTCGGCCAACTCCCCGTCCCCCGCGGCCCCTTCAAGACTGGCGGGGGCTCCGGCGAGCATGGTCCGGGCGGCGTCCACCGCGGCCTGCGGCGCCTCGGCCGGGACCGCGGCCAAGAGAGCGGTACGGGCCTCGGCGAGCCGGGCCGTCCAGTCCGCGCCACCTTCGGCCAGCGAGGTCCACAGCGGCCGCAGTTCCTCCTCGCCGCCGAGCAGTGGCGCACAGCGGTCCAGGCAGCCGAGACCACTCGCGGCCAGCTCCAACGGCCCGGCGTTCTCGACCAGTTCGACCAGATTCATCGCGGCTGCCTCCCACGCCGGGAGCGGCCCCGGCCCGTCCCTTCCTGCGCACAGAGCCACCGGAACGTCACTGTCCGGTGGCTCTGTGCGCCGAGAGGGGGTGGCCGCTCACCCCAGGCGCTGCGCCAGTGCGCTGAACTGCGCCCAGGTCAGGGCGGGTGGCCCCGGGTCCCACAGCTTCTGGACGGTGGCCCGCAGCGGCATCCGGATCCCGGCCGCCACCTGGGCCTGGGTCTGCGCGTTCGGGATGTCGCCCCAGATCGCGAAGCTCCCGCCGAGGATCTGCCGGTCGTACTTGGCCGGCACCGCCGTCGTGTCGCGCAGCACCCGCGGGCCCCACTGCTTGTAGATCCGCTCACCGGTGGGGTAGACGAAGGTCTGCGGCTGGCCGAGGACGTAGTACATGAACTCGTCGTTGTAGTTGACCACGTCCCGGCCCTCGGCCAGATACTCGGTGGGCTGCCGCGCCCCGATCTCCTTTCCGGTCCAGTACGCCACGTTCAGCTTCGGGTCGGCCTTGACCGAGGTGCCGCGGAAGAAGCCGTCGTTCCAGGCGCGCAGCGAGCGCTTGGACGGGGCCATGGCCTTGGCCCGGTCGTTGAGCCAGCCGGTCGCCAGATCCTCGATGGTGCCGTTCGGCCCGTACTTCTGGTGGGCCGCCGCGGTCAGTTGGGGGAAGGACGCGGCCGGGTTCTGCACCATCAGCGCCGCGTACTCGTCGCCGCCCAGATGCCACTGGGTGCCGGGGAAGAGTCCCTCGTACTCCTTCAGCAGATCGTCGACGAGGGCGCCGGCGGCCGGTTTGGAGATGTCCACGGCGCCGCGGATGACGCTGCCGGAGGTGCTGCGCAACCGGAGTTCGGGGTGGGCGTCGATGACCGCTCCGAGGTGCCCCGGCGAGTCGATCTCCGGCACGATCTGGATGTGCCGGCTCTGCGCCAGCTTCACCAGCGACCGCACCTGCGCCTTGGTGAGATGGTCCTTGGAGACGATCTCCGGATGCGAACTGGACTCGATACGGAAGCCCTGGTCGTCGGAGAAGTGCAGCCCCAGCTCGTTGAACTTGAGGTCGCCCAGCTCCCGGATGCGGTCCTCGATCCAGCTCTCGCTGTACGTCTTGCGCGCGATGTCCAGCATCATTCCGCGCCGCTGCTTCGCCGGCCGGTCGTTCACCACGCCCTCCGGGGCGGTGCCGCCGCCGTGCACCTCCTGCTTGAGGGTGCGGGTGCCGTAGAAGACACCGGTGCCGGTGCTGCCGGTGATCCGCACCTGCCCCCCGGCCACCGACATCGAGTACGCCTCGCCGCCCGTCACCTTCGGGTCGAGCGCCAACTCCACATCCCCGGCACCGGCCTTGGCCTGCCCGCCGTACGTCAGCTTCAGCTCACCGGCCAGCAGCCTGCCCTCGTCGGCGAGCGTCCCGTCGGAGACCACGACCCGGCCGCCGGCCGGCTTCCAGCCGGGGCCGCGGGCCGCGGTGTGCTCGCGGACCGCGGGGATCGTCTGGGGCGCCTTCGACAGCGGATAGGAGCGGGTCGGGGACGGCGAGGCCTGCGGGGAGGAGACGGTGGCCCGGTCGGAGGCGCGGTCCCCGCCGCCGTCCCCCTCGGGCCAGACCGCGTAGGAGATGCCGGCCGCGGCGGCCACCACGACCACCGCGGAGGCCACGATCGCGGGGCGCCTCACCGGCCCTCACCCGCCCCGGCCGGGCGGCCGGCAGAACGGCCCGGGTCACGGCCGTCCTGCGGTCGGGCGGTGGCGTCTGCTCGCATCACGTGCGCCTCCAGTCGGGGTCCTGCGGGGGTCGGACTTCGGCGGTGGCCGACGCCGCGAACCTAAGCCCGCGGGCGCGCACGCCGCGAACCGGGGCCACGAGCAGGACGGCTTGACGTCCACCACCTCGGTTGAAACTCTCCCGTACGGGTGAAATTCGTGCAGACGTCGGACAGCGGCCGCCCCGGCTCGCTACGGTTTCCCCATCCGCTTCCCCGCCACCCCTTACCGATCCCGCACCCTGGAGTCACGCTGCCCGCGCACCGCCCCCGCCCCGCGATACCGGCCCAGGGCCTCACCGCCCCGCGCACGCCGGGGCTCGACGGGTTCAACGCGGCCGCCGACTCCACCGCGCAGGCCACCCTCCTCGGCTGCTGCGCCAGCCTGCGGTGGGCCCGCCGGGTCGCCGCCCACCGGCCCTACCCGGATCTGGAAGCACTGCTCGCCGCCGCCGAAGAGGCCGCCTACGACCTGAGTCCCGCCGAACTCACCGAGGCCCTGGGCCGGGAGGCGCTGGCACTGCCGCCGGGAGCGGGTCAGCCCGTAGCGCACACGGCGCTCAGCGCGGCCCACGCCCGGTACGAGAGCACCTTCGGCTACGCCTTCGTGATGTGCCTGGACGACTACGCGCCGCGGGAGGCACTGGACCAGGTACTGACCGGGATCCGGTCACGCATGGACAACGATGCGGAGAAGGAACGGGCACTGGCGGGAGAGGAGCTGCGCCGGGTGGCGCTGGGCCGGCTCCGCCGCCTGCTGTCCGAGCCCAGCTCCGCGCCCGTCCCACCGGGCGGATCACTTCCCCCGAAACGGTACGAACCGGCGGATTCAGATCGCCCGGATAGCCTGTACGTGCCCGTTTGACCGCCTGTTTGATCACACCACCGGACCCCCGGCGCAACGTTGCGAGAACACGTCGCTACGATGGCCGGGGCCGGTGGACCGTACCCGGCCGGGCCCGACCGACAGAGAAGCCGGCGCGGCCCCAATCCCCGCTCCCGGAGGGTTCTTCCGTGCCGGCTGGAACGCTGTACCGCGGCCGGGAAGGAATGTGGTCCTGGGTGGCTCACCGAGTCACCGGCGTCCTCATCTTCTTCTTCCTGTTCGTACACGTACTGGACACCGCTCTTGTCCGTGTCTCACCCGAGGCCTACGACAAGGTCGTGGCCAGCTACAAGACGCCGATCGTCGGGCTGCTGGAGTACGGCCTCGTCGCCGCGGTCCTCTTCCACGCGCTCAACGGCCTGCGTGTGATCGCCGTCGACTTCTGGTCCCAGGGCGCGCGCTACCAGAAGCAGATGCTCTGGACCGTGGTCGGTATCTGGCTCGTGCTGATGCTCGGGGCGCTGTACCCGGTCCTCGGCCACGTGGTCCGCGAACTCTTCGGGAGCTGAGGCAGATGTCCACTGAAGTCTCCGCCAACTCCGGCATCGGCCCCGTCGAAGGCCAGTCGTACGGGCCCGACAACCCGGCGCCCGTCATCGAGCCCCCGCGCAAGCGCACCGAGAAGACGCCCAAGACCACCCGGGGCAACTTCGAGTTGTACGCCTGGCTGTTCATGCGGCTGTCCGGCATCGTGCTGGTCGTCCTGGTCATCGGCCACCTCGTCATCCAGTTGGTGCTGGACGGCGGCGTGACCAAGATCGGCTTCGCCTTCGTGGCCGGCCGCTGGGCCAACCCCTGGTGGCAGGTCTGGGACCTGGCCATGCTGTGGCTCGCCATGCTGCACGGCGCCAACGGCCTGCGTACCGTCGTCAACGACTACGCGGAGCACACGAGCACGCGCCTGTGGCTGAAGGGCCTGCTCTACACCGCCACGGTGTTCACCGTCCTGCTGGGCACGCTGGTGATCTTCACCTTCGACCCGAACATCCGCTAGACGCCGGGGATAAGAGGGACCGAGGTATCCATGAAGATCCACAAGTACGACACCGTCATCGTCGGCGCCGGCGGCGCCGGTATGCGCGCCGCCATCGAGGCGACGAAGCGCAGCCGCACCGCCGTACTGACCAAGCTCTACCCCACCCGCTCCCACACGGGCGCCGCGCAGGGCGGTATGGCCGCCGCGCTGGCCAACGTGGAGGAGGACAACTGGGAGTGGCACACCTTCGACACCATCAAGGGCGGCGACTATCTGGTCGACCAGGACGCCGCCGAGATCCTGGCGAAGGAGGCCATCGACTCCGTCCTCGACCTGGAGAAGATGGGCCTGCCGTTCAACCGCACCCCGGACGGCACCATCGACCAGCGCCGCTTCGGCGGGCACACCCGCAACCACGGCGAGGCCCCGGTCCGCCGCTCCTGCTACGCGGCCGACCGCACCGGCCACATGATCCTCCAGACGCTGTACCAGGCGTGCGTCAAGGAGGGCGTGGAGTTCTTCAACGAGTTCTATGTCCTGGACCAGTTGATCACCGAGGTCGACGGGGTGAAGCACTCCGCCGGGGTGGTCGCCTACGAGCTGGCCACCGGCGAGATCCACATCTTCCAGGCCAAGGCCGTGATCTACGCCTCCGGCGGCACCGGCAAGTTCTTCAAGGTGACGTCCAACGCGCACACCCTCACCGGTGACGGGCAGGCCGCCTGCTACCGGCGCGGACTGCCGCTGGAGGACATGGAGTTCTTCCAGTTCCACCCCACGGGCATCTGGCGGATGGGCATCCTGCTCACCGAGGGCGCCCGCGGCGAGGGCGGCATCCTGCGCAACAAGGACGGCGAGCGCTTCATGGAGAAGTACGCGCCCGTCATGAAGGATCTGGCCTCCCGCGACGTGGTCTCCCGCTCCATCTACACGGAGATCCGCGAGGGCCGCGGCTGCGGCCCCGACGGCGACCACGTCTATCTGGACCTCACGCACCTGCCGCCGGAGCAGCTCGACGCGAAGCTGCCCGACATCACCGAGTTCGCGCGGACCTATCTCGGGATCGAGCCGTACACCGACCCGATCCCGATCCAGCCCACCGCGCACTACGCCATGGGCGGCATCCCCACCAACGTCGAGGGCGAGGTCCTCGCCGACAACACCACCGTGGTGCCGGGCCTGTACGCGGCCGGCGAGGTGGCCTGTGTGTCGGTGCACGGCGCCAACCGACTCGGCACCAACTCCCTCCTGGACATCAACGTGTTCGGGCGCCGCTCCGGTATCGCCGCCGCCGAGTACGCCGAGAAGGCGGACTTCGTCGAACTGCCCGAGGACCCGGCGAAGTTCGTCGAGGAGCGGGTCGAGATGCTGCGCGACTCGACCGGCACCGAGCGGGTCGCCGTGATCCGCACCGAGCTGCAGGAGTGCATGGACGCCAATGTGATGGTGTTCCGCACCGAGCAGACCATCAAGACGGCCGTGGAGAAGATCGGCGAGCTGCGCGAGCGGTACCGGAACATCTCGGTCCAGGACAAGGGCAGGCGGTTCAACACCGACCTGCTGGAGGCCATCGAGCTGGGCAACCTGCTCGACCTGGCCGAGGTGATGGCGGTGTCCGCGCTCGCCCGCAAGGAGTCCCGCGGCGGCCACTACCGCGAGGACTTCCCCAACCGCGACGACGTCAACTTCATGCGCCACACCATGGCGTACCGCGAGGTCGGCGACGACGGCACCGAGTCCATCCGTCTCGACTACAAGCCGGTCGTGCAGACCCGCTACCAGCCGATGGAGCGTAAGTACTGATGGCTACCCCGACCCTGGACAAGCTGGAGGCCGACTCCACGTCCTCGCACCTCATCACGGTCACCGTCCGCGTCCGCCGGTTCAACCCGGAGGTCTCCGCGGAGGCCGTATGGGAGGACTTCCGGCTGGAGATGGACCCCAAGGAGCGCGTCCTGGACGCCCTCCACAAGATCAAGTGGGAGCTGGACGGGACGCTGACCTTCCGGCGTTCCTGCGCGCACGGCATCTGCGGCTCCGACGCGATGCGCATCAACGGCCGCAACCGGCTGGCGTGCAAGACGCTGCTGAAGGACATCAACCCGGAGAAGCCCATCACCGTCGAGCCCATCAAGGGCCTCGCCGTCCTCAAGGACCTGGTGGTGGACATGGAGCCGTTCTTCCAGGCCTACCGCGATGTGATGCCCTTCCTCGTCACCACCGGCAACGAGCCGACGCGGGAGCGGCACCAGACCGCCGAGGAGCGCGAGCGCTTCGACGACACCACCAAGTGCATCCTGTGCGCCGCGTGCACCTCCTCGTGCCCGGTGTTCTGGAACGACGGCCAGTACTTCGGTCCGGCCGCCATCGTCAACGCGCACCGCTTCATCTTCGACTCGCGTGACGAGGCCGGTGAGCAGCGGCTGGAGATCCTCAACGACAAGGACGGCGTGTGGCGTTGCCGCACCACGTTCAACTGCACGGACGCCTGCCCGCGCGGTATCCAGGTCACCAAGGCCATCCAGGAGGTGAAGCGCGCGCTGATCACGCGGCGCTTCTGACCTCCGGGGGCGACCGCCCCGAGGCCGTGCGAAGGCCCCGCCTCCCTTTCGCAAGGGGGGCGGGGCCATGCGCTGCGCCTAGACGCCGAGGGAGCCTTCCTTGACGCTCTCGATAAATGCCTGCCAGCCGGCCGAGGACATGAAGGCCACGCCGACGGAGAGGTCCTTGGAGTCACGGAATGCCTTACCGGCCACGGTGGCGGCAACCTCGATGCACTCCCCAGCCCCATTGCTGTAGCTGCTCTTGTAGAAGGTCAGGTCGTTATCCTGCATGGCGGTAGTCCTCTGCAACGGTTCTGATCAGTTCGATTGATTTTTCTGGCCTCTCGGAGGAGGCCACCAGACGCTGAAAGATCTCGGCATGACGAGTCAGGTCTGAGTCTTTGTCCAGGTACGTAGCGCTGGTGGGTCCCTCCGAGTATGCGATAGACCCGGGCACGTCTTCGAAGGACAGGTACGAGAAGCTGTACCCCATAGCCACATGGCTACCAGCATCGAAGGGCAGCACCTGGACCGTGACCGTTGGGAGGGATTCGGCTACATCGGCAAGGACCTGTAGCTGCTCAGACATGACGTCATTCGACCCGACAACGCGCCGGATGACGGCTTCATTGACGATCGCCCACACGCGGGGCGGGTCTTCGTTGGTCAGGATCTCCTGACGCTGCACTCGTGCACTTGCACGGACTTCCACTTCGTCGGCCGACAACTCTGGATTCATCGACCCGATGACAGCTCGTGCGTAGCCCTCAGTCTGAAACAAGCCGGGCACCAGCTCAGTCTGGTAGGTCCAGATCGACGCTGCGTCCGACTCGAATCCTAGATACGGCTTAAGCCAGTCCGGAAGCGCCTCTCCGTAGCTATGCCACCAGCCATTTTGGCGGCTCCTGCGGGCCAGCGAAATGAACTGGCGGACGTCCTGGGGGTCCTCAACTCCGTAGCGTGCGAGAAGAAGTTGAGCGTCCTGGTCGGAGAGCGGGGACTTACCACTCTCAATCCGGGAGACCTTCGACTCGGACCACCCCAGCGCCTTGGCCACCTGAGCAGCAGTCATGTCATTGGACTGACGCATCTTGCGCAGCTCAGTGCCAAGCCGCCGCCTCAGCACGGTTGGACTGCCTGCCAACAGAACCTCCCAGGTTGCGAGTGCAGGTCCATAGTCTGCCACCCCTCTACCGGCGCCCACCACTGTCGCCACTTTCATGCACGTTCACGACTCGTGCACTTGCATGGAACCGTCTCCGGGTGCATCCTACTTCGCAGACAGCAACGAGGTAGTTACTCGCTCTGTCAACAGATCTATTTACAGCGGCAGTTGGTCACTCAGGCCGACGTCGCATACGTCGAAAGGGGCTGCGATGCAGGGGGAACACTGGACCGCCGAGGACTCCGAGGCCGCCGTAAAGGAGCTACGGGGAGCTCTGGACCGCGCCGCGGTCACCATCCCCTCCCTCGGCGTCGATTTCGGCGCCTTCACCTACGACCAGCCACTGGTGGAACTCGGCCGGATCCGGCCGGACATCGCGCTCCGGTTGGCCGAGGTCATCAGCAGGGGAGCGAAACAGCCGTGATCGAGAATCCGGAGGTCCACTCCTTCGTCTACGACGAAGCCAGCAGCAAGGTTGGCGAGGTCATGGACATCATGGGCGCGCGCGTCGCGTTGCGTCCCCCAAGGGGCGGCTGCGAGTGGTGGGCCGAGATGAAGAGCTTGCGCCCCCCGAAGAAGCCCGAACTGCTGAAGGCGAAGCTGGCGCAGGTCAATCACAACTCGATCATCGGCTTCCCGTGAAGCGGCTCGCCAGCTACGCCGGACCCATCTTCGCTAGCTCGATCATCGGGAGCTGCGCTCTGGTGGTCGTGCTGATTTTCCGAGCCTCCCCCTGAACCACCGCCCCCGTAGTCCAGCACCTGCGGGGGTGGTCCCTGAGCCCCGGCCGATTCTCGTCCCCCGCGAGACGGCCGGGGCTCCTTTTCTATTTGGCGTCGCCACGGCGTGAGACCCTGAGTCCTGTCCCAGGCTCCCGGCTTCATCACCCGGGCCTCTCCCCGGGACGCAGAAGCCCCCTGGAATTCGCCAAGGAGGCGGGGCCTTCGTCAATTCCCGCTGCGGCGGCGGCAGTTCACGGCCGGACCGGGCGGGGGCGGGCTCGGGTCAGAGGCGGTGGAGGCGCCACAGCCGGAAGACTCCGGTGCCGTCCGAGAGGTACTGGCCGCCGGTGACGTCCTCGGTGGAGAGCACGTAGTCCTTGCGCTGCCAGAGCGGGATCAGCGGCACATCGTGGGCCACCGTCCGCTGCAGGGTGCGGAGTTGGGCGGTGATGCGGCTGCGGTCGGCGTACCGCTGGGTGTCGGTGATCAGGGTGTCGACCTGGTGGCTGCTGTAGCCGTTCTTCATGGCGGCGCCGCTGCCGACGAGTTGGTCGGTGAAGGTGTCCGGGTCGGGGAAGTCGGCGACCCAGCCCACCGCGTAGGCGTCGAGCTTGCCGGCGGCGTACCGGTGCTGGAAGTCGGTCCACTCGTAGCCCTTGGGCTCCATCCGGAAGAGGCCGGAGGCGTTGAGCTGGCGGGCCAGTTCGGTGGCCTCGGCCTGGGGGGCGACGCCCTTGCCGTAGCCGAAGGAGAAGCGGACCGGGGTCTTCACACCGGCGTCGCGCAGCAGGGCCTCGGCCTTCTTCCGGTCGGGCCGCTGGTAGGCGTCGAAGAAGGCGGTGGTGTGGCCGATGAGGCCGCGCGGCACCAGCGAGTAGAGGGGCTCGACGGTGCCCCGGTAGACGGTGCCGCCGAGCCGGTCCCGGTCGATGAGCCGGGCCAGCGCCTCCCGTACCCGGCGGTCGTGGAAGGGCGAGCCGGAACGGACGTTGAGGTAGAGATTGCGGGTCTCGGCGCTGTCGCTGGTGGTGACCCGGGCGTTCTTGTCAGCCGCGTCCGCTCCGGCGAGCAGTCCGGGCGAGAGGGTGCGGGTGGCGACGTCGACCCGCTTGCCCTTCCAGGCCGCGTCGAGCGCCGCGGAGTCGCCGTAGTAGCGCAGTACCGCGGCGTGTCCGGCCCGCTCGGCGGCGCCCCGGTAGCCGCTGTTCGGCTTGAGGGTGGCGGAGGTGCCGGGGCGGTAGGAGTCCAGCCGGTAGACGCCGGTGCCGTCCACGGTGCGGCCGGTGCGGAGCTTGCCGGCCGGGTAGATGGTGCGGTCCACGATGGAGCCGGCGCCGGTGGCCAGCTTGAACGGGAAGGTCGCGTCGGGGTGCTTGAGGTGGAAGGTGACGGTGCCGCCGTCGGCGTCCACCCGGTCCAGGCCGGAGAAGAGGGGCGCCGGGCCCACCTTGGCGTTGATGGCCCGCAGCCGGTCGAAGGAGAACTTCACATCGGCGGCGGTCATCTTCCGGCCGCTCGGGAAGGCCGGCCCGGTGCGCAACTCGCAGCGGTAGGTGGTCAGTTCGCTGCCCTGGAAGCCGCAGCGGCGGGCGGCGTCCGGCACCGGCTCCACCCCGTCCGGCTCGAAGGTCAGCAGCGACTGGAAGACATTGCTGAACAGCGCCCAGGAACCGGCGTCATAGGCACCGGCCGGGTCGAGCGAGGTGATGGTGTCGGTGGTGCCGACGGTGATGGCACGGCCGTCCTGGTGATCGGAAGGCAGCAACTGCCAGCCGCCCACGGCGACGACGGCGAGTGCCGCCAGTACAACGATGATCCGTTTGCGAACAGACCGCATCCGCGCCCCTCCCCGGTAACGCGCAAACTCAACCACACCCCTTTTGCAGGAAGGAAGGGGGAATTTCACGAAGAAGCCGCAGGTGAGACCAGGCTCACAGCTATGTCGCACCTGGTGGCAAAAGGTACGGGTACGGTGACAGCCGCCAACCGGGTTGCGGGCAGGGGGAGTTGAGGCAAGGCGGGCGCCTCGGGAGGGGGCGGGCGTTCAGGTCTGGCGGGAGGCCAGTTGGACCACGGTGATGTCGGAGGGCGCGCCCACCCGCACCGGCGGACCCCAGGCCCCGGCGCCCCGCGTCACATAGAGCTGGGTGTCGCCGTACCGCTCCAGACCGGCCACCGTCGGATTGGCCAGCGCCGCCAGGTAGTTGCCCGGCCAGAGCTGCCCGCCGTGGGTGTGCCCGGAGAGCTGGAGGTCCACCCCGTACTCGACGGCCTGGTCGATGACGACCGGCTGGTGGGCGAGGAGGACGGAGGCGCGGCCGCGGTCCCGGTCCCCGAGGGCGCGGGCGAAGTCGGGGCCCTGGCCCTCGCTCTCGCCCGCCACGTCGTTGACCCCGGCGAGGTCGAAGCCGGGGAGTTCGGTACGGGCGTTCTCCAGCGGGTGCAGGCCGAGTTCGCGGACCTTCTGGACCCACTGGGCGGCGCCGGAGAAGTACTCGTGGTTCCCGGTGACGAAGTACGCGCCGTGCCGGGCCTCCAGTCCGGCGAGGGGCTCGGCGGCCGGGCCCAGGTCCTTCACATCGCCGTCCACCAGGTCACCGACGACGGCGATCAGATCGGGCCGGGTCGAGTTGACGGTGTCCACCACCCGGCGGGCGAAGCCGCGGCCGAGGGCGGGCCCGAGGTGGATGTCGCTGACCACGGCGATCCGGAAGCCGTGCGCGGACCGCGGCAGTTTGGCCAGCGGCACCGTGATCCGCTTCACCGAGGGCCCGTTGAGCACCCCGTACGCCCCAGCGCCCACGGTCCCAGCGGCGGCGGCCACGGCCGCGGTGCCCACGATCCGGGAGACGAAGAGACGCCGCGAGGGACCCCCGGCCCCCGGCACGGCCAGCGTGGCGACGGCGGTGGCCCCCTCGGAGACCTCGGCACCGTCGGCCCCGGCGACCGCCACCTCCGCGGACTCAGCGGACTCGGCGTGCACCGCAGGCTCCTCGGCCCCGGCACCCGCCGCCCCTGCCCGCCGCTCCAACACCCGCCGCAGCAGCGGCCGTACGGCCTCCCCGACCAGGACCGCGAACAGCAGGTACAGGACGAAGGCCAGCCAGAGGAAGCCGGGCCAGGCGAGTACCTGCTGCAACCGGAACGGCATCCCGGTACGGCCGCCGACGAGGGTGGCGAGCAGCAGCAGCGGCCCCGCCCAGAAGACGGCGGTACCGGCCCGCCGGGCGGCCGAGCCGGGGCGCAGGGTGTCGCCCACCACCCGCCGCCACAGATAGCGGTGCAGCGCGGCGAACACCGCCAGCACCACCAGACCCACCACAACCGCCACGACGACCATCCGCCGCCTCTCCCCTCAACCCGTCCTCGATACAACCGAGTTCGATCCGCCCGACTTCGCCCGGCCCGTCACCTGTGCGCGGTCGGCGCCGGGCGGGCCGGTCACCGCGGGCTTCGTCGCAGGGCCCGCACTCCGCGGAACCCGATGGCCCCGACCACCGTCCCCAAGACAAACGAGACGACGGCGAGCAGCAGGTGGACCCAGAAGTACGCGGTGGGATCGCCCGCGTCGTCGAAGGCGAGCCCGCTGCCGTCCTTCCATAGATTTTTCACGAAAGTGATCCAGATGACCCAACTCCACACCCCGAAGGCGAGCAGGAACCAGGACACGGGGCGGCTGAGCTTCATGGGTCCAGTATCGTGGGGGCCCGGCCGCGCTTCCCGGTCGGGGGGTGCGGCCCCGGGGCGCGGTCATTCGGCCACCTCGGGGTCCGGGCGCACAGCGAGTGCCGGTATTTTTCCGTCCGTGCCTCCCTCCACTGTGTCCCCGCTCGCCCGCCATCGCCGGGCGATAGCCGCGCTGCTCGCCTCCGGCTCCGTACTGCTCCCCCTGGCGACCGCCGGGCCCGCCGCGGCCGACGGTGCGCCCGCCGGCCCGCTTCGGCCGCCCGCCCATATGTCGGAGGTGGGCGGCGCCCGGCTCGGGCAGCCCGGTACCCAGGTCGATCTGGGGGCCGGCGCCCCCGTGCTGCCGAAGAAGGTCACGGCGCGCTCCTGGATCGTGTCGGACGCCGAGTCGGGGCAGGTGCTGGCGGCGCACAACGCGCACTGGAAGCTGGCGCCCGCCTCCACCCTGAAGATGCTCTTCGCCGACACCCTGCTGCCCCGCTTCGACCGGGACGAGAAGCACCGGGTGGAGTCGGCCGACCTGGCGGGCATGGGCGCCGGCTCCAGCCTGGTCGGGGTGAAGGAGAAGGAGACGTACACCGTGCACGACCTGTGGCTGGGGGTCTTCCTCCGGTCCGGGAACGACGCGGTGCACGTCCTGGCCGCGATGAACGGCGGCGTCCCCAAGACGGTGCGGGACATGCAGCAGAAGGCGGACGCGCTCCAGGCCCGCGACACCACCGTGGTCACCCCCGACGGCTACGACGAGAAGGGCCAGGTGTCCTCGGCCTACGACCTGACACTGTTCGCGCGGTCCGGGTTGCAGAACAAGGACTTCCGGGAGTACTGCTCCACGGCGCGGGCGAAGTTCCCCGGGGAGACGAAGAAGACCAAGAAGGGCACCCAGCGCGGCAGTTTCGAGATCCAGAACACCAACCGGCTGATGACCGGCGACTACGGCCTCGACCCGTACAAGGGCATCGCCGGGGTCAAGAACGGCAACACCACCAACGCGGGCGCCACCTTCACCGGGGTCGCGGAACGCGATGGGCGGGTGCTGCTGGTGACGGTGATGCATCCGGACTCCGTGGAGAGCCACGGCGTCTACCAGGAGGCCGCCCGCCTGCTGGACTGGGGCTTCAAGGCGTCCGGGAAGGCGCAGCCGGTCGGCAGCCTGGTCCCGCCGAAGGGCGCCGCCGGGCCTGGCTCCGGGCCCCAGGACGGCACGGACGGCAAGGACGGCGGCGGGAAGAAGGACAGCGGCGCCGGTGGCAAGTCGGTCGTCCAGGCGGGGCACGGGTCCGGTGGGGCCGGGGTGGCGCTGGGCATCGCCGGCGGGGCGCTGGTGGTGCTGGCGGCGGGCGCCTGGCTGGTCAACCGCCGCTGGCCGCTGCGCCGTCGCCGGGCCTGAAGCGGTGCGCCCCGCCCGTACCGGCACCACCGGGCGGGGCGTCCTGGCCGGGTTCCCCGTCCGGTTCCGGTTCGGTTTCGCCGTCTTGCTCGGGTTCCTCGGCGTCGCGGCCGGGGACGGCGGTCCAGGCGGCGCAGAACAGTAGCAGCCGGGCGGTGAAGTTGATCCACAGCAGCAGGGCGACCGGCACCCCGAAGGTGCCGTACATGCTGCGGGCGGCGATGCCCTTGATGTAGCCGCCGATGAGGAGTTTCAGCAGTTCGAAGCCAACGGCGCCGAGGACGGCCGCGGTGATCAACTGGCGGCGCCTCGGCTCCACCCGGGGCAGCAGGGTGAGGACGTAGAGCAGGACCAGGAAGTCGGCGAGGACGGCCGCGGCGAAGGCGACTCCCCGCAGGGCGGCCCGGCCCCAGCCCTGTTCGTCGAGGCCGAGGAGGTCGGCGCCCCAGCCCACGGCGCTGGAGGCGAGGGCGGAGGCGACCACCGAGGCGAGGCCCGCACCGCCGAGCCCGAGCAGCACCACGGCGTCCTTGGCCTTGCGCAGGATCGGGTTGCCGGGGTCCTCGGGGAGTTCCCAGACGACGCGCAGGCACTCGCGCATGGAGCCGATCCAGCCGATGCCGGTGAAGAGCAGGGCGGCGCCCGCGATGGCGCCGACGGTGCCCGCGTTCTGCACCAGGGCCTGGATGTCGAGCTGCTCGGCGATACCGGGGACCTGCTCGGAGATCTTCTGCTCCAGCCTGCGTTCGCCGCTGCTGGAGAGGGTGGCGGCGGCGACCGCGGCGGCCACGGTGATCAGCGGGAAGAGCGCGACAAAGCTGATGAAGGTCATGGCCGCGGCCAGCCGCGACCACTTCACCCGCTCCAGCCGCTCGTATGACCGCCAGAGATGCGTGGTCATCAGCCGCTCCACGAGCGGGCCGGCGACGGGGAGATTTTTCAGCCAGTCCATGAGCTGCGCCTGCCCCCTCCCGGCCCGGACTCACCTGCGGGACGGCAATCAGTGTCGGAGTTGTGATCTGCGGATTCCGGGAGGCGGGCGCCACGGCCGCCGAAGACCAGGGTGCGGGTGCCCCAGAAGCGGAGCACGGTGGCGAGCGCCATACCGACGCCGGAACCGGACACCGTGTCGGCCCGCGGCGAGGTCAGGCCCAGCCCGTAGTGCGAGACGGCCAGGCACAGGAGCTGCACGAGGGCGCCGGCCGCGTTGACCGCGAGGAAGACGGTGAAGCGGCGCAGGGCGGGGCCGCGGGCGGCGGTACCGCGGTAGGTGCCGAGCGAGTTGCCGGCGTAGGCGATGGCGCAACCGGCCGTGAACGAGAGGGACTTGGCGGTGAGCGGGTCGAGTCCGGCGGGGCCGCGCAGCAGCACGAAGAGGGCGAGGTCGGCGGCGTAGGCGCAGCCGCCGGCGAGGGCGAAGCCGAGGAGTTCGCCGCGGGCGGGGTGTCTCAGGAGGCTCACCAATTGGCGACGGCGAGGCCGTAGAGGCCGAGCCAGAGGAGGCCGATGACGGCGAGCGCCCGGTCGTGCAGGACGACGTCCTCCGGTTCACCCGCGGTGCCGCGGTCGGCGAAGACGGCGTAGCGCAGTACGGCGAGGGTGAAGGCGACCATGGAGAGCTGGCGCCAGGGCAGCAGGCCGCCGGCGGGGGTGCCGCCGCTCTCCATGGCCCACAGGCAGTAGCCGAGGACGGCCACCCCGGCGGCGAGCTGCCAGACGAAGCGCAGATAGCCGGTGGTGTACTCGGTGAGCAGGGCGCGGGTGGCGCCGGCCCGCCCGGCCATCTGCACGGCTTCCGAGTACCGCTTGGCGGCGACCATGAAGAGCGCGCCGAAGCCGGTGGTGATGAGGAACCAGCGGGACAGCGGGATGCCCAGGGCGAGCCCGCCGATCATGGCCCGCAGCAGGAAGCCGGTGGTGACGACGGTGAGGTCGACCACCAGGACGTGTTTCAGGCTGACGCAGTAGGCGTACTGGAGCACGAGGTAGCCGGCGAGGACGGCCACGGTGGCGGGGCCGCAGAGCAGGGCGGCGGCCAGCGGCGCGGCGAGGCCGAGGGCGAGCCCGGTGGCGTAGGCGGCGGGGACGGGGACCTGCCCGGCGGCGACGGGACGGCGGCGCTTGACCGGGTGGGCGCGGTCGGCCTCGGCGTCCCGGGCGTCGTTGACCAGGTAGACGGCGGCCGAGGCGGCGGTGAACAGGGCGAAGACCAGGGCGAGTTGGGTGAGCGCGTGGACGGAGAAGAGGCGTCCCGCGGCGGCCGGCGCGGCGACCACCAGGAGGTTCTTCGGCCACTGGCGGGGGCGTGCGGTGCGCAGCAGTCCCAGTGCCGTCCCGAGCGGTCCGCGGCGCGGGCCGCCGGGCCCGGTGCCCGCGGGCGCCGGCGGCTCCAGCAGCGCGGTACGGCCTCCGGTACGCGACGGGAACGGGACGGAACGGTCAGGCAACTGCGCCACGGTCGGTGCCTTTCGCGGTGGGGAGCCGGGTCATCCAGCGGGCGCCGAGCCGCGCGGTGAGCGCGCCGAGGGCCACACCGGCGGCGACATCGGAGGGGTAGTGCACGCCGACGACGAGCCGGGACAGGCACATGGCGGCGGCGAGCGGCAGGACCGCGCACAGCCCCGGGGGCCGCAGCGCGGCGCAGGCGACGGCGGCGGCGGCCGCGGAGGTGGCGTGCGAGCTGGGGAACGAGTGCCGGCCCGCGGTGCTGACGCGGGGCGCCACCCGGTGCGGGCGGGGTCGGCGCACCAGGCGTTTGACGCCCATGCTGGCGAGGTGGGCGCCGGCGGTGACGGCGGTGCCGCGGAGCCAGGCGGTGCGGTGGGCCGGGTCGGCGGCGGCGCCGGTGAGTCCGGCGGCGAGCCAGAGGGCGCCGTGTTCACCGCTGTGGGAGAGGATCCGGGCGGCGGCGGCGATCCGGGGGCGGTCTCCGTGGGCGTGTGCGGCGGCCAGCAGCCGGTGGTCGAGGTCCCGCAGGGTGCGCTCCTGGTGCATGGTCTTGGCTCGGCGCCTTCCTCGTCCGGCCGCGCGCACGGTGGTCCGCGGCGGGCCTGGTCCGGGGGCCGACTCTTCTACGGCGAGGCGGACAAGCTGTCCATCCGATAGACCGACACTCCGTTGATCCACCCATTCCGGTGAGTAATCCACCAGAGAGCAACAGACGTATCAAAGCGGGGCAACATCCGGCGATACGGTCACCGTCATGTCTGCCGACACCGCCCCCTCCCCCGAGCCCTTCGCGGCGGTCACCGGCTGGGGCCGCACCGCCCCCACCGCCGCCCGGCTGATCCGCCCCCGCAGCTATCAGGAAGCCGCCGACGCGGTACGCGCCTGCGCGGCGGCGGGCGAGCGCGGCGGCATCGCCCGGGGCCTGGGCCGCGCCTACGGGGACGCCGCGCAGAACGCCGGGGGCCGCGTCCTCGACATGACCGGGCTGGACCGCATCCACCGCATCGACGCCGCCGGGGGCACCGTGGTCTGCGACGCCGGGGTGAGCCTGCACCGGCTGATGGAGGTGCTGCTGCCGCTCGGCTGGTTCGTACCGGTCACCCCCGGCACCCGCTATGTCACCGTCGGCGGGGCCATCGGCGCCGACATCCACGGCAAGAACCACCATGTCTCCGGCTCCTTCTGTCGGCACGTCGAGTCCTTCGAACTGCTCACCGCGGACGGCACGGTGCGCACCGTGGAGCCCGGCACCCCGCTCTTCGACGCCACCGCGGGCGGTATGGGCCTGACCGGAGTGGTGCTCACCGCGGTGGTGCGGCTGCTGCCCGTGCAGACCTCGTTCATGACGGTCGACACCGAACGGGCCACCGACCTCGACGACTTGATGGCGCGGCTCACCGCCACCGACCACCGATACCGCTACTCCGTCGCCTGGATCGACCTGCTGGCCCGCGGCGCCGCCCTGGGCCGCGCCGTCCTCACCCGCGGCGACCACGCCCCCCTGGACGCGCTGCCCCGCCGCCACCGCCGCGCCCCCCTCGCCTTCCGCCCCGGCCAACTCCCCGCCGCCCCCGAGCTGTTGCCCGACGGACTGCTGGGCCGCGGCTCCGTCGGCCTCTTCAACGAGCTGTGGTACCGGCGGGCGCCCCGGCTCAGGCGCGGCCAACTCCAGCGCCTCACCGCCTTCTTCCACCCACTGGACGGCGTACCGCACTGGAACCGGGTGTACGGGCGGGCCGGGTTCGTGCAGTACCAGTTCGTCGTCGGGCAGGAGCGGCAGGACGCGCTGAGGCGGATCGTGCGGCGGATCTCGGACCGGCGGTGCCCGTCCTTCCTCGCGGTGCTCAAGCGCTTCGGCGAGTCCGACCCGGGCTGGCTGTCGTTCCCCTCCCCCGGCTGGACCCTCGCCCTGGACATCCCCGCCGGAATGCCCGGACTCGGCGGTTTCCTGGACGAGTTGGACGAGGAGGTGGCCGGGGCCGGCGGCCGGGTCTACCTCGCCAAGGACGCCCGGCTGCGGCCCGAGCTGCTGGGCGCGATGTATCCGCGGCTGGACCGATTCCGGGAGCTGCGCGCCGAGTTGGACCCGCGCGGCGTCTTCACCTCGGACCTCTCCCGCCGACTCGGCCTCTGACGTACCCAGACCTCACACCACCAGGAGCGTGATCGCTGTGAAGGACGCCTTCGGCGCACCCCAGTCCCTGCTCGTGCTCGGCGGCGCCTCCGAGATCGCCGTGGCCACCGCCCGCCGGCTGATCGCCCGCCGCACCCGCACCGTATGGCTCGCCGGCCGCCCCTCCCCCGGCCTGGAGGCCGCCGCCGGGGAACTGCGCGCGCTGGGCGCCGAGGTGCACACCGTGGACTTCGACGCACTGGACCCGGAGGGGCACGAGGCCGCCCTCGGCAAGGTCTTCGCGGAGGGCGATGTGGACCTGGTGCTGCTGGCCTTCGGGGTCCTCGGCGACCAGGCGCACGACGAGAGCGACCCGGCCGCCGCGGTCCGCGTCGCGCAGACCAACTACACCGGCGCGGTCTCCGCCGGCCTGGTCTGCGCGGCCGCGCTCCAGCAGCAGGGCCACGGTTCGCTGGTGGTGCTCTCCTCGGTGGCCGGCGAGCGGGCCCGCCGCGCCAACTTCATCTACGGATCGAGCAAGGCCGGCCTGGACGCCTTCGCCCAGGGCCTCGGCGACGCCCTGCACGGCACCGGGGTGCACGTCCTGGTGGTACGGCCGGGCTTCGTACGGTCCCGGATGACGGCCGGGCTGCCCGAGGCGCCGATGGCGACCACTCCGCAGGCGGTGGCGCAGGCCGTGGAGAGCGGGCTGCGGCGGCGGGCGGAGACGGTGTGGGTGCCGGGGCGGCTCCGGCTGGTGATGTCCGCGGTGCGCCATCTGCCGCGGCCGCTCTTCCGGCGCCTGCCGGTCTGAACGGCCGCGGCGGAACCGTTCAGGCGGGCAGGCGGGCGGTGCAGGCGCCGGGCTGCGGTGGCACCAGGCCGCCGAAGCTGAAGTCGCGCAGCTTGCGCCAGACCAGGTCCGTGCCCTGCTCGTAGAGGGAGAAGCCGGTGCACGGCCACTCCGCCTCATAGCCCGACAGCTCCTCGAAGGCCCGGTCCATGGCCGCCTCGTCGATCCCGTGCGCCACCGTGACATGCGGGTGGTACGGGAAGAGCAGCTCGCGGGCGACGGGGCCGGCCGGGTCGCGGACCTGGGCCTGGAGCCGGGTGCAGGCCTCCGCCCCGTCGGCGACCCGGACGAAGACCACCGGGGACACCGGGCGGAAGGTGCCGGTGCCCGCGAGCCGCATCGGGAAGCACCGCTCCGCGTCGGCGACGCCCTGGAGGTGGGCCTCGATGGCGGGGATCGCCGCCCGTTCCGTCTCGGTGGGCGGCAGCAGTGTGACGTGCGTCGGGATGCCGTGGGCCGCCTGGTCGCCGAAACCCGCCCGGCGCGCCTGGAGCGTGCTGCCGTACGGCTCCGGGACCGCGATCGACACACCGATCGTTACGGACCCCACGTCGTACCTCCCGTCCTGCTGTCGCAACTGCCTGAAGTGTGCTGTGAGTTGAGGGCGGCCGGGGCCGCGGTCAGTGCTTGGCCGGGAGGAAGCCCACCCGGTCGTAGGCCTGGGCGAGGGTCTCGGCGGCGACCGCACGGGCCTTCTCCGCGCCCTTGGCGAGGATGGAGTCCAGCGTCTCCGGGTCGTCCAGATACTGCTGGGTGCGCTCCCGGAAGGGTGTCACGAAGTCGACCATGACCTCGGCGAGGTCCGTCTTCAGCGCACCGTAGCCCTTGCCGGCGTACTTCTGCTCCAGTTCGCCGATACCGGTTCCGGTGAGGGTGGAGTAGATGCTCAGCAGATTGCTCACGCCGGGCTTGGCCTCGCGGTCGAAGCGGATCACCGTGTCGGTGTCGGTGACGGCGCTCCTGACCTTCTTCGCGGTGGCCTTCGGCTCGTCGAGCAGGCTGACCAGGCCCTTGGGGGTGGCGGCCGACTTGCTCATCTTGGCCGACGGCTCCTGGAGGTCGTAGATCTTCGCCGTCTCCTTGAGGATGTACGCGCCGGGGACGGTGAAGGTGTCGCCGTAGGTGGTGTTGAAGCGCTCGGCGAGGGTGCGGGTCAGCTCCAGGTGCTGGCGCTGGTCCTCGCCCACCGGCACCTCGTCGGCCTGGTAGAGCAGGATGTCGGCGACCATCAGCATCGGGTAGGTGAAGAGGCCGACCGAGGTGCGGTCGCTGCCGTGCCGGGCCGACTTGTCCTTGAACTGCGTCATCCGGGACGCCTCGCCGAAGCCGGTGAGGCAGGTGATGATCCAGCCGAGCTGGACGTGCTCGGGCACATGGCTCTGCACGAAGAGGGTGCAGCGCTCCGGGTCGAGCCCGGCCGCCAGGAGCTGTGCCACCGACAGGCGGGTGTTGTGCCGCAGCTCCGCCGGGTCCTGCGGCACGGTGATCGCGTGCTGGTCCACCACCATGTAGAACGCGTCGTGCGACTCCTGGAGAGCCACCCACTGGCGTACGGCGCCGAGGTAGTTGCCCAGGTGGAAGGAGCCGGAGGTGGGCTGGATACCGGAGAGCACACGGGGACGGGTGCCCCGGGCGGGGCCGCTCGGCTGCGTGTTGCCGGCGGTGACGGATGAGCGGTCGGTGGCCATGTCCCTCATTCTCTCAGGTGTCCGCGACAGCTTGGGAACGGATCTCCCACGGCCCCGCCACGGACCCGCCGCCCCGCCCCCGCCCGGCCCGCGGACCGGGCAGGACACCCCGCCCGGGGCGCCCGCTGAGACGAGGAACACACCCGCCCCGTCCCGCCGGCGATCCGGTGGCAGTCCGCGGCCACCGGAAGGTTTCCTCCGCCCCCCGGTGAGCGACGATAGGAAGGGGCCCACACCGGTACCACCGCCGTAGGCCCCACCCCAGCAGGTGCCGCCAGGAACGGAGATCCCGTGACACGTTCGCAGACCCTCATCGCCACCGCGGATGAGCACAGCGCGCACAACTACCATCCGCTGCCCGTGGTCGTCGCCACCGCCGAAGGCGCGTGGATGACCGACGTCGAGGGCCGCCGCTATCTCGACATGCTCGCCGGCTACTCGGCGCTCAACTTCGGCCATGGCAACCGCCGGCTGCTGGACGCCGCGCGGGCCCAGTTGGAGCGGGTCACCCTGACCTCGCGTGCCTTCCACCACGACCGCTTCGCCGACTTCTGCACCCGGCTCGCCGAGTTGTGCGGGATGGAGCGGGTGCTGCCGATGAACACCGGCGCGGAGGCCGTGGAGACGGCGGTCAAGACGGCCCGCAAGTGGGGTTACCGGGTGAAGGGCGTGCCGGACGGCCGGGCGAAGATCGTGGTCGCCGCGGACAACTTCCACGGCCGCACCACCACCATCGTCAGCTTCTCCACCGATCCGGAGGCCCGCGCCGACTTCGGCCCGTACACCCCGGGCTTCGAGATCGTGCCGTACGGGGACCTGGAGGCGATGCGGGCGGCCTTGGACAAGGACGGCGAGGACACGGTGGCGGTGCTGCTGGAGCCGATCCAGGGTGAGGCGGGGGTGCTGGTGCCGCCGCCGGGTTATCTCGCCGGGGTGCGGGAGCTGACCCGGGAGCGGAACGTCCTCTTCATCGCCGATGAGATCCAGTCCGGGCTCGGCCGCACCGGGCGCACCTTCGCCTGCGAGCACGAAGGCGTGGTGCCCGACATGTACGTGCTGGGCAAGGCGCTGGGCGGCGGGGTGGTGCCGGTGTCCGCGGTGGTGTCCTCGGACGAGGTGCTGGGAGTGTTCCGGCCCGGCGAGCACGGCTCCACCTTCGGCGGGAACCCGCTGGCGTGCGCGGTGGCCCTGGAGGTCATCGGGATGCTGCGGACCGGGGAGTACCAGGAGCGGGCGGCGGAGCTGGGTGAGCATCTGCACCGTGAGCTGGGGGTGTTGGCGGGTGAGCCGGGTGGTGCGGTGCGCGCGGTCCGGGGCCGGGGGCTGTGGGCCGGGGTGGACATCGATCCGGCGCGGGGCACCGGGCGGGAGATCTCGGAACGGCTGATGGCCGAGGGTGTGCTGGTGAAGGACACCCATGGCTCCACCATCCGGATCGCGCCCCCGCTGGTGATCAGCAAGGAGGACCTGGACTGGGGTCTTGAGCGGCTGCGGGCCGTGCTCCAGGGCTGACCTGCCGGATACCGCGACCGCCGCCCCGCCGGAAATCGGCGGGGCGGCGGTCGCGTTCTGTTGCGGGCGGTGGCCGTCAGCGGCGTGAACCGCTGCGGCGGCTCTTGCCGTAGCCGCCGTGCTTGCGGTGGCTGCCGCCGGAGTTGCCGGCGGAGGTGCCGGAGCGCGGCTTGGTGAAGGAACCGCCTTCCACCCAGCCGGACTTGGAGCTGCCGCCGTAGTACCAGTCGCCCCTGGAACCGGAGTTGCAGTCCTTGTCGGAGACGACGCGGTAGCCGCGGTCGTAGCGGTAACTGCCGCGGTCCACACAGCGTTTGTCGTGGTCCGACGAGCAGGCGGTGAGTGTGGTCGCCAGGAGTGCGACGCCGCCGAGCAGTACCGTGCCCGCACGCAGTCGCCGCCGTATGTCCGCCATCGCTGTCCCCCGTATCCCGGCGCGGGCCTCGCCCGCGTCGCTTGAATTTCCGTCAACTTCCGGTCGACACCGATGAGTTCCGGCCGCGGGACAGGGTAGCGGCGGGGGCGACGGGGCGTCAGGTGAAGCCGGTTACGTACGGCGGCGGCCACCGCGGGTCCGGGGGCTCTCGACAACCGCGGGTGCGCTGGCTATGGTCCCCGCCAATCAAGCGAACCCAACTTGCCGCTCTCCGTGTCCCGTTCGTCTACGCGCGTCACATTGTGCGGCGGGACAACCGGGCGCGGCGGGACAACCGAACAAGGAGGCGCGTATGCGTCGCAGCATTGTCACCGTCTGGGCCGTGCTCCTCGCATCCCTGGGGCTCACGGTTCCACTCGGGTCCGCTCATGCGGCCGCCGGCGCCCCCTTCATGCTGCCGTACCCGGCCGGGTCGGCGTACACGATCACGCAGACCCCTGGCAGCGGCTACTCGCACAACGACGACTACAACCGCCATGCCGTCGACTTCGCCATGCCCAACGGCACCCCGATCGTCGCCTCCGCCGCGGGCACCGTCTACTTCGAGGGCTGGACCAACGGCGGCGGCATCATGGTGCTGATCAACCACGGCGACAACAGATGCAGCCAGTACGCCCACCTCAGCTCGACCAGCGTCAACGCCGGGCAGAGAGTGGCCAGAGGCCAGCGGGTCGCCCTCTCCGGGGCCACCGGCAACGCGACCGGCCCGCACCTCCACTGGAACATCGTGCACTGCAGCAGCCAGCTCAGCCGCGAGATCCCCAACTCCGTGGAGACCGGCACCAGTTACCCCACCGGTTACGCGCCGACGAGCCGCAACAGCCTCAACTCCCTGCACCCCGACGGCGAGCGGGTGTCGGACTTCAGCGGTGACGGCGCCGCCGACGTACTGGGCGTGACCGGCACGGGCGACCTCATGTACTACCCCAACAACGGCTACCGGCTGTCCCCGCCCCGGAAGCTCGGCCACGGCTGGCAGGACTTCAAGCAGGTGATGGCCGCCGACTGGAGCGGTGACGGCGCCGCCGACGTACTGGGCGTCGACGCCAAGGGGCGGCTGCTGTACTACCCCAACAACGGTTTCAAGCTCTCGCCGGCCCAGCAGATCGGCCAGGGCTGGGGCGGGTTCCAGCACGTCATGGCAGCGGACTTCAGCGGTGACGGCAAGGCGGACGTCCTCGGCGTCAACAGCGCGGGCGAGCTCATGTACTACCCGCACGTCGGCAACGGCTTCGGCACACCGAAGAAGTTCGGTCCGGGCTGGGGCTCGTTCAAGCATGTGATGGCGGCGGACTGGAGCGGTGACGGCAAGGCGGATGTCCTCGCCGTCAACAGCGCCGGTGACCTGCTGTACTACCCGCACGTCGGCAGCGGCTTCGGCAGCCCGTCGAAGATCGGCCACGGCTGGCAGTCGTTCCAGCGGGTCTTCGCCTCCGACTTCAGCGGGGACGGCAAGGCGGATGTGCTGGGCGTCGACGACAAGGGCGACCTCTGGTACTACCCGCACAGCGGCGGCGGCTTCGGCAACCGCGTGCAGCTCGGGCACGGTTGGCAGTCCTTCAAGCACGTCTTCTGACGGCACCCGCCGCATACGCCACCGGGCACCCGGCCCTAGCCGGCGAACCAGCGGACAGGGCGCGGGGACAGGTTCTGGTAGATGTGCTTGGTCTCGCGGTACGCGGCGAGTCCGGCGGGGCCCAGCTCGCGGCCGGTGCCGGACTTGCCGAAGCCGCCCCACTCGGCCTGCGGCAGCCAGCGGTGGACATCGTTGATCCACACGGTGCCATGGCGCAGTGCGGCGGCGACCCGGTGGGCACGGGCGGCGTCCGTCGTCCACACCGAGCCCGCCAGGCCGTACCCGGTGTCATGGGCGAGGGCGATCGCCTCGTCCTCGGTGCGGAAGGTCTCCACGGTGAGCACCGGGCCGCGGAGCTCCTCGCGGACGACGCGCATGTCGCGGTGGCACCGGTCCAGCACCGTCGGCTCGTAGTAGTAGCCGGTGGCGGGGCGCCGGGCGGTGGGCTCGGGGCGGCGGCCGCCGGTGCGGAGCGCGGCGCCCTCGGCGAGCGCGGACGCCACCAGGGACTCGGTCCGCTCGCGCTGCCGCTCGGAGACGAGGGGGCCGCACTCCACGCCCGGTTCGGTGCCGCGGCCGATACGGATCCGGGCGGCGCGGCGGGCGAGTTCGGTGACGAACCGCTCCCGTACCGACTCCTCGACGATGAGGCGGGCGCCCGCCGAGCGGGCCTGGCCGCTGTGGCGGAAGGCGGCGTTGAGGGCCTGGTCGACGGCGGTGTCGAAGCCCTCGTCGGTCTCGCAGGCGTCCGCGAAGACCAGGTCGGGGTTCCTGCCGCCCAGCTCCAGGACGGTCCTTTTCAGACCGGCGGCCGCGGCCCGGGCGACCTCGGTGCCGCCGGCCGGCCCGCCTGTGAAGGACACCAGGTCGACGGCGGGATGCTCGGACAGCCGGGCGCCGACGGTGCGGCCGGGTCCGGTGACGATATTGGCGACCCCGGCGGGCAGCCCGGCCGCACCGAGCAGCCGGACCAGGGCGACGGTGGTCATCGGCGTCAGCCGACTGGGCTTGACGACGAAGGTGTTGCCCGCGGCGAGCGCCGGCGCGATCTTCCAACTGGCTTGGCCCAGCGGGGAGTTGCCGGGCGTGATCAGCGAGCAGACACCGACCGGCTCATGGACGACGACGCTGTGCGCATCCGCCGTACCGGCGTCCACGACCCGGCCTGCGCCCTCGGCGGTGACCAGGTCGGCGAAGTAGCGGAAGGTGTCGGCGGCGCGGTCGGCGGCGGCCCGGCCCTCCTCGGTGGTCGTTCCGGTGTCGCGGCTCTCCAGCAGGCCGAGTCGCTGCCGGTCGCGTATCAGGAGGTCGGCGGTGCGGCGCAGCAGGGCGGCCCGGTCGGCGGCCGGGGTGTGGCGCCAGGGGCCGTGGTCGAAGGCGGCGCGGGCGGCTTCCACCGCGGCGTCCGCGTCCCGCCGGTCCCCCTCGGCGGCCACCGCGAACGGCTTGCCATCCGCGGGGTCGATGATCTCGCGGGTGCTCCCGGAGACGGCCGGGCGCCACTCCCCGCCCACATGGATGGTCTCTGCTGCGGACACGTACCGTACGCCTTTCCTCGCGCTGTGCTGCCGGCCGGGCGTCCCGGCGATCGGGACCACTTGCCCGGGTCGGGCGGAACCATGCCGAACCCGTCCCGAAGGTGCCGTACACCACTCCACATGCGACATCCAGGGGCGATACGTACTCTGTTGGGTGATTTGCCGTTGGAGGTGACGCCATGCCCCGTCGTCCACCGGGAACCCGCCAGGGCCGACCGCTCACCCACTCCCCGGAAGGCACCCCGGCACCGGCCGCGCCGGGCGGGCGCCGCCGAGGGCGCCGGTGGTTCGCGGCGGCCGGCTGCACCGCCGCCCTGCTGGCCCCCGCCGGGCCGCTGGCGCCGGGGGCCGCCGCCGAGGACGGGGACGGCGGAAAACCCAACGGCGTCGAGCGCCTCGACCCGGGCAAGGTCGCCGCCAAGGCACGCTCGGCGCTGCTCGGCGCGGACTCGCTGCGGCTGCGCCTCGACGACCGCGGCGAGGCGGGCTCCGCGGGAAACCAGCTCACCGCCATGGATCTGCGTCTCGACACCCGCGGGGACTGCCGGGGCAGCCTCACCCTGGGGGGCGGCGGCAGCGTCACCATGGTCAAGCGCGGCGACGAGATCTGGATGAAGCCGGACCGCGCCTTCTGGCGGGGCCAGCTCCAGGACCGGGGCGACGCCATGGCCCGCAAGGTGCACGGCCGCTATGTGCACGGCACCACCCGCGACAGCCTGCTCTCCCCGCTGGCCGGCGCCTGCGACCTGGACGGCTTCCGCCACCAGCTCACCGACGGCGCCGGCGGCCGGAACGGCGGCCCCCCGGCGTACAAGGGCCGCCCCACCCAGGTCGGGGGCGTCGAGGCACTCCCCCTGGTCCGCGAGCAGAAGGGCACCGCCAACACCCTCTATGTCGCCACCCGCGGCCGCCCCTACCCGGTGCAGCTCACCCAGCGCGGCCCCGGCGCCGACGTCCGGGTCCGCCTCACCGAGTACCAGCGGCCGGTGCACGCCCAGCCGCCGCCGACCTCCAGCAGCGTCGATGTCGCCGTCCTGGAGAACCGCGTCCACCGCGTGTGACACCGGAAACGCAAAGAGGGGCACCGCGGGTGTGCGGTGCCCCTCCTGTGTGCCGCCCCGGGCGGGCGGGGGTGGCTCAGATGAGGCCGAGGCCCTGGACCGCCTCGCGCTCCTCGGTCAGCTCCTGGACCGAGGCGTCGATCCGGGTACGGGAGAACTCGTTGAGCTCCAGGCCCTGGACGATCCGGTAGCCGCCGTTCTCAGTGGTGACCGGGAAGGACGAGATGATGCCCTCGGGCACACCGTAGGAGCCGTCCGAGGGGATGCCCATGGAGGTCCAGTCGCCCTCGGCGGTGCCGTTGACCCAGGTGTGCACATGGTCGATGGCGGCGTTGGCGGCGGAGGCCGCGGAGGAGGCGCCGCGGGCCTCGATGATCGCGGCACCGCGCTTGGCCACGGTCGGGATGAAGTCCTCCGCCAGCCACTTCTCGTCGTCGACCACCTCGGCCGCGTTCTTGCCGGCGACGGTGGCGTGGAAGATGTCCGGGTACTGGGTGGCGGAGTGGTTGCCCCAGATGGTGAGGCGCTTGATGTCGGCCACGGTGGAGCCGGTCTTCTTGGCGAGCTGGGTCAGCGCGCGGTTGTGGTCGAGGCGGGTCATCGCGGTGAAGCGCTCCGCCGGTACGTCCGGGGCGGCGGCCTGGGCGATCAGGGCGTTGGTGTTGGCCGGGTTGCCCACCACCAGGACCTTGACGTCGTCCGCTGCGTGGTCGTTGATGGCCTTGCCCTGCGGCTTGAAGATGCCGCCGTTGGCCTCCAGCAGGTCACCGCGCTCCATGCCCTTGGTGCGGGGGCGGGCGCCGACGAGCAGGCCGATGTTGGTGCCGTCGAAGGCGGTGTTCGGGTCGTCGGTGATGTCGATGCCCTGGAGCAGCGGGAAGGCGCAGTCGTCCAGTTCCATGGCGGTGCCCTCGGCGGCCTTGAGCGCCGGGGTGATCTCCAGGAGCCGGAGCCTCACCGGAACGTCCGCGCCGAGCAACTGGCCGGAGGCGATGCGGAAGAGAAGGGCGTAACCGATCTGGCCGGCCGCGCCGGTGACGGTGACGTTCACGGGAGTGCGGGTCATGGCGTTCTCCGTATGACTGCTGGCGGTGGGCGTCCCTGCCCGGATGCGGGACCCCTGGTGGCACCCGATGATCGATCAGTACTGCGGGTGATCGATCTCTCGGCGTCAAGAGAGATCCGGCGGTCAGGCTATCGCGCCCCGCCGGACCGGGGTGCGAAGTGTGGTGTGGCCCGTCCCACAGAACGTGCCTTCGGGTCATCCCCGGCCGCCCGCAAGGGGGTTGGGGCCGCCCGTACGCAGCGGTGGCGGCCGGCGGCCGTACGGTCCGTGGGGGAAGACCGTGCGGCCGCCGCGGGGGTGCGCCTCCCGTGGGGGGATGCCATGCAGTTGCCCCCGTCGGGCGCGAGCAATCCTGCACTCTTCTCACGGTTTCCACGAAGGCCCGCCTGCCCGGCGGTTGAGCGCCGAACCTGCCTCGTCAGGGCCTCGTCACGAGCCGGGCACACCGTAATGGAACGGTCACTTCCGTGCCACGGACGCCGGACATGTCTTGATCCTCTTCGGTAGGTCCATGACTCTGTTGGTGCGGCGCCCGTCCTGACTCGGGGGAGAGGATGGGCGCCGCCCAACTCCCTTGAGAACAGGGGCCGTTGGGCACACCCGGCGCACCCGGCTCAACCGGTGGCCGGGTCTCCGCCGCTGACGGTGAAGTGGAGCATGTCCCCCAGGAACGGGATCTCCAGCCACGGATGCGGCTGCGCCATCAGCGCCAGCAGCACGATGGCCAGGCCCAGCACCCCGTAGGTCAGCATGTCGGTGAAGCGGGAGCGCACCGCGAGCATCCCGACCGAGGGCAGCGTCCACCGCAGCACCGCCCCCGTGAGCAGCGCCACCCCGATCAGCAGGGTGCCCACCCGGAACGCGTCCAGCGCGGTCAGCAGCAAGCCGAGGCCGGTCACCCCGACGACGGTCAGCACCGGCCACTGGCGGGCCGGCGCCGGAGCGTCCCCCGAGGCGGCCCGGCCGCCGCCCTCGGGCCGTGCCGTGTCCCGGGTGAGACGGGGGAAACGCCGGGTCCGCCCGCCCGCCGCGCCCTGCTCCCCGGGTCGCCCGCCGTCCTTGGTCACCGCGGCGCTCACCGGCCGGACCGCGCGTCGCGCTCCGCGGCCTCCACCACGTTCACCAGCAACTGGGCGCGGGTCATGGGGCCGACGCCGCCCGGGTTGGGCGAGAGCCAGCCCGCCACCTCGGCCACCCCGGGGTGCACATCGCCGACGATCTTCCCGTGCTCGTCGCGGGAGACACCGACGTCCAGCACGGCCGCGCCCGGCTTCACATCCTCCGGCTTGACCAGGTGCGGCACCCCCGCCGCGGCCACCACGATGTCGGCACGCCGCAGATGGGCGGCGAGGTCGCGGGTGCCGGTGTGGCACTGGGTGACGGTGGCGTTCTCGGAGCGGCGGGTCAGCAGCAGCGGCATCGGGCGCCCGATGGTGACGCCGCGCCCGACGACCACCACCTCCGCCCCGCCGATCTCCACCCCGTGCTCCCGCAGCAGCCGCACGATGCCGTACGGGGTGCAGGGCAGCGGGGCGGGCTCGTTCAGCACCAGGCGGCCGAGGTTGGTGGGGTGCAGGCCGTCGGCGTCCTTCGCCGGGTCCATCAGCTCCAGGACGCGGTTCTCGTCGATGCCCTCGGGCAGCGGCAGTTGCACGATGTAGCCGGTGCAGGCCGGGTCGGCGTTCAGCTCGCGTACGACCGCCTCGATCTCCTCCTGGGTGGCGGAGGCGGGCAGTTCGCGCTGGATGGAGGCGATCCCGACCTGGGCGCAGTCCCGGTGCTTTCCGGCGACGTACTTCTGGCTGCCGGGGTCCTCGCCGACGAGGAGGGTGCCGAGGCCGGGCGTGACGCCCCGCTCCTTCAGCACCGCCACCCGGGCGGCCAGTTCGGACTTGATCGCGGCTGCGGTGGCCTTGCCATCGAGAATCTGGGCGGTCATACCCCCATCTTCCCGGATGCCGGGGCACCGGATCCAATCCGGTCCGGGTGGAGAGACCGGAACCCGCGGCGGGCGGTCACGGCCGGCCTGATCCACCGCCGGGCACCCGGCGCCGCACACATTGCACTTGCACAACACCTGACGGCCTTGACTGGACAAATCCAGACGCCACGCACGACGATGTGGGCCGCAGTCCGCGGGCAGTGTTGGGGGGCAGAACCGCTCGAATCGCGCCTTTCCTCCGCGCGATCCGCGTCGTCCCCGCAGTTGTCAACGGAGGAATCCGCCATGAGTTACGGCTCCCCGAATCCCTACGGCCAGCCGGACCCCAATCAGGGCCAGCCCGGCTACGGCTACCCGCAGCAGGGCCAGCAGCCCGGTTACGGCTACCCGCAGCAAGGGGGTGTCCCGCCGCAGGGCGGCTACGGCTACCCGCAGCAGCCGGGCTACCAGGGCGGATTCCCCGGCGGGATGCCGCGGGTGGCCTCCATGGGCCGCCGCCTCGGCGCCCGCCTCATCGACGGTGTGGCCTTCAGCGTCATCTACGGGATCCTGGTCGCCATCGGCGTCGCCGGCGCCGCCTCCTCGGCGAGCAAATGCGACTCCGGCGCCGCCGACTACTCGTCCTGTGTCAACGACGCGGGCAGCAGCGTCGCCGCCTCCTTCGGCGCGGTGATCGGCATCCTCGCCGTGGTGGGCCTGCTCTACGAGTGGCTGATGACCGCCCTCGTCGGCGGCACCCTCGGCAAGCTGGCCGTCGGCATCCGCGTCGTCGACGTCGAGACCGGCCAGAAGCCCGGTGTGGGCAAGGCGTTCGTCCGCTGGATCATCCCCATGGTCGGCTCCCTCGCCTGCGGCATCGGCCAACTCCTGGTCTACCTCTCGCCGTTCTGGGACAAGTCGGGGCGTCAGCAGGGCTGGCACGACAAGGCCGCCGGCACCATGGTCATCCAGAACTGACCACGCCGCACCGCCCCGGGGCTCCCCCGGGACGCCGAAGGGCCGTGCCCCGCACCCGCGGAGCACGGCCCTTCGCCGTACGGGACGCCCGGCCGGTGTGCCGGGCGCCCGGTGTCAGTGGAAGAAGTGGCGGGTCCCGGTGAAGTACATCGTCACGCCCGCCTTCTCCGCGGCGGCCACGGCCTGCTCGTCGCGGATGGAGCCACCGGGCTGGACGATGGCCTTCACCCCGGCCGCGATCAGGATCTCCGGCCCGTCAGGGAACGGGAAGAACGCGTCGGAGGCCGCGTAGGAGCCGCGCGCCCGCTCCTCCCCGGCCCGCTCCACCGCGAGGCGGCACGAGTCGACCCGGTTGACCTGGCCCATGCCGACGCCGACCGAGGCACCGTCCCGGGCGAGCAGGATCGCGTTGGACTTCACCGCCCGGCAGGCCCGCCACGCGAACGCCAACTCGGCCAGTTCCGCGGGCTCCAGGGCCTGCCCGGCGGCCAGTGTCCAGGTGGCGGGGTCGTCGCCGCCGGCCTGCAAGCGGTCGGTGGCCTGGAGCAGCGCGCCGCCGTCGATCTGGCGGAACTCGACCGGGGCGGCCGGGGCCTCGGGGGCGCGCAGCACCCGGATGTTCTTCTTCCTGGCGAGCGCCTCCAGCGCCCCTTCCTCGTAGCCGGGGGCCACGATGACCTCGGTGAAGATCTCCGCGACCTGCTCGGCCAACTCCCTGGACACCGGCCGATTCACGGCGATCACCCCGCCGTACGCGGAGACCGGGTCGCAGGCGTGCGCCTTGCGGTGGGCCTCCGCCACATCCGAACCGACCGCGATACCGCAGGGGTTGGCGTGCTTGATGATCGCCACACAGGGCTCGTCGTGGTCGTAGGCGGCGCGGCGGGCGGCGTCGGTGTCCGTGTAGTTGTTGTAGGACATCTCCTTGCCGTGCAGTTGCTCCGCCTCGGCGAGCCCGCCCTCGCCGGTGACGTAGAGCGCGGCGCCCTGGTGCGGGTTCTCCCCGTAACGCAGCACGTTCTTACGGGAGTAGACGGCGCCGAGGAAGTCGGGGTGGCCGCTGTCGTCCGCCGCGGCATAGTCCCCGGCGAACCAGGAGGCGACGGCCACGTCGTAGGCCGCGGTGTGCTGGAAGGCCTCCGCGGCGAGCCGCTTGCGGGCCGGGAGGTCGAAGCCGCCGGCGCGGACCGCGGCAAGCACGTCCCCGTACCGGTCGGGGCTGGTGACCACGGCGACCGAGGGGTGGTTCTTGGCGGCGGCGCGCACCATGGACGGGCCGCCGATGTCGATCTGCTCCACACACTCGTCGGGGGTGGCGCCGGAGGCCACGGTCTCCCGGAACGGGTAGAGGTTGACGATCACCAACTCGAAGGGCCGCACGTCGAGTTCGTCGAGTTGCCGGCGGTGGTCCGGCAGCCGCAGATCGGCGAGGATGCCGGCGTGCACCCGCGGGTGGAGCGTCTTGACCCGGCCGTCGAGGCACTCGGGGAAGCCGGTCAGCTCCTCCACCCTGGTGACCGGGACACCGGCGCCGGCGATCCGCTCGGCGGTGGACCCGGTGGACACCAGCTCCACCCCCGCCGCGTGCAGCCCGCGGGCCAGGTCCTCCAGGCCGGTCTTGTCGTAGACGCTGACGAGGGCCCGGCGGATGGGCAGCGTTGCGTTGGTGGGTTCGGCTGTCACGGGATCAGTACCTTTCGTCCCTCAATGCGGTAACCGTCGCGGGCCAGGCGTCCCACGACCTCGACGAGCAGCCGTCGCTCGACGTCCTTGATGCGCTCATGCAGAGCTGCCGCGCCCTCGCGGGTGTCCTCCTCCACGACCTCCACCGCGCGCTGCGCGATGATCGGGCCGGTGTCGACGCCGTCGTCGACGAAGTGGACGGTGCAGCCGGTGACCTTCGCACCGTAGGCGAGGGCGTCCCGCACGCCGTGGGCGCCGGGGAAGCTGGGCAGCAGGGCGGGGTGGGTGTTGACGATCCGCCCGCCGAAGCGGGCCAGGAACGCCTTGCCCACGATCTTCATGAAACCGGCCGACACCACCAGGTCCGGCCGGTACTCGGCGGTCGCCTCAGTGAGCGCCGCGTCCCACCCGGCCCGGTCCGCGTGGTCCGGGACCCGGCAGACGAAGGTGGGCAGACCGGCCGCCCGGGCCCGGTCGAGCCCGGCGATCCCGTCCCGGTCGGCGCCCACGGCGACGACCCGCGCCCCGTAGGTGTCCGGTCCCTCCGCCTCGATGGCGTCGAGCAGAGCCTGGAGGTTCGTACCTGATCCGGAGACCAGCACGACGAGGCGCTTGGCGGCCACAGCGGGGCCCTTTCTCGCAGGAGCGTCTTGTGCGGTCGTACGAAGGCTTCGCGCCCCTGGATACGGGGAACCCTACGAAGCGGCCGACCATCGGCAACGATACCGGGCAGCCGGGGCGGCCCCCACGGGACGGGGGCGTGGCCGGCAGGTAGCGTCTGGGGAGGACCGGCGGGAACGCGCCCGGTCCACCGGTCGTTCAACGGTCGACGTGACCGGAGCGATCCGGGGATCGCTCAAGCGCTGTCGCTCATGTCACTCGTGGGGCGTCGCTCATGTGATGTCGACGTCAGCGCCAGCAGTTTCCGCCAGCAGTTCTCCGAGGGGAAGACGCACACCTGATGCCGGACCGAAGCCACCGCCTCCTTCCGCTGCCCAGTGGTGCGTCGCTATCGGGCGGTGCACCGCTGCCCGGCGGCGGTCCGGCACCACTCGCCGGCGGCGCCCTGCTGCGCGAGCACCGCTCCGCCCCACCGCACAGCGACGGCTCAGGCTCCGACAGCGGCCCCGACGACGACGGCAGTGGCGACAGCGACGGCAAGGGCAACGGCTCCGACCACGCGGGCGACTCCTCCGGCGCCCAGGACGACAACCCGTTCGCGGCGCCGCCGGAGGGCACCCCGGACCGGCCCTGGCAGCCGCGCCGCCCCGAGCAGGACGGCGGGCAGGGCGGCTCGCCCTGGGGTCAGTGGAGCGACCGGCAGCCCGGCGGCACCCCGGGCGGCGGCTTCGGTGACCGCCCCGGCCGCCAGCAGTCTGGCCCGGAAGGACCGCAGAGCCCCCAGGGCGGTATGCGCTGGGACCCGACCGACCCGGCCCAGCGGCGCGCCCGGTACGCCCTGCTCGGCGGCATGTGGGCGTTCTTCTTCGCCCTCTTCGGCTGGCGCTACCCCGCCCTGCTCCTCGGCGCCCTGGCCCTGTACTGGGGCATCAGCTCCCTGCACGGCGCCCCCCGCCCCGAATCCGGTACCGGCCCCGAGGGCGGCGGGGCGGACAGGGCGGTGAGCGCCGCGCGGCGGCCGGAGCCGGCGCGTCCGCAGGGGCCGGCCCCGGCCGGTCCGGGCGGCGGCGCCCGGCCGCAGGCCACCGCCGCGATCAGCGGCCTGGTCACAGCGGCCCTCGCGCTGTCCATCGTGGCCGCCGGCTTCGCCGCCCAGGTCATCTACCGGGACTACTACACCTGCGTCAGCGACTCCCTCACCACCACCGCCAAGCACTCCTGCGAGGACCTCCTCCCGAAGAACCTCCGCCCCCTCCTCTCCGAGCAGAGGTGACGCCCGCCCCGCCTCAGCGTTCGGCGGGCGGCGCCACTCCCTCCGCGGGCAGCACCCCGTACTCCTCGCCGTCCTCGTAGGTGCCGGAGTCCGTGCCGTAGCCGCCGGTGGACAGGTCATAGGGTGCGGCTTCGCCGGGGGTGGTGGGGCTGGGGGCCGGGGTGCGGGCGGCCGGGGCCTGGTCCGTGCCCGGTACGGCGAATCCCAGCCAGGCCCGCCAGGACCGGGACCGGCCGGGGCTGCCCTGCTGCTCCGGCACACCCTTGGACTCTTCGCCGGTGCCGCGGAGTGCGCGCCACCAGGCGGTACGGCGGCTCCAGGCCCAGGCGAGGACGAGGCAGGGTGCGCCGATGGCCGCCGTCCAGGCCGCGGCCGCGGCGCCCGCCGCCCACCACTGCGGGCCGAAGGCGGCCAGCCGGTGCCCGCCGAGCGGTCCGCCGGAGAGCGCCGCGAGCCCGGCGACGGCCAGGCCGACCAGCAGCGCCGCGACCGGCAGTTCCCGCAGCGCCCTCGTCAACTGCCAGGCGCCCGGGCCGCGTTCGGAGTCCCCGCCCGCCTCCTCGGGACTGCGTGCGGAGTGGATCAGGCCATGGGCGAGGACCACCGCCGCCACCACCGGGACCGCGGCCACCGCCCAGGTCAGCGGTGTGCCTGAGCCCTCGCCCGGTAGTGCGGCCAGCAGCGGGAAGCGGGGCAGCAGCGGCACCTGGTCCGTGCCGAGCGGCCCCACCGGATGCCCGGCACCGAGCAGGAAGCCGGGCCCGAGTGCGTAACCGGCGCCCCAGACGGCCGCGTTGGGCAGCAGCGCCAGGCAGAGCAGCAGGACCGCGAGCCGTCCCGACCAGCCCCCTGTGAGATGCAGCAGATCGCCACCGGCCGCGCCCCGGTGCCGCACCAGGCTGGCCACCGCGAGCAGCGCCCCACCGGCGAGCAGCACCGGCACGGCACGTACGGCGGCACGGGCGGCGCCGGCGTGGCGCAGTACGGCGGCGGGGACTGCGGGGTGTGCGGGGGGCCAGGGGTGGCCGGCCGCGGTCCATACGCCGAGGGCCGCCGCGCAGGCCGCCAGCAGTGGTGGTGCGAAGGCGGTCGACGGCCAGGAGGGCCGCAGCCAGCCGCCTTCCGCGTAGGCGGTGACGGCGGCCCCGGTCAGCAGATAGCCGAGGACGACGCCGCCCCAGGCGGTACGGGCGGGTGCGGCGGTGCGGCCGAGGGGGGCGGCGGGGTCGGCGGGGTCCGGTTCTGCGGGGGTGTCGTCGCGGGCGGCGTCACGGGCGGCGCGGTGCACCAGCCAGGCGGGCAGTGCGAGCAGCAGCAGCGGGGTGAGGCCGAGGGGGGCGGTGCCGCCGGTGAGGGTGTCGCCGCGGACGAGTCCGGCTCCGTGGGCGAGCAGCCAGAGGGAGGCGATGAGGTGGAGGGCGCCGCCGGGCCCGCTGTCCGGGTAGGGGGAGCTGATCCACAACAGCAGGACGAGGACGCCGAGTACACCGAGGCCGAGTGCGGCGGCGAGGGCGCCCGCGAGCAGGCAGTCGGCGAAGGAGCGGCGGCGTTCCCGGGGCCGGGAGAGCCGGGCGAGCAGCGGCGGCAGCGGGGTGGTGCTGTGGGCGGGCGTCGGTTTCACGCCCGCCATGCTGCCAACGACACGCACATTCGCGGCGTAACAGACCATTGCTGCACGTGTCACAGAAGATGCGCTTATGTGTTTTTTCGAAGGGCGACCCGGGTGGCGTTCGACAGACGCCACCGCGGCGGACGCGCACCGCACCACGGCGGACGCGGAGGGCGGCAGATGACGGACAGCGGCAGCGCCGAAGCGGCCCCCCGGCCGACCCCCGCGGAGGCCTTCGACGCGCTCTACACCCACAGCGCCCCCTTCCTCGTCCGGCAGACCTTTCTGCTCACGGGGCGGCGGGCGCTGGCACGGGAGGCGGTGGAGCGGGCCTTCCAACTGGCCTGGCAGCAGTGGCCGCGGGTGGCGGCGGACGGGGATCCGGCGGGCTGGGTGCGGGCGGCGGCGCACGAGTACGCGCTCTCCCCGTGGCGGCGGCTGAATCCGGCGCACCGGCGGCGGGAGGCGCCGACCGCCGCCGAGGACGGCCCGCTGCTCGGCGCCCTGCTGGCGCTGCCCCCGCCGCGCCGCCGCACCCTGCTGCTGCACGACGGGATGCGGCTGGGGCTGCCGGAGGTCGCGGCGGAGACGGAGGCCTCCACCCGGGCGGCGGCCGCCCGTCTCGATCTGGCCCGGCAGGCGGTGGCCGACCGGTTGCCCGACCTCTGCGACCCCGGGCAACTGCACCGCGCCCTGGAGCAGTTGGCGGGCCGGGAGGGCATCCTGCCACCGCGGGTGGCGGTGGTACGCGGTGGCGGTGAGCGTCGCAGCCGGCACATCACCGCCGCGGCCATCGCGCTCACCGTGCTGATCGTCGGCGCCACCGCCGTCACTCTGGAGACGGCGCCGACCCACTACGAGCCGCCGCTGGCCCGCGGGGTGCCGGTGCCGCTGTCCGACACCGGGGCGGGCGCGGGGCCGCTGGCCGCTCCCCCGGCGGGCCCGCCGGCCCGCTCCCCGTTGCAGGACAGGCTGCTCCGCGCCCCGGGCCACGGCCCGTACCGGGTGCATCCGCAGTCCCGCTGAGCGGGGCGGCCGCGGACACGGCGGCGGGCCCGCACCCCGAGGGGTGCGGGCCCGCCGTGTGCCCGGGTGCCCGGCGCGTCAGGAGAGCAGCTCGCGCGCCAGCTCGGCGGTCTCGGTCGGAGTCTTGCCGACCTTGACGCCCGCGGCCTCCAGGGCCTCCTTCTTGGCGGCGGCGGTGCCGGAGGAGCCGGAGACGATGGCGCCGGCGTGGCCCATGGTCTTGCCCTCGGGCGCGGTGAAACCGGCCACGTAACCGACGACCGGCTTGGTGACGTTGGCCTTGATGAAGTCGGCGGCGCGCTCCTCGGCGTCGCCGCCGATCTCGCCGATCATCACGATCAGGTCGGTGTCCGGGTCGGCCTCGAAGGCGGCCAGCGCGTCGATGTGGGTGGTGCCGATGACCGGGTCACCGCCGATGCCGACGGCCGAGGAGAAGCCGATGTCACGCAGCTCGTACATCAACTGGTACGTCAGCGTGCCGGACTTGGAGACCAGGCCGATACGGCCCGGCTTGGTGATGTCGCCCGGGATGATGCCGGCGTTGGACTGGCCCGGGGTGATGAGGCCGGGGCAGTTGGGGCCGACGATGCGGGTCTTGCCGCCCTTGGACTGCGCGTAGGCGTAGAACGCGGCGGAGTCGTGGACGGCGATGCCCTCGGTGATGACGACGGCGAGGGGGATCTCGGCGTCGATGGCCTCGACCACGGCGGCCTTGGCGTGGGCCGGCGGCACGAAGAGGACGGACACATCGGCGCCGGTCTTCTCCATGGCCTCGGCGACGGTGCCGAAGACGGGGATGTCGTTGCCGTTGATGTCGACGGAGGTGCCGGCCTTGCGCGGGTTGACACCGCCGACGATGTTGGTGCCGTCGGCGAGCATGAGCTTGGTGTGCTTCATGCCGGTGGCACCGGTCATGCCCTGGACGATGACCTTGCTGTCCTTGTTGAGGAAGATAGCCATGGCTTTCTTGTCCCTCTTCCTTACTTCGCGGCCGCGAGCTCGGCGGCCTTGTCGGCCGCGCCGTCCATGGTGTCCACGCGCTGGACCAGCGGGTGGTTGGCGTCCGAGAGGATCTTGCGACCCAGCTCCGCGTTGTTGCCGTCGAGGCGGACCACCAGCGGCTTGGTGACGTCCTCGCCCTTGTTCTTCAGCAACTCCAGTGCCTGCACGATGCCGTTGGCGACCTCGTCGCACGCGGTGATGCCACCGAAGACGTTCACGAAGACGGACTTGACGTCCGGGTCACCGAGGATGATCTCCAGGCCGTCGGCCATCACCTGGGCGGAGGCGCCACCACCGATGTCCAGGAAGTTGGCGGGCTTGACCCCGCCATGCTTCTCACCGGCGTAGGCGACGACATCCAGAGTGGACATGACCAGCCCGGCACCGTTGCCGATGATGCCGACATCGCCGTCGAGCTTGACGTAGTTGAGGTTCTTCGCCTTGGCCGCGGCCTCCAGCGGATTGGCGGAGGCCTTGTCCTCCAGAGCCGCGTGGTCGGGCTGGCGGAACTCGGCGTTGGCGTCCAGGGACACCTTGCCGTCCAGCGCGAGCACCTGGCCGGAGGCGACCTTGGCCAGCGGGTTCACCTCGACCAGCAGCGCGTCCTCCGCGACGAAGGTCTTCCAGAGAGTGACCAGCACATCGGCGACCTGGTCGGCGACCTCGGCCGGGAACTTCGCCGCCGCGACGATCTCCCGCGCCTTCTCCTCGCTCACCCCGTCATTGGCGTCGACCGGGACCTTCGCCAGCTTCTCCGGCGTGGTCGCCGCGACCTCCTCGATGTCCATACCACCGGCCACCGAGGCCATGGCCAGGAA
>NZ_JBHVRR010000022.1:0-96072 GCF_042885635.1 Streptomyces sp. NPDC058045 | reverse complement strand
GCCTCACCCACCACCCGGGGGGGGGGGGGGGGTTTTTCCCCCCCCCCCCCGCGGCCCCTAGTCGGGTCGGCGTACCGACAGCAGTTCCTCCAACTGCTCCTCGCGGGCCTGGGCGGCCACGAAGAGGAGCTCGTCGCCGGCCTCCAGCGAGTCCTCGGGCGAGGGTGTCAGCACCCGCGTCCCCCGGATGATGGTGACCAGCGAGGTGTCCTCCGGCCAGCGCACCGAACCGACCTGGGTGCCCGCCAGCGCGGACTCCGGCGGCAGGGTCAGCTCGACCAGGTTGGCGTCGCCGTGGCTGAAGCGCAGCAGCCGCACCAGATCGCCGACGCTCACCGCCTCCTCCACCAGCGCCGACATCAGCCGCGGGGTGGACACCGCGACATCGACGCCCCAGGACTCGTTGAACAGCCACTCGTTCTTGGGGTTGTTGACCCGCGCGACGACCCTCGGCACCCCGTACTCGGTCTTCGCCAGCAGCGAGACCACGAGATTGACCTTGTCGTCGCCGGTCGCGGCGATCACCACGTTGCAGCGCTGCAGCGCCGCCTCGTCGAGCGAGGTGATCTCGCAGGCGTCCGCGAGCAGCCACTCGGCCTGCGGCACCCGCTCCACCGAGATCGCCGTCGGCGCCTTGTCGACCAGCAGCACCTCATGGCCGTTCTCCAGCAGTTCTCCGGCGATGGAACGACCCACCGCGCCGGCTCCGGCAATGGCGACCCTCATCAGTGACCGCCCTCCTCGGGGCCCTCGGCGAACGCCGCCTCGACCTTGTCGACGTCGTCGGTGCGCATCATCACATGGACCAGATCGCCCTCCTGCAACACGGTCTGCGAGGACGGCAGGATCGCCTCCCCGAGCCGGGTGAGGAACGCGACCCGCACCCCCGTCTCCTCCTGGAGCCGGCTGATCCGGTGCCCCACCCACGACGGTGAGGTGTGCACCTCGGCCAACTGCACCCCGCCGGTCGGATCCCGCCACAGCGGCTCCGCCCCGGAGGGCAGCAGCCGCCGCAGCATCTGGTCCGCGGTCCAGCGCACCGTGGCCACCGTCGGAATCCCCAGCCGCTGGTAGACCTCCGCCCGCCGCGGGTCGTAGATACGGGCCGCGACATGCTCGATGCCGAACATCTCCCGGGCCACCCGGGCCGCGATGATGTTGGAGTTGTCGCCGCTGGAGACCGCCGCGAAAGCGCCCGCGTCCTCGATCCCGGCCTCCCGCAGGGTGTCCTGGTCGAAGCCGACACCGGTCACCCGCCGCCCGCCGAAGCCGGAGCCGAGCCGGCGGAACGCCGTCGGGTCCTGGTCGACCACGGCGACCGTGTGCCCCTGCTGCTCAAGGTTCTGCGCCAGGGCGGAGCCCACTCTGCCGCAGCCCATGATCACGATGTGCACCTGGCTCTACCCCGCAGTCCTGGTCATATAGCTGACCTGCGAAAACACCCTGCTCACTCTTCTCTCTCCGTCTGCCGGGCACCAACGAGGCAACCACGTGCGGTGTTGCCGGGAGACGAGCTTATGCCGCCCGCGAAGCCGATGGGGCCGGTGGGTGGGCAGCCCCGTGTGCCACCCCTTACGATCCACTGCGTGTCCAAACTGACCGACGTGCCCAAACGCATTCTCATCGGGCGCGCACTTCGCAGCGACAGGCTGGGAGAGACCCTCCTCCCCAAACGGATCGCTCTCCCCGTTTTCGCGTCCGACGCCCTGTCCTCGGTCGCCTACGCGCCCGGCGAGGTCCTGCTCGTCCTCTCCGTCGCGGGCATGTCGGCCTACCACTTCAGCCCGTGGATCGCCCTGGCCGTCGTCGTCGTGATGTTCACCGTCGTCGCGTCGTACCGGCAGAACGTGCACGCCTACCCGAGCGGCGGCGGCGACTACGAGGTCGCCACCACCAACCTCGGCCCCCGGGCCGGGCTGACGGTCGCCAGCGCACTGCTCGTGGACTACGTCCTCACCGTCGCCGTCTCCATCACCTCCGGCATCGAGAACCTGGGCTCGGCGATCCCGTTCGTGGTCGAGCACAAGGTGCTCTGCGCGGTCGGCGTGATCCTGCTGCTGACGCTGATGAACCTGCGCGGCGTCAAGGAATCCGGATCGCTCTTCGCGATTCCCACGTATGTGTTCGTGGTGGGCGTCTTCATCATGATCGCCTGGGGTGCCTTCCGCGCCCTGGCGCTCGGCGACACCATGCGGGCACCCACCGCCGGCTTCCACATCCGGGCCGAACACCAGGGCCTCGCCGGCTTCGCCCTGGTCTTCCTGCTGCTGCGCGCCTTCTCCTCCGGCTGTGCCGCGCTCACCGGCGTCGAGGCCGTCTCCAACGGCGTCCCGGCCTTTCGCAGGCCCAAGTCCAAGAACGCGGCGACCACGCTGGCGATGATGGGCGCCCTCGCCATCACCATGCTCGTCGGCATCATCGCCCTCGCCCTGGCCACCAAGGTCCGGATGGCCGAGAACCCGGGGCACAACCTGCTGCGCGGCGGCGCCCCCGTCGGCGCCGACTATGTGCAGGACCCGGTGATCACCCAGGTCGCCGGGGCCGTCTTCGGCAACGGCAGCTTCCTGTTCGTGGTGCTCGCCGCGGCCACCGCCCTGGTGCTGTTCCTCGCCGCGAACACGGCGTACAACGGCTTCCCGGTGCTCGGCTCGATCCTCGCCCAGGACCGCTATCTGCCCCGCCAACTGCACACCCGCGGCGACCGCTTGGCCTTCTCCAACGGCATCGTGCTGCTCGCCGGCGCCGCCGCACTGCTGGTCGTCGTCTACGGCGCCGACTCGACCCGGCTGATCCAGCTCTACATCGTCGGCGTCTTCGTGTCGTTCACGCTCAGCCAGACCGGCATGGTCCGCCACTGGAACCGCCACCTCCGCACCGAGCGGGTCGCCGACAACCGCCGCCATATGATCCGCTCCCGCGCGATCAACGCCTTCGGCGCCTGCCTGACCGGCCTCGTCCTGGTGGTCGTCCTGGTCACCAAGTTCACCCACGGCGCCTGGGTCGCCCTGCTTGGCATGTGCATCTTCTTCGCCACCATGACCGCGATCCGCGGCCACTACGACCGGGTGTCCGAGGAGATCGCCGCCCCCGACGCCCCCGGCGAGGACACCCAGCGGCCGTCCCGGGTGCACTCCATCGTCCTGGTCTCCAAGATCCACCGGCCCACGCTGCGCGCCCTGGCCTACGCGCGGCTGATGCGCTCCGACAGCCTCGAAGCCCTCAGCGTCAACGTCGACCCCGCCGAGACCAAGGCCCTCAAGGCCGAATGGGACCGCCGCGGCATCGACGTCCCGCTGAAGGTCCTCGACTCGCCCTACCGCGAGATCACCCGCCCCATCATCGACTACGTCAAGAACCTCCGCCGCGAATCCCCCCGCGACGCGGTCAGCGTGATCATCCCCGAGTACGTGGTCGGCCACTGGTACGAGCATCTGCTGCACAACCAGAGCGCACTCCGCCTCAAGGGCCGGCTGCTCTTCACCCCCGGGATCATGGTCACCTCGGTGCCCTACCAACTGGAGTCGTCCGAAGTCGCCAGGAAGCGCGCCCGCCGCCGCCAGAACTGGAGCGCCCCCGGCGCCGTACGCCGTGGCCCGGTCGAGAAGCGGTCGGCGACCGAGAAGCGCCCGCCCGGGGGGTCCGGCGGGTCCCGCGGCAAGGGCTGAGCGCCCGTACCGCTCCGCCGCGTGGTCAGCGGGCGGGCCCGGCCCCCCTAGACTGGACGGCTGATCCCGCCCGCCCCGCAGAACCTTGGAGCACCCCGCCATGCAGGCACAGCAGAAGCAGACACCGGCGGGGAAGCAGCCCGAGGAGAGCACCGGGAAGCGCTCCCTGGCGGGCGAGGAGTACGAGGTTGAGATCGGCCCCGTCGCCCACGGCGGCCACTGCGTCGCCCGCACCGACGCCGGGCAGGTCCTCTTCGTCCGGCACGCGCTGCCCGGCGAGCGCGTCGTGGCCCGCGTCACCGAAGGCGAGGAGGGCGCCCGCTTCCTGCGCGCCGACGCCGTCCGCGTCCTCGACCCGTCCAAGGACCGGATCGAGGCCCCCTGCCCCTACGCCGGGCCCGGCCGCTGCGGCGGCTGCGACTGGCAGCACGCCAAGCCCGGCGCCCAACGCCGCCTCAAGGGCGAGGTCATCACCGAACAACTCCACCGCCTCGCCGGCCTCACCCCCGAACAGGCCGGCTGGGACGGCACCGTGATGCCCGCCGAAGGCGACAAACTCCCCGCCGGCCAGGTCCCCGCCTGGCGCACCCGCGTCCAGTACGCCGTCGACGCCGAGGGCCGCGCCGGACTGCGCCGCCACCGCTCCCACGAGGTGGAGCCCGTCGACCACTGCCTGATCGCCGCCGAAGGCGTCACCGAACTCGGCGTCGAACGGCGCGACTGGACCGGAATGGAGTCCGTCGACGCCATCGCCGCCACCGGCTCCCAGGACCGCCAGGTCGTCCTGACCCCCCGCCCCGGCGCCCGGCTCCCGCTGGTCGAACTCGACCGCCCGGTGTCCGTCCTCCGCGTCGAGGAGGACCGCGGCCGCTCCGGCACCCGCGGAGTGCACCGCGTCCACGGCCGCCCCTTCGTCCGCGAACGCGCCGACGGCCGCACCTACCGCGTCTCCGGCGGCGGCTTCTGGCAGGTCCACCCCAAGGCCGCGGACACCCTGGTCACCGCCGTCATGCAAGGCCTCCTGCCCCGCAAGGGCGATATGGCCCTCGACCTGTACTGCGGCGCGGGCCTCTTCGCCGGCGCCCTCGCCGACCGCGTCGGCGACTCGGGCGCCGTCCTCGGCATCGAATCCGCCAAGCGCGCCGTCGAGGATGCCCGCCACAACCTCGCCCACTTCGACCGGGTCCGCATCGAACAAGGCAAGGTCGAATCGGTCCTGCCCCGCACCGGCATCGACCGGGTCGACCTCGTCGTCCTCGACCCACCCCGCGCCGGCGCCGGCCGCACCACCGTCCAGCACCTCACCACCCTCCACCCCCGCCGCATCGCCTACGTAGCCTGCGACCCCGCCGCCCTAGCCCGAGACCTCGCTTACTTCCACACCAACGGCTACCAACCCCGAACCTTGCGCGCCTTCGACCTGTTTCCTATGACGCACCATGTGGAGTGTGTCGCGATCCTTGAGCCTGCCGAGAAGGGCGTCTGAACTGCTGTTTTGTATGCCAGGTGGTCAGTTCGACTTGTTTTCGCTCGCGGAATGTGCCAGTTGAGGTTCGCTTCTGCGGAACGGAGAGTCTTGACGCTCGGATGACGCTCGAATATCGGAAGTCTCAACCTCTATCGGAAGTCTCAACCTCGCGGACCCCGACCGGGCAAGGGGCGGTGCCGTGGCCCGAGGTCTTGAGTGGCTGGTATCACCTCGCCATCTAGATACCAGTCCGGTATCATCGCTGTATGGCGATGACACTCCGACTCCCCGACGACCTTGACGCGAAGCTCACCGAGCGTGCTCGTCGGGAACGCCGCAGCAAGCAGGAACTGGCCATTGAGGCCATCCGCGACGCCCAGAATCGGGCCGAGCTGAAGGTTGATGACGTCCTGGCCGAGCTCATGGACAGCGATGCGGAAATCCTGGACTACCTGAAGTGACCGGAGTGCGCTACATCCAGATCGACGAGATCCTGACCATCGCCCGCACGGTCAACGGTACCGAGCACAGCGTGCGTGACATGGGACTTCTGGTGTCAGCGATCGAACGGCCCCGGACCAACGTGTTCGGGGCCGAGCTGTATCCCACGCTGCACGAGAAGGCGGCGGCACTACTGCACTCCGTTGCCCGCAATCACGCGCTGATCGACGGCAACAAGCGCACTGCTTGGCTCGCCATGCGCGTCTTCCTGCGGCTCAACGGCGTCAGAGCCGGTACCGTCCCGCCGTCCGTCTCCATTGCCGGTCCGTTCGTCGAGGAAGTCGCGCAGGACAGCATCGATGTACCGGCCATTGCCAAGCGCCTGGCGGCCTGGTTCCCCGTTTCCTGACGTTCGGCGTCGTAAGGGCCGGGACGGAATGAGGTTCCGTGAGCGGGGCCGGCTCCTGGCAGTACGCCGGGCGGACTGATCCCGTTCTTGTGGGACCCGTTCGTTCGGCGGGTTGATTCGTTGCTTTCGCTAGACGGGGCAGCGAGTCCGCTCGGCGCGGAAATGACATCCCGAGAGCGCCTTCCCGTGTGGGTGGCAAGCAAGGTCCACATCGGCTGCGGCGGTCTCTTCCCACCCAACATCTGCCCCTGTTTTCCCAGCGGTCACGGAACGCGCTGTCCGTGCCCCTCGCGCCCCCCCCGTGCGCACTGAGCCGGTCCTTTCGCCCCCAACAAGCTGTGTCTGCGGTGATCCACCGTCCGCGTCCACAGCTCGGAGGGGGACAAGATGCCGGAGCAGTGGCTACGGGCTCTCATGGCGAACTTTGGATCCGAGTGCAAGGAGCGTCTGCGGGTCAGCGACACGGAGGCGTCCATCAGCCTGCCGGTGGCGAAGCTGGTGGAGACATTCGGGGCGCGCTGGAAGCTGAGTCCTCGCCTTCATCCTGAGTATCCCTTGCCCGAGGCCCGGGTGCGTCCGGACTACGCACACAGGGCCAGGACGGTGCCGAGTGTCTGCAGCCCGGGATCGCGGAGTGGATCGCCCGGCTGACCTCCGAGGACCTCCTCCCACGCGGCTACCTGATCCGCACCCGCACCATCGGCGCCCGCTACGGCACCCAGCAGTCGGTCATCGATGAGGTGGTGGACGACGGGGTCCTGATGCCCGTGGTGCTGCTCCACCGCGAGGACCGGCGGTACGGAGAGAAGGCCGTGGACGCCCTGCACGACGCGGAGAAGGCCGTCGCCATGCCCGCCGATCTCGCCGCCGATCTCGCGTGGCATCCGGGGTCGCTGCCGAACCGCACCGGGACGCCGCCCGCGACCTGGGATTCGGCACCCTCGACACCCCGTACCGCCGATGGCTGCGCGGCTTCGGCGCCTTCCCGGCCCCGGAGAAGCACCGCGATCGACGGAAGCGGGAGGTGCACCGCGTCGTCGGCGACCTGGGGGCCGACCTGCTGGACGGCACCGGACTGGCCGCTTGGGAGGGCGCGTGGTGAAGACGCCTGGCAGACCGCGGTGGCTGAACGGCGCCGCAGCCGAACTTCGCTTCAGAAAACGCCTCGCCGGACTCCTCGCCACCGACCTGAGACGGCCCTCCCGATCCGCCGCCTCCCGCCCGACCTGTTCCCGTGGAGTCACCGATATGACCGCCAGCCCTCCCGGCCCCGCAATGCCCGGTACCAGGCCCCCCTCGGCCCGGTCGGTACCGCCGTCCATCAGCGCATCACCGCGCTGCAACGCGGCTAGCTGGACGACCGTAGTGATGCCGGGCCAGCCCTGGCCCGGCTGCGACGCGGCATCGGCCGCCCGGCCGGTGAGACCCCCGACCTGTGGGGCTCTTCGGCCTGCGCCGCGAAGCCGTGCCACTCGACTACGGGCTGCTGGCCGAGCAGCTTCACACCTGGCAGCGCCCCGGCGGCCCTCAGTCCGTGCGCTGCTCCTGGGGCCGTTCCTACCTCGCCCGCCGGCCCGCCTCCGGCGACAGCCCGGCGGAGGCTTCCCCAGACAAGCCGGGCGGCGGCGACAGCCGGCAGGACCCCGACCCGACCACCCCGGAGGACGACACCCCGTGAGCCGCACCATCATCGATGTGCACGTACTGCAGACCGTGCCGCCGAGCAACCTCAACCGCGACGACACCGGGACTCCGAAGACCGCGCTCTACGGGAGTCCGCCGCGCCCGCGTCTCCAGCCGGGCATGGAAGAAGGCGACCCGGCGAGCCTTCCAGGACCTCCTCGACCCGCGGAACTGGGCGTCCGCACACGCCGGGTGGCCGAGATGCTGGCCGAGCGGATCACCGCTGTGAACGCCTCGCTGGACGGTGAAGCGGCCCTGGAACTGGCCGCGGAAACGGTCTCCACCGCGACGGGTTCCAAGATCGAGGCCCCCGCCGGAAGGTGGAGAGCGCGAAGAAGAAGGGCGAGCCGGAGCCGCCGCCGGAGTCCTCGTACCTGATGTTCCTCAGCTCGCGTCAGCTCGACGGCCTGGCCCGCCTCGCGGTGGAGGGAGCCGACGACATCACGGCGTATCTGAAGATCAAGGAGAACAAGAACAAGGCCCGCGAGATCGCCGACACCCGGCACTCGGTGGACATCGCGCTGTTCGGACGGATGGTGGCCGACTCCGCCGACTTCAACGTCGACGCCGCGGCCCAGGTCGCACACGCCATCAGCGTCCACCAGGTCGAGAACGAGTCCGACTACTTCACCGCGGTGGACGACCAGAACGAGAAGGCGGAGGAGTCCGGCGCCGGAATGATCGGCACCGTCGACTTCAACTCGGCGACGCTCTACCGCTTCGCACGGCGTACGACCGAGCGCGCACCCACCAAGAGCGGCGTCATCGGACTGCTCGCCGCGGCCCAGGGCCGCGACCGCACTGCGGACATCTCCGACCTCGCCGCGCTCACTTTCGCCGTCCGGCTCGATCAACCGGGCACCCGGGTACGGGACTTCCACACCGCGGCGCACGCCGACACCGGCAAGTCCATGCCGGTCTCCCACCGCTTCTACCTCTCCGACGCGGTTTTCGTCGCCGCCGTCGAAGGCGACGAGGACCTGATCGGCGCACTGCACACGGCGGTTCGGGCCCCGACGTTCCTGCCGTTCCTCGGCCGCCGCTCCTGCCCGCCGTCCCGTCCGATCGACCTGGGTGTCCATCACGGCGGCCTGTGGCGGGCTCTGGGGGCCGAGCCCTGGCAGGCGTCCGCCTGGTTCCAACGCCGCCGAGCCCGCGAGCGGCGCATCGAACTCGAAGTGGTCGCCGGCCTCGCGCCCGGTGCCGGCCCCGGCGATCCGATACGGGACCAGCCGCTCAGCTTTGACCGGCGCCATCGCCGGTACGGACTGCGCGAGGTCTACTCGGGCGCCGTCACCGTCACCAATCCGCTGAGCACATCCCGCCGGACTTTCCAACCGCCGAAGCACGAACCGATGGGGATCCTGGAAGACTGACCATGTTCCTGACCCGATTCCGCCTCAACACCGCGCGTATGGGCGCCCGTCGGCTGCTCACCTCACCGCAGAGCCTGCACGCGGCAGTCATGGCCTCCTTCGCGGAGAAGCCCGACCACCAGGGCGGTGGCCCCCGAGTGCTGTGGCGTCTGGACCAGCAGTCCCGCAGCGAGGTGCTGCTCTACATCGTCAGCCGCGCCCGGCCCGATCTCACCCACCTCGTGGAGCAGGCGGGCTGGCCGACGACCGGCGGTTGGCAGACAAAACCGTACGGGCCCTTCCTCACCCGGCTCGCGGCCGGCGACACCTGGGCTTTCCGCCTCACCGCGAACCCGGTCCACAGCATCCGGCGGCACGACGCCGAGCCGACCAAGTGCACCGCGCACGTCACCCCGCGCCATCAGGTGGACTGGCTGCTCAAAAGGCAGACCCACGCCGGTTTCGAGATCGTGGAGAAGGCAGAGCGCCGGCCCGACAGTCCGGACGGCCTCGACCGGGCCTGACACGAGGTCGTCGTCCACAATCGCAGCGACCTGGTCTTCCGCAAGCGGAACGAGTCGGACACCCGCGCGCACAAGGTGACACTGTCCCGCGTCACCTTCGACGGACGGCTGCGCGTCCTCGACCCCGACGCATTCCGCCACACTCTCACCTCCGGTCTGGGCAAGGCCAAGGCGTACGGCTGCGGGCTGATTACCCTGGCCCCCGCGGAGTAGCCGATGACCACCATCAGCGGGCGTCCCGCCTCAAGTCCGCGACAGCTCAGCCGGGTCGGCGACCGCCTGTCGTTCGTCTACCTCGAACGCTGTGTGGTGCACCGCAACTCCAACGCCCTCACCGCCGAGGACACGGAGGGAGTCCACCACATCCCGTCGGCGACCATCGGCACGCTGCTCCTCGGCCCGGGCACGCGGATCACCCACCAGGCCATGGCCGTTCTCGGCGAGAACGGCATCCGCTGCTACGCCGGCGGCCGGGCGCTGAGCCGCTTCTCCGCCCTGGTGGAGGCCCAGGCCGTGGCCTGGGCGAACCAGCGATCCCGGCTCGATGTCGCCCGAGCCATGTACTGGCTTCGCTTCCCCGACGAGGATCCGGCCGGGTGCATCCGCCGCCAACTCCTCGGCCGCGAGGGCGATCGGGTCAAGCGCTGCTACGCGGAGAAGGCCGCCCGAACCGGCCTCCCCTGGCGCGGCCGCCGGTTCACCCCCGGCGACGCCCCGAACCAGGCGGTCACCGCTGCCGCGCAGTGCATGTACGGCATCGCTCAGACCGTGGTCGCGGCGCTCGGTTGCAGTCCCGGGCTCGGGTTCGTCCACTCCGGCCATGAACTGTCCTGTCCTTCGTCCTCGACGTTGCCGACTTCTACAAGACGGACATCGGCATTCCCGTCGCCTTCGAGACCGCCGCGGAGGGGCCGGAGGACATCGGCCCCCGTACGCGGCGAGCGCTGCGCGACCGCATCAACACCGCCGGGCTGCTCGGCCGGTGTGTACGCGACATCCAGAGACTGCTGGTGCCCGCGGGTGCGGATGCCGACCTGCCGGACGGGGGCGATCGCATCACCCTCCTGTCCGACCGCGGCGCGGAGGTCCCCGCCGGCCGCAACTACGGTGACCACAGAGGGAGTCAGGGAATCACCTCGACGCAGGACACCGGCGCACAGGACGCCCTCGCGCGGGACGGCGTCATCTGGTGACGGTCATCGTGCTCACCCACTGCCCGGTCGGCCTGCGCGGATTCCTCACCCGCTGGCTCCGGGAGATCTCCCTCGGCGTCTTCCTGGGCGACCCCTCCGCCCACGTCCGCGACACCCTGTGGGACGAGGTCCGCCAGTACGCCGGTAACGGCCGCGCGCTGCTCGCCTACTCCTCCGATTCGGAACAGGGCTACGACTTCCGCACCCACGACCACACTTGGCGCCCCGTCGACCGCGAAGGCCTTACCCTCATCTTCCGCCCCACCGACCGCCGCCCCTCCTCACCACCCCCTTCAGGCTGGAGCAAGGCGTCCCCACGCCACCGCTTCGCCAGCCGAGCACCGTAGCCGTGGGTACGGGCGGCGTCGGTACAGGGTGCGTGCTCCGGTGCCGGGGCAGCCCGCTTCTCCCATCCGCGCTGAATCAGGACTCACTACGTGACAGACGTCCAGCTCACCTAGCTGCTCCCCGCGCATGCGGGGGCTGAGCCCAGCCGAACCCCGCCCCGCCCCTGAACGCCCACCGCCCCCGCCGCATCAACGGGCTCAGGTCGGCGGGAGAGTGGCGGCTCGGGTGAGGGCTGTGCGGCAGGAGTGGATGGCTGGGTGGTGGGTGCGGCCGTGGCGGGTGGCGGTGGAGACTCGGCGGGTGCGGTGGCCGTGGGGGAGGGGGTGGAGGGGGACGGTCGGGGGGTGGCCGTTCCAGACGAGGTCGGGGAGGAAGGCGGCGGCGTGGTTCTGCTCGACCAGGCGCAGGTGGAGCAGGAGGTCGGTCGTCTCGAACCGTACGTCGGGTTCGAAGCCGGCCTTGCGGCAGAGGGTGGTGGCCCAGTGGCGTGCGGCGGTGCCTTCGGGTTCCATCACCCAGGGGTGGTCGGCCAGGGAGCGCAGGACCGTCAACGGGGGCTCGGTGCAAGGCAGTTCGAGGGTCGGCGGCAGGGCGAGGCGGAGGGCGTCGGTCAGGAGGTCCTGCTGTTGGAGTCCGGCGGGGCGCGGGTTGTGGCTGCCGGGGTACTCCTCGGCGAGGACCAGGTCGAAGTCGCGGGTCTGGAGGGCGGGGAGGGCCCGTTCCGGTTCCATCTGGGTGACGTGGACGCGCAGGTGGGGGTGCTGGTCGCGGAGCAGGCCGAGGGCGGTCGGGACCAGGGTGAGGGCGGCGGTCTGGAAGGAGGCGATGCGCAGGGTGCCGGTCAGGTCGGTGAGGGAGGAGGAGATCTCGGACTCGGCGCGTTCCAGGCGTTCCAGGACCGCTTCGGTGTGGGCGACGAGGATCTCGGCCTGCTCGGTGAGCCGTACCCGCCGTCCGACCCGTTCCAGTAGCGGGACGCCGACCTCTGCCTCCAGTTGGGAGAGCTGCTGGGAGACGGAGGAGGGGGCGTAGGACAGGGCGGTGGCGACGGCTGCGAGGGTGCCGCGGTGCTTGAGTTCGCGGAGCAGGCGTATGGGTACCGGTCGGAAACATTCGCTGGACCGATCGTAGCCGGGCGGCGGAGGCTGTATCCGTGCCCGAGAATCCCGAGAACGCTGAAGCCTCCTCCGTGAGTCCGCTGCCGTGGCTGGTGCGGCCTCATGCCCGTGCTTGGCGGTGTGAGCCGGTGTCCGCCGAGGCTCGGGAGTTCCATTCCTCGCTGGGCGGTCACGCCCCCACTCCGCTGACCGAACTCCCGTCGCTGGCAGTGGAGTCGGGCGTCGGGAGGGTGTTCGTCAAGGACGAGTCGTGCCGGTTGGGGCTGCCCGCGTTCAAGGCGCTGGGTGCGTCGTGGGCGGTGCACCGCATCCTGGCCGAGCGGGCCCCGCAACAAGGCCCGCTCACCCTCGTGACCGCCACCGACGGCAATCACGGGCGGGCGGTGGCCCGGATGGCGCGCAGGTTCGGGCAGCGTGCGCATGTCTTCGTACCGCAGGGTGTGCATCCGGGGGCGGTGGTGGCGATCGAGGGTGAGGGGGCGGAGGTCACCGTCGTCCCGGGGAGTTACGACGAGGCGGTGCGGCGGGCGGCGGGGGCGGCCGAGGGGCCGGACGCGGTGCTGGTGCAGGACACAGCCTGGCCGGGTTATGAGCGGATTCCGGGGTGGATCGTCGAGGGCTACGCCACGCTCTGTGCGGAGATCGACGAGCAGTTGGGGCGTGCGGGGGCGGGTGCGGGGCCCGATCTGGTCGTGGTGCCCGTGGGGGTGGGGTCGCTGGCGCAGGCAGTGGTGACCCACTACCGCAGCCGTCCGTCCGGGCACGCCCCGGCCGTGCTCTCGGTGGAGCCGACGTCTGCGGCCTGCGTACTGGAGAGCCTCGCGCGCGGCGAGCCCGTGACCGTCACCACCGGGGGTACCACCATGGCGGGGCTCAACTGCGGTACGCCGTCAGGCAGTTCGTGGCCTGTGCTGTATCGCGGTCTGGACGCCGCGGTCGCCGTCTCCGACGCGGACAGTGCCCGTGCCGCTCGTGATCTCGCCGCTCTCGGTGTCTCCTCGGGGCCCTGCGGGGCGGCACCGCTCGCCGGGCTGCGCGCGGCACTCAGCGGTACGGGCGCCGAACAGCGGCGTACGGCACTGGAGTTGGGTGGGGATTCGGTGGTGGTACTGCTGAGTACCGAGGGCGCCGAGGCCAACCCGTACTCCGTCCCGCCCACCGCCCCGGAGCCCATGGAGCGAGGAAGGGCGGGGGAGTGCTGACCCAACTCCTGGCCGCGGCCGGGGTGTTGGGGCTGCTGACCGTGGTGCCGGGGCCGGATCTGGCGGTGGTGACGCGGCGGGCGGTGCTGGCCGGGCCGGGGGACGCGCTGCGCACGGTGGGCGGGATCGGCACGGGGCTGCTGGTCTGGGGTGCGCTGACCGCGGCGGGGCTCGCGGCCGTACTCGCCGCCTCGCCCGCGGCGTATCTGGCGGTCAAGCTGCTGGGTGTCGGCTACCTGGCGTTCCTGGGGGCGCAGGCGCTGCGGCAGAACCGCCGTGCCGCACCCGAAGTCCCACCCGGCACCGGCACCGGCTCCGCAGGGGCGCGGCCCTGGCGGACGGGCCTGGTCGGCAATCTGCTCAACCCGAAGATCGCCGTCTGCTACACCGGGCTGCTGCCGGCCCTCGCGCCACCCGAACTGCCCGCCGCCTGGGCCATGTTGCTGCTCGTCCTCCTCCACACCACGCTCTCCCTGGTCTGGCTCGGCGGCTGTGTGCTTCTGCTGTCCAGGCTCGGGCCGGTCCTCCAACGGCCGCGGATACGCCGGGCGTCGGGGCGTATCACGGGTGTGGCACTGATCGGCGTCGGCCTGGCCGTCGCCACCACGACCGGCTGAACTCCCCTTCCCTGACGCACACTTCAGCCCGCCCCGCCTCCCGGGGCGGCCGAATCCCGGAGGTCCCGATGTGCCCCGACGACCCCTCGGCCCCGACCACCCCCGCCAACCCGGACCCGGACCCGGCGGACCTGCTGGCCCGGCTGGTCGCCGTCGACTCCGTCAACCCGGACCTGGTGCCCGGCGGGGCCGGTGAGACGGAGATCGCCGGTTTCTGCGGTGAGTGGCTGGCCGCCCGCGGCTTTGAAGTCCACCGCCTGGAGAAGCACCCCGGGCGGCCCTCGCTCGTGGCCGTCGCCCGCGGCACCGGCGGCGGCCGCTCCCTGATGCTCAACGGCCACCTCGACACCGTCAGCCTCGCCGGGTACGACGGCGACCCGCTCGAACCGCGGATCGAGGACGGGCGGATGTACGGCCGCGGCACCTTCGACATGAAGGGCGGGATCGCCGCCATGATGGTCGCGGCGGCCCGCGCGAGCGCCCGCGGCCCGCTGCGCGGCGACATCGTCCTCGCCTGCGTCGCCGACGAGGAGTACGGCAGTGCGGGCACCGCGGAGGTACTGGAGTCCTTCACCGCCGACGCGGCCGTCGTCACCGAGCCGAGCCACCTCCAAGTCACCCTGGCGCACAAGGGGTTCGCCTGGTTCGAGGTGGAGATCGAGGGGCGCGCCGCCCATGGCTCACGGCCCGATCTCGGCGTCGACGCCATCGCCAAGGCCGGGCACTTCCTGGTCGCCCTGGAGGAGTGGGGCCGGCGCCTGGCGCAGGTTCCTGGGCACCCGATGCTGGGCGCGGGCACCGTACACGCCTCCGTCATCCACGGCGGCGAGGAGCCCTCCACCTATCCGGCGCGCTGCCGCATCACCCTGGAACGCCGTACCGTCCCCGGCGAGAGCGCGGACAGCGTGGAGCGCGAACTGACCGGCATCCTCGGCCAACTCGCCGCGAACGTCCTGGACTTCGCTTACCGGCTGACCCGCGGCCTGCACCGCGAACCCTTCGCGGCCGACCCCGGCTCCCCGATCGTGCGCACCCTCACCCACCACGCCGAGCAGGCCCTCGGCCATCCGCCGGTGGTGCGCGCCGAGCCGTTCTGGACCGACTGCGCCCTCCTGGACCGGGCCGGTATCCCCTGCCTCCTCTTCGGAGCCGACGGCGAGGGCGCCCACGCGGCCACCGAGTACGTCGACCTCGCCTCCCTGGACCGCCTCACCGCGATCCTCACCGCCACCCTCACCGACTTCTGCGCCTGAGCCGGCTCCCTTGTGGTGGGGCCGACTGGCTTTACCGGCAAGGGAGTTGCCGGTGGCGGTCGCGGCGGTGAGGCTGTGGCGGATGACGCCGTCGCCGGGCACCGGCCGGGACCGACACGGAAGCCATGAGACAACTCCAGACCGCCGCACTGCTCGCCGCCACCCTCTGCACCGGGCTGATGGCCGGACTCTTCACTGCCTTCGCCTACTCCGTGATGCCGGGCCTCGGCCGCTCCTCCGACCGCACCCTGGTCGAGGCAATGCAGAACATCAACAAGGCCATCGTCAGCCCGCTCTTCATGGTCCTCTTCATGGGCGCGATCCCCCTGCTGGTACTGGTGGCCGTGCTCTCCTGGCGCGGCCAGGGCCGGGCGGCGCTGCCCTGGCTGATCGCGGCCCTCGCGCTCTACCTGGTCGCGTTCCTTGTCACCAGCGGGATCAATGTGCCGCTCAACGACCGGCTCGCCGCCGCCGGAGACCCCGACCGCATCGGCCAACTGGCCGCCGTCCGGGGCGACTTCGAGTCCAGATGGGTCACCTGGAACATCGTCCGCGCACTCCTGCACACCGCCGCCTTCCTGTGCCTGGCCTGGGCCCTCCTCGTGTACGGCGGCCAGCGCGCGACGGACTCGGCCGGGGGCGCTCCGGCCCGCCCGCAGGCCGCGACCGCGTTCCCGACCGCGTCCCCGGCCGGGCCGACCGGCTCACCCTCAGCGCCACCGAGGTGACCGTGCCGGTCGGCGGACTGCGGGTGCTGGGCGCCACCCACGGGGAGGCCCCCGCCCCGTGTTCTCTGTGCGCCCGGCCGCTGTCAGTGCCCGATGGCAGAGTGGGGGGCATGTCCTCCGACCTGTCCGGTGCCCCGTCCACCGCCGCCGGTACGCCCGCTGATACGCCCGGCGGTCCGCCCGGTCTGGGGCAGGTCCTCGGGGTGGCCGGGGTGGATGTGGTGGAGGTGGTGCGGGCGCCGCGGGGGCTGGGGGTGGCGGTGCGCGGGGTGGGGGTGCTCGACGAGGGGGAGACATGGGAGGCCCGGGGCTGGATCCTGGTCGCTGTCGGGGTGGACACCTCCGCACCGGGCGCCGCCGACGTACTGCGGGCGGCGGCGCGGTCGGGGGCGGCCGCGCTGGTGATGCGGCGGGGTGCGGAGGGCGTCGGGGAGCGGCTGCGGGCCGCCGCCGCCGAGTCGCCGACGGCGCTGCTGACGCGCGCCCCGTGGATCGACTGGGGCGAGCTGATCGGGCTGCTGCGGGCCGCGCTCACCCGCGGCGCCGCCCCGCCGGAGCGGGCCGCGGAGGTGGCGCTGGGTGATCTGCCGGGGCTGGCCATGGCGCTGGCCGCGCTGGTCGGCGGCGCCCTCACCATCGAGGACCCCGAGTCGAACGTACTGGCCTACTCGCCCACCGCGGACACCGCGGACCCGTTGCGGCGGCTGACGATCCTGGGGCGCCGGGTGCCCGAGTGGCGGGTGGCGGAGCTGGCCGAGAGCGGCTTTCTCGGCACGCTGTGGGCCAGCGGGGACGCGGTGCACCGGCCCGCGGACGGCCGGTTCCCGGAGCGGCTGGCCATCGCGGTGCGCGCCGGTGACGAGATCCTCGGTTCGCTGTGGGCGGCCGCCGACGGGGAGCCGCTGCCGCCGCGCGCCCGGGACGCGCTGCGGGAGGCGGCCGCCACCGCCGTCCCGCATCTGCTGCACCACCGGCTGCGGTCCAGGACCTCCGCCATCCGGCGCCGCCAGGCGGTGCGCGCCCTGCTGGAGGGGCCGGCGGAGGCGTCCGCGCAGGCCGCCGCGCTCGATGTCGAGCCGGGGGCGCCGTGTGTGGTGCTGGCGGTCGCCGCGGCCGAGCCGGCACCGGCGGCGGAGGCCCTGGAGCGCGCCCTGCATCTGGCGTCGCTGCGGGCCGCCGCCCACCACACCCCGGCCTTCGGCCACCGCGACGGGGACCGACTCGACGTCCTGCTGACCGATCCGGCACCCGGTGCCGCGGCCCGCTTCGGCCGCGAGCTGGCGACGGTCCTGCGGGGCGCCGGGGTACGGCCGCTGGTCGCCGTCGGGCCACCGGGCACCGACCTCACCGAGGCGGCCGCGTCCCGCGCGGGCGCCGCCCTGGTGCTGCGGGTCCTGCGGGAACGGGGGACGCCCGAGGTGGCCTCCGCGGAGGAGGTGCGGCCCGCGCTCGACGTACTGCGGGTGCTGGACGCGGTGGGCGGTCTGAGCCCGGCGGCGAGCGGCGCGGTGGGTGAACTCCTCGCGTACGAGGCGGAGTTCGGCACCGATCTGCCGCGTACGGTGGCCGCGCATCTGGTGTTCTTCGGGGACGCCTCGGCGACCGCGCGGCAGCTCGGCATCCATCCGAACACCCTGCGCTACCGGCTGCGCAGGGTGCGGGAGCTGTTCGGCCTGGAGCTGTCCGATCCGGATGTGCGGCTGCTGACGGAGCTGGGTCTGCGCCGCGCCGGGCTGATCCCGCTGCGCTGACCGCGGACCGCGCCCGCCTGGCCGCTCCCGCCTGCTCGCGCCCGTCGCTGTGCGGTCGCACCATGGAACGGGGGTCCGGCTGGTGGCCGTGCACCATGGCCGGCGGGGGAGTGGACCGCCGTTGTGCGGGCGCACAGCCGGTGCGCCCCGACTTCGTCGCCGGGCACGCAGACACCGCGCCGGGCCGCGCCGCACAGTGAGGTGGTCCCCCGCACCCCCACGAAGGCAGGTCACCCCTCATGGCTCTGATGGCTTCGGAATCCGCCGCGCGCCGGGAAGCAGCCGTACGGGCCGCCGTGGAACGGGGGTTGGTGGGCCCGGACGCCTCCGTGCTCGGGCTGCTCGACGTGGACGGGATCCGGGGCGCGGTCCGGGCGCTGCGGGAGGCGTTCGCCGGGACGGACGTCCTGCACACCTTCGCGGTGAAGGCGGCCTCGCTGGTGCCGGTGCTCGCGCTGCTGGACGAGGAGGGGGTGGGCGCCGAGGTGGCGAGCCCGGGGGAGCTGGCGCTGGCCCGGGCGGCCGGGGTGCCCGCGGAACGGATCGTCTTCGACTCCCCGGCGAAGACCCCCGCCGAGCTGCGGGACGCCCTCACCCACGGCATCGCCGTGAACGCGGACAACCCGCAGGAGCTGGCCCGGATCGACGCCCTGGTGGCCGAGCTGGGGACGGGCGGCGCGCGGGTGGGCCTGCGGGTCAATCCGCAGGTCGGCACCGGTTCCATCGGCGCGATGAGCACGGCGACCGCCACCTCCAAGTTCGGCGTGGCACTGCGCGATCCGGGCGCCGAGGAATGGGTGCTGGACGCCTACCGCACCCGCCCCTGGCTGACCCGGCTGCACACCCACACCGGTTCCCAGGGGGTGCCGCTGGAGCTGATGGCGGAGGGTGTGCGGGCCGCGTACGAGCTGGCGGAGAAGGTCAACTCGCAGGCCGGGCGGCAGCAGGTGGACACCCTGGACATCGGCGGCGGTCTGCCGGTCAACTTCGCCTCGGACGAGGCCACTCCGGGCTTCGCCGAGTACGCGGGGATGCTGCGGGCGGCGGTGCCGGGGCTGTTCGACGGGCGGTACACCCTGGTCACCGAGTTCGGCCGGTCGCTGCTGGCGAAGCAGGGGCTGATCGCGGCGCATGTCGAGTACACCAAGACCGCGGGCGGCCGGCGGATCGCCGTGACGCACGCCGGTGCGCAGATCGCCACCCGTACCGTCTTCGTGCCCGAGGCGTGGCCGCTGAGGGTCGGCGCCTTCGACGCGGAGGGGCGGCCGAAGACCACGCCGGAGCTGGTGCAGGACGTGGCGGGGCCGTGCTGCTTCGCGGGTGACCTGGTGGCACGGGGGCGGGAGCTGCCGGAGCTGGCGCCGGGCGATCTCGTCGCGCTCTATGACACCGGCGCCTACTACTTCTCGACCCACTTCCACTACAACAGCCTGCCGCGGCCCGCCGTCTGGGGTTTCGTCCTGGACGAGACGGGAGCGGTGACCTTCGCCGAGGTCAGGCCCGCGCAGACGGTGGCGGAGGTGCTCGGCGAGAGCGGCGCGGCACAGGCGGCGGCGCTGACCGGGCTCGGCGGCGGACGTTCCGGCTGAACTCGGAGGGCGGTGGAGCGGTCAACTCCCCTGTGGAGAACCGGAGTCGGAGGTGTCGCCGGGGACGCCGAGCTGGGTGAGGAGGGTGTGCCAGTGGGCCTCCAGGCGGGACAGGGGGAGGCCGCGCTCATGGATGAGGTGGTGGGCGAGGGCCGGGTCCAGGGCGCCGAGGAGGGTGTGCGCGAGGAGCAGGGTGTCGCCGAGGGCCGCCCCGGCCTCCCGCAGCAGCAGCTCCAGATGGGAGAGGCGGAGCCGGGTCGCGGGCACGGTGAGGCTGCGCAGCGGGTCGGTGCGGGTGGCGAGGACCAGGTCGTTGTGGTCCCGCTCGTGCCGCAGCACCGCGGGGCCGAAGGCATGGAGCCGCTCGGCGGCGGGGGCGCCGGGGCCGACGGGGGGCGGGCCGGTGAGGAAGGCGGTCTGGAGCTGGATCTCGCGGTGGTCGAGGAGGGCGAGCAGCAGGCCGGTGCGGTCGCCGAAGCGGCGGAAGAGGGTGCCCTTGCCGACGCAGGCCGCGGTGGCCACGGCGTCCATGGTGAGCTGGGCGGCGCCGTGTTCCGTGACCAGTCGGGACGCGGCCTCCAGCAGGCGGCTGCGGTTGCGGGCGGCGTCCGCGCGCAACGGGCTCTCGCCGCCGGGCGGGATCACGGGGAGGCCGGACGGTGCGGCGCCGGACCCGGGCGGGGGCGGTGGGAGGCCGGTCATGAACCCAGCGTAACGTCTTTCCGGGATTAAGTGGACCGTGGTCCGGATAGGTGCTACAACTTTAAACGGACCTCGGTCCGGTTGGTAGCCGTCGCCCCGGGGACGGCCCGCCCGTCGTACCGCAGTCCCCTTATCCGCACGCTCCACCGCCCTACCGCCCTACCCACCGATCCGTCCTCGGACGCCCCCGCGCGTATCGATGACGCCCTTGCCTTCAGGAGTCCCCCCATGTCCATACGCATCCTCGCGCTCGTCGGCAGCCTCCGCGCCGGCTCCCACAACCGCCAGTTCGCCGAGACCGCCGTCAAGAACGCGCCCGAGGGCGTCGACATCTCCCTCTACGAGGGCCTGGCCGAACTGCCCTTCTACAACGAGGACATCGACATCGAGGGCAGCGTCCCGGCCGCCGCCGCCAAGCTGCGTGAGGCCGCCGGTCGGGCCGACGCCGTCCTGCTCTTCACCCCCGAGTACAACGGCACCATGCCCGCCGTGCTCAAGAACGCCATCGACTGGCTGTCCCGCCCCTTCGGCGCCGGCGCCCTCAGCGGTCTCCCGGCCGCCGTCGTCGGCACCGCCTTCGGCCAGTACGGCGGGGTGTGGGCGCAGGACGACGCCCGCAAGTCGCTGGGGGTGGCCGGTGCGCATGTGCTGGAGGGCGCCAAGCTGTCCATCCCCGGCTCGGTGACCCGCTTCGCCGAACTCCACCCCGGCGACGACGCCGAGGTGGTGACCGGCCTCACCGAGGTCCTGCGCCACATCACCGAAAAGGCCGAAGCGGCCGCCTGACCGGCCCGGCATCCGGACTCCGTATCCGGCATCCGTAACCGTTGCGCCCCTCCCTGCCCGGGAGGGGCGCAACGGGTTTTTGCTCCCGGTGCGGCCTACATGAACACCCGTACCGGCAGGGCGGCTTCGGGGACGCGGCCCCGTTGCGTGCGATTACATGTGCCATGTCAGGCTATGCGTTGTATGGGCGTTTTAGGGCATTGATGGGGTAAGTGTGCAGTCTGGGTTATCCGGGTAACTTGTGGGCTCATGGCCGTTGTTGGGTGATGCGCGGTGTTGGTCGGGGTCGTGAGATGGGTCACGGGGGAGTGGGCGGTGGTCGAGGGGTGGTGGAATCGGCGGGCCGTCATCTTCCTTTCCCGGATGCAAAGTTGAAGCAAGTGCCCGGAAGTGGAAAAAGCGATCTTTCCTTTTTGGATCATTGCCGCGCATTGTGCTGCGAATTCAGGACTTGTTCGCCCGGATCGGTCTCGCTTACGGTCACGGAACTCCGGACGGAACGCCTAATCCTGCCGCCGACCGGAATCCGTAACCGATCACTTACGGGCAGGAGCGGGGGAACCAGGTAAGTCGCCGTTCTATTGCGGAACGGCTTGGGGTGAAGCCGTGTGCGTCCATACGGCCGGGCATCTCCAGCCCGAACCCGACAGCTCACCTCGCAGGCGCCGGAGAGGAATTCGCCATGCCCGCAAAGGGTAAGCACCGCCGTGCCGGGATCCGTTCGCTGAAGCGCACCCTGGCCGTCGCCGGCACCGGTGGTGCCGCACTCGTCCTGCCGCTGGTCACCGTCGACACGGCATCCGCCACCCCGTCCGCACCGCAGGTCAGCGTCAAGCACACCGCGGCCCACACCGCCGCGGCGAAGTCCGCCGGCACCATCTACGCGGTGGTGCACGGCGATTCGCTTTCGAAGATCGCCCACAAGCACTCGGTACGCGGCGGCTGGCACAAGCTGTACGAGGACAACCGCCGTGCGGTCGGCGGAAATCCGAACCTCATTCACCCCGGACTCAAGCTGACGATCGGTGGGAAGGCCGCCGCGCCCAGCGCCGGAAAGTCCGCCCCGAAGAAGGCCGAAAGCTCCGCGAAGGCCGAGCGTTCCGCCGCCAAGAACCGCGCCAACCGCTCCGAACGGCGCGCCCCGCGCACCGCCACGAAGAGCAAGGTCGTCACCGCTGCCGCGAAGACCTACAGCAACAACCTCGACGGCTGGATCCGGGAATCCCTGGATGTCATGGCGCAGCATGGCATTCCCGGTTCCTACAACGGCATTTACCGCAATATCATCCGCGAGTCCGCCGGTAATCCGATGGCGATCAACAACTGGGACTCCAACGCCGCGAAGGGCACGCCCTCCAAGGGCCTGCTCCAGGTGATCGACCCGACCTTCCAGGCGTACCACGTGCCGGGCACCTCCCTGAACAGCTACGACCCGGTGGCCAACATCGTGGCCGCGTGCAACTACGCCGCCGACCGCTACGGCTCCATCGACAACGTCAACGGCCCCTACTGACAGGCCCGTTGACGGCAGTAACCGGCGTCCCCTCGCCCGACCGGCGCCCCCTTCCCACCGCGGCACACGCGGCGGTGAAGGGGGCGCCGATCGTCGTCAGGGTCCCGGGGGCGCGGTCCGGCCGGTGGCGGGGCGGGCGAGATCGAGGGCCCGGCAGGCCAGCCACAGGTCGTGGCGGGCGCTCGGACTGTGCAGCAGCGAGCGTTCCAGCAGCGCCTCCAGCCGGGTGAGGCGCTTGCGGGCGCCGGGCACGGAGATGCCCAACTCGGCGGCGGTGGACGGCAGATGGGCACTGTGGCGGAGCCAGGAGTGCAGGGTGGCGGCCAGTGCGGCCCCGGCGGGCTCGTCGAGCGGCCGCAGTTCCTCCGCGGCCCAGGCGGCGAACTCGGGGCGGGCCAGCAGATCGTCCAGGACCGGCGCGGGCCCGTCGCCGGCGGTGGCGGGGTGGGGTCTGCCCGGGGTGGCGCGGATCCGGAGGGCGAGGGCCAGCGCCGCCTGGTCGCCGAGCCGCGCCAGGTCCAGCCCGACCAGCTCCTCCACCAGCCGCAGCCGTACCGCCAGTGTGTTGCGGTGGATCTTCAGCTGGCGGACCGCGCGGGAGGAGAACGACAGCCACGAGGAGAGGGTGGCCGCCAACTCCTGCCCGTCGGGGTCCTGGCCACGCCGCGGCACATGGTCGCGCAGCGGGGCCAGCAGCTCGTCCGCCCAGCGCGAGCCGGCCGCCCCGACGAGCAGCGCGGGATCGCCGCCGCTGCCGAACCGGGCCCGCCGCCCGGCCTGTTCACCGGCGACCGCCAGCGCGTGGAAGGCCTGCGCGTAGCCGGTGGCGATGTCGACCAGCGGCACCGGGTGGCTGACCCCGACCACGCAGTCCGCGGCCTCCTCGGTGATCTCCGCGTCCAGTGGTTCCGCGGCCCGGTCGGGCGGCGAGGGGGCGATGACGATCACATGGTGGGAGTAGACGGGGCAGCGCACCACCCAGGCCCGGCCCTGCCACAGCCGCCGGCACACCTCGATCACCGCGTCCCGCCGCGGCTGCGGGCAGCGCACCACGTACAGCGCGGCGTGGTCGGGGAGTTGGGGGCGGAGGGCGCCCGCTATGCGGCGGGCGGCGGAGAGTTGGCCGGTCATCAGGAGGTGCAGGACGGCCTCGCGGTTGCGGGCCTCGGCGAGTTCGACCCGGTGCCGCTGCTCCTGGGCGCGCTCGCTGGTCCAGCACAGTCCCAGCGGCACGGTGAGATCGGCCAGCAGTACGGGAAGCCCCGCCGGTATCGGGGTGCCGATCACCAGGGCGAGCAGCGGGGCGCCGGTGTCCGGGTCGGCGGCCGCGTCCAGCGGCAGCAGGAAGGCGGTGCGGCCGCCACCGCCGAGGGAGACGGAACGCAGTCCGCGGTCGGTGAGCCGGCGGGCGGCGGCCGCGGCCAGTTCCGCCGCCTTCCCGTCCTCGGCCCGGTCGTGCGGGGGATGCCGGGCGAGTTCCCGGCCGTCGGGGGTGAGCAGTGCGGCCCAGCCGCCGGTGCGCCGGACCAGCCAGTCCAGGAGTCCCTTGCTGCCGCCGGAGCGGGCCAGCCGGTTCATCCGGAGCAGGTCCTCGGCACGGCGCCCGCCGTACCCGGCGGCGTCCATGCCACCGCCGTGCCGCGTCCCGCCGCCGTCCACCGCTGCCCCACTCCCGTCCCGGCGCCCCGAGGGTGTTCCTCTCCGGTGAGCGGGTCCGCTATGGCCCAATGGCGCCGGACCTGCGACGATACCGGTTACCTACGGGTTTGTAGGGGTCGAGGTGGCCGTCGTCACTGTGCGCGGTGAAACCGCCCTCGCAGATCACCGTGCGAGATGATCCTCGAACTGGCGAGCGGTCCGCTCTACGATCGGCCTGGGCCGGGGGAGTCAGGGGAGTCCCCCAGGCCAGGCCGGGTGCGGGACAGGGGGCAGCGGTCCGCGGGGGTGGCCACTGGAGGTTCCGCCCCGGCCCATCGACTCCGCGCCGGGCGCCGTCAGTTCCGCCAGGTGCCGCGGAGCGCGGAGACGGCGAAGCCGGGGCTGAAGGCGACGGCCACCCCTGAATCGCCGTCGGCGGGCGGGGTGTTGTGGAAGCGCTCCAGGATGCCGAGGATGCTGGGGCCGCCGCGGTTGCCCTCCTCGGCGAGGAGTTCCCTGGAGTGCCGGGTGTCGGCCGGTGCCAGGCCCAGGCCGGTGGCGACGTCGTCGATGATGACGGGGCTGCCGGGGTGGATGACGGCGAAGTCCGGGGAGGCGCCGGAGAGCCAGTCCCGCAGATGCGGCATGGAGGCGTCGGCGGCCTTCTTCGCGGCCTTGGTGCTGTCGAAGTGCAGCCCGCGCTCGTCGATCCGGCCGCGGTAGCGGTCGGTGGTGTCCGGGAGCAGCAGTTCCAGGGTGGAGTCGGAGCCCACGGGGTGCTCGACGGTGAGGCCGGGCCCGTGCCGTTCGGTGGAGACCACGCAGGCGGCGGCCGAGTCACCGAACAGCGCCTTGTAGATCATGCTCTGCATGGAGTCCTGGCGGTGGTTGTAGACGGCGCTGATCACCTCGGAGACCACCACCAGCACCTTGCTCCCGGGCCGGGCGCAGGCCAGTTCCGCGGCCCGGATCAGTGCCTGTACGCCACCGCCGCAGGCCAGGGTGGTCATGGCGAACCGCCGTACGCCGGGCGGCAGTCCGAGCCGGTTGGTGAGGTGGACGTCCAGGCCGGGCACCGCCCAGGAGGTGGAGTGCGAGGTGATCAGCGCGTCCACGTCGCCGGGTCCGATGCCGGCGGTGTCGAGGGCGAGCAGGGCGGCGTCCTGGCCCATCCGGAGGGCGTCGGCGAAGGCGGACTCGGCGCGTTCGGTGATCCCGGCGTCCCCGGCCACCACCGGGGAGTCCAGCGGATGGCAGAAGTAGCGGGTGTCCACACCGACTCCGGCGACGATGCGCAGGATGGCGCCGAGGCGCGGGTGGTCGGCGTGGTGGGATCTGATGTCGTCGAGGATTTCCTGAGTGCTGACCTTGTGGCGGGGGAGCACACTGGCGGGGCGGGTGATGTGGGCCGGCACGGGCAGACTCCCAAAAGTGATCGAGATAGCAAACCTCTCGATCAAAGTACGGCAATTTGACTGCGTCTTTGCTGAACTCCTGAACATTCGTACGAGAGTGAGGAGTTGTGCCGTGTGTGAGCGGTGCGTGCCGTGCGCATGAGATGTGTGCGCGGTGTGTGCGATGCGGCAGAGAGTACCGGTGGTGCCGGGGCGGGGATGGTCAGGGCGGGGCTCAGGGGCCGCAGAGGGTGCGCGGCGCCCGCAGGTCGTGCCGGCGCCGGTGCGCACCCGCGCGGCCGGGCCGCCAGGCCAGTATCGCCAGCGCCGCACCGGGGGAGTTGACCAGGCCGGCGCTACAGATGTCCACGAAACCATCGCCCAACTCGGGGTGGTGCAGCGGCCGTTGGGCGCCGTCCGGGGACGGCACCGTCACCAGCCCGGTGTCCTTGTACAGTGGCCCGGCCTTGGGGTCGGCCAGCACCAACTGCTCCAGGCGGGCCAGTTCGGGATCGCCGGGCCGCTCCTGCACGGCCCGCCGCAACTGCGGGAAGATCCACGGCGCCCAGGACCGCTCCCAGTCGAGCAGCATCCGGTGGCGGGCCGGGTCGACGGCCATGTAGTGCAGGACGTTCGTCGGGGGGTTGCCCTCGAAGAGCGCCTCGAACTCCCGGTTGAAGGTGATCAGATTCCAGGCGGCGTCGGCGACATAGGCGATCACGCCGCGGATCTCGCGGACCGCGTGCCAGGAGGCGGGGACGACCATTCCGGCGTCCTCGTGCAGCGGCGCCGGGTACTCGCGGCGGGTCAGCCAGTAGAGATGGGTCCACTCCTGCTCGGTCATCCGCAGCAGGACGGCGAGTTCCTTCAGGTACTGCGGTTTGGGGCGTTCCAGGCGGCCGTTGACGAGGCGGCTGTAGGTTCCGCGGGCGCGCTGGGTCAGCTCGTCGATCTGCTCCTGGCTCAGCCCCTGCACGGGGCGGCCGACACCGCTACGCTCCGAGTAGCCGAGGGTCGCGGGGTCGATGGAGGAACGGCAGTCCTCCAGGAGCTTCCTCAGTGCGGCGGTGTCGCCGGTCGAGAGCTGCACCCGTTTCCCCGTTTCCGTCGACGGGGCCGGCCCGGCCCCGGAGATATCTGCAGTGGTTTTACGTGGAAAGACGTGTCGTCAGCCGCCAGACTCTCAGGGTCGCTGTGAAATTTGCACAGTGTCTGTTGCATCACTGACGTAAGGAACTTCGCAATGCGTTCCGAATCCGGCATCACATCTGGCCGGTCCGTGCTCATCACCGAAGGCCATCGGGAGACGTGTCAGGGGATCGCGGCGGCGCTTCAGGAGCACGGTGACCGGGTGGCCGCCACCTACACGGACAGCAGGCCCGCCGTGCCCGCCCTCTCCTTCCCCTGTGATGTCACCAGCCCGGCCGACGTGGAGCGGGCGCTGACCGGCGTCGAGGAACTGCACGGCCCCGTCGAGGTGCTGGTCGCGTCGATCAGCCTCAGCAACGACATGATGCTCCGCTCCGCCGACGAACGCTTCGTCTCCGTCTGCGACAACCATCTGATCGGCAGCTTCCGCCTGATCCGCGCCGCCCTGGCGGGTATGCGCGAGACCGGCCACGGCCGTGTCATCTTCCTCAACACCGAGCACCCCGCCGAACTGCCGCGCCGCTACGGCGCCTCCGAGGCCGCGCTCAACGGCTTCATCAGCACCGTCGTCCGCGAGGAGGCCCGGTACGGCATCACCTGCAACGTGGTGACGGTCTCCGCCCCCCGGCGCACCGCCTGGGGCGAGCCGCCGCAGGGCCAACTCCGGGACCAGCAGGTGTCCGCGGCCGTACTGGCGCCGATGTTCTCGCCGCAGGCGCAGGCCGCCGCGGAGACCGTGAAGTTCCTGGCCGCGGAGAGCGCGGGCACCATCAACGGCGCCAACATCCCTGTGGACCGCGGTTTCCGCATGGTCTCCTGACGGCCTGCCGGTCATCGGCCGACGGCGCCTCAGCGCCCGGCCCGGTCAAGTGCCCCGGGCAGCCCGGCCAGTTCCCTGGCGTCCGAGGCCTCCTGGGGCCGCTGCGCCGGACGCAGCCGCACGAAGATCATCTCGTATCGCACGGCGCACTCGACGAGTTGGGGCTCGCCGCGCGGCTTGCGCTGGCACCGGTACGCGTAGAGGTCGCCGTCCTCTCTGCTTCTCACGATGACCACGACCTCGCCGAAGAGGCGGGTGACGGTGGAGTCTCCTGGGTTCGGGATCGCCGTGACCAGGTCGACCATGTGCCAGCCCGATCTGATGGCGGCACTCAACTCGCGCTGTATACGCCGGTCTGCAGGGGGTGTCATATTCCGCGACGGTAATCCCGGCCGGAAAGCCTTGTCGATGGCCCGGAACCCCGCGAAGCCCTGATCGACTGCTTTCGGACAGAGCTTGGGTGAAAATCGACGGTCCGTTCCGAGCCGCCTCCACAAACCCCCGCACTAAGAATTTCTCCTGCCCAACTCCGCGTATCACCACCGCCTTTGCGCCAATCTCCTGCGACTTACCGCTCCTGCCGCGGCGACGGCTCCGCCGCCCGGCCCGGGCGGCGGCCGACGGCCCGGCCGGTGGGGGAGAATGCGGCGCGCGGTGCGGTGCCGGGCGGGCACGGTGCCCGTATCGCCGGTACCGGGACGCCCGTTGGGGAGGAGTTGCACCATGGCGGAAGCGGAGGCGGCCGTACCGCGCAGGCTGGCCGACGTACGGGAGCTGACCGGGGGCGCCCCGGGCTCGGGTGGGGCGCTGTGGCGGCTGGCCGAGCCGGGCCGCCAACTCGACGCCAACGTGGTGCACTTGCCGCCCGGCCGCCAGGTCGAACCGCACGCCGAACCGGACCTGGATGTGCTCTTCCTGGTCGTCGCCGGCACCGGCGCCCTGGACGCCGACAGCGGCACCGAGGAACTCGCCGAGGGCGCCCTCCTCTGGCTCCCGCACGGCTCCCGCCGCGCCCTGCGGGCCGGCCCCGACGGCCTCTCCTACCTCACCGTCCACCGCCGCCGCCCCGGCCTCACCATCAAACCGCGCCCCAACTAGGCCGTGTCGTGTGGATCTCCGTGGCGTCGCGTGCCCTGGCACGCTCCCCCAGCCACCGCTGGGAGGTGCCCCCACTCGCCACACCGGCCAAACGCCCAAGTACGTCCAGTACGAGGGCGGGCGGTCGGGATGGACGAGGTCCGCACGGCGTCCCGGCTGCCGCTGAAGCGGATCTACCGGTTCTTCGCGGGCAAGGAGGAGCTGGTGGTCTCCGTGCTCCGGCGGCGCGACCAGCGCCGGCGGAAGGCTGGCCGCCCAGGTGGAGCAGGCCGCGGACCCGCGAGCGGGTGCTCGCCGTCTTCGGCTGGCTCGCCGAGTGGTTCGCCGAGCCCGGCTTCCGGGGCTGCGCCTGGATCAACGCCCACGGCGAACTCGGCCCCTCCTCGGCGGCGGTACTGGCCGAGGTCCGCGCGCACAAGCGGGCCTTCCGCGCGCAGATCGCGAGGTGGGCCGAGGCCACGGGGCTGCCCGTCGCGGACGGGGTCCACCTGCTCGCCGAGGGCGCCATGGTGACCGCCGGCATCGACGCCGACCCGTCCCCGGCCCACCACGCCCGCCAAGCCGCGGCGACCCTGCTCGGGTCGGTCTAGCGACAGTCCCGGCCGAGCCGCCGTTCCACCTTCTGGCGGGTCGTCGGGAAGACGTCCTGAACGCCGCCGCGCATCCCGGGAACGGTGCAGACGAGACCGCCCGAGGGCCTGCGGGAGCCCGCTCCCAGACGGCCCGGAGCAGGGCGGAGTCCGGTTGCGGGGGGTATGGGGGCGGGTTACGACGGGAGGAACCTCAGCCCCCGGAGCGCACATATGGCCATGGACATCAAGCTACTTGTCAAGGGATCACCGCTGAAACGCCGCGGCGGACTAGGAGGGGAGTGCCTGGCGGAGTTCCTCGGCACTCTCGTTCTGATCGCCTTCGGTTGCGGCGTCGTCGCGATGGCCGTCGCCGGACTCCCCGGCTCCGGCCGCACCCTGAGTCCCACCACCTTCTTCATCAGCGCGGGAGACTGGCTCCTCATCGGATGGGGCTGGGCCTTCGCCGTGACCTTCGGCATCTATGTGGCCGGCGGCGTGAGCGGCGCGCACATCAACCCGGCGGTCACCCTCGCCTTCGCCGCCCGCCGCGGCTTCCCCTGGCGCAAGGTCCTGCCGTACTGGGGGTCGCAGCTCGCCGGTGCCTTCGTCGGCGCGGCGCTGGTGTACGGCGTCTACCACGATGCGATCAGCGCCTTCGACTCGGTGATGAAGGGGCCCAAGACACACGGGCACACCCTCGCCTCGTTCTCGATCTTCGGTACCTTCCCTGCGCCCTACTTCGGCGGCGGGTACTGGGGGCCGCTGGTCGACCAGATCGTGGGCACCGCGCTGCTGGTGATGATCGTGGTCGCGGTGATCGACCTTCGGAACGCGGCCGTCACGGCCAAACTAGGCCCGCTGATCATCGGCCTCGGAGTCGGCGCGATCGGCCTGTCCTTCGGCGCCAACGCCGGGTACGCCATCAACCCGGCCCGTGACTTCGGGCCGCGGCTCTTCACCTTCTTCGCCGGCTGGGGTGATCTCGCCCTACCGGGCTCCCAACCGGGCGCGTTCAGTTGGTACTTCTGGGTCCCCATCGTGGGTCCGCTGGTCGGCGGCCTGGTCGGAGTGATCGTCTACGACCTGTTCATCGGCGATGTGCTGGCACTGCGGGCCCAGCGGGACCGCCTGGTCCCGCAGTCGCCGGAAACCGGCGGGGAGAGCGCGGGCAGCTCATAGGCGGGGGCACCCGCGCCGGACTCCCGTTCGCCGGCGCGTGCTCGGAAGCCGAACGCCGCGGCCGGGCCGGACCTGACAGGGTCTCCGGCCCGGCCGTTCCCATGCCCGCGATGTGCGGTGAGGGGGGCGCCCGCCGACGGTCCAAGGACGGCGGACCCGTGTCGCGTTGAGCCGAACGGGTGAGATCGCGTAAGAATGGGCCGGTGAGGACATGGAGCACGAGCCCGGACGGGGTGGGGGCAGTGAGCGGCCGCGACGAGACCGACGTGACCGACCGGCAGTGGGAGGGACTGGCCCAGGTGGTGCCCTTGCGCGGGCACGACGCCTGGCCGTCCTGGCCCGGGCACCGGGCGATCGCACCCGAGGACGAGACGGAGACACGGCGCCGCTTCGTGGTGCTGCGGGTGGAGGTCTTCTCCGACGCCCGCGAGGTCGCCGAGACCCTGATGGCGTCGGTGCCGGTGCTGCTTGACCTCACCGGCGCGGAGAGCGAAGTCGCCAAGCGGGTACTGGACTTCGCCAGCGGTGTCGTCTTCGGCCTCGGCAGCGCGATGCACCGCGTCGACCGCAATGTCTTCCTCCTCGCCCCTCCCGGCACCGAGGTCCGCGGGCTGGTCGCGGACGCGGTGTGAGCGGAGGCGGTGGCTTCGCCCGGACCGGGCCGGGTCGGCCGGGGCCGCCGTAGCCGATGGGGGGCGGTGGCCGCCAGAGCCGGGCCCGCACCGTAGTGGTGATCCTCGCGGACCGGCGCTGACGGGAAGATCAACCGGGGCGGGGCCGCGGTCCCCGATGGTGCGAACCGGACAGTGCTAAAACGTTTCGCCCGAGCCGCGGTTCCCTACCGTCCAGCCATGACCGACCGTCCTGCCGCGACCGCGCTGCGCCCGGCTCCCGTCCCGCCCGCCCGCACCCTCCCGGACCCCGCCCGGCCCGCCGTCACCGAACTGCGCCTCCCCGCCTACGCCGGACACCGCGGCACCACCATGCCGCTCGGCCCGCTCACCCTGCTCACCGGACCCAGCGGCAGCGGCAAGAGCAGCGCCCTGCGCGCCTACGAGGCGCTGTCCCGCCTCGCCTCCGGCGCCGAACTCGCCGAGGCCTTCCCCGACCCGGCCGGCTGCATCCCCGAGCGCGCCCGCCCCGACGCCCAGCGGCGCCGCGGCTTCCGCCTCGGCTGCACCGCGGACGGCCCCGCGGGCCACGTCCGCCTCGACCTCGCCGTCCAGGCCGAACCCGAACTGCGTATCGTCGGCGAGCAACTCTCCGTCGGCGGCGCCCCGTTGCTACGGACCGCACTGCGAGAGCCGCGGCTGCGCACCGTGCAGGCCGAGTGGCATCCGGCCGGCGACACCCCCACCGCACTGGCCCCCCTCCCCGACGACCGGCTCGGCACCGCACTGCTGCCGCTGCGGGTGGCGGGTCGTACCGCGGGGCAGCGCAGGGTGCTCGCCGCCGCCGAACAGGTCCTGCTCGCCCTGCGGCCCGTCTTCGCCTGCGACCCGCGGCCGGCCGCGATGCGCGCGCCCATGCCCCTCGGCCCCGGCCGCCTGCTCGGTGACTGCCGCAACCTCGCCGAGGTCCTGCGCCGCACCCGCACCGAGTGCACCCACCGGCACGCCCGCCTGGTCGCCGCGGTCCGCGAGGGCTGCCCGGGACGGGTGGACGACCTGTACACCGAGGACCTGGCCGACGGCACCGTGCGCGCCGTGCTGGACCGCGGCGACGGGGTGCGCACACCGCTGGAGCGGCTGGGCGAGGGCGAGTTGCACCGGCTGGCGCTCGCCCTGGTGCTGCTCACCGGGCCCGGGGTGCTGGAGGTGGACCCGGTGGCCGAGGTGCCGTCCGCGCTCCAGGCCCTCACCGTGCTCGCCGACGGCTTCGACCGTCCGCTCGATCCCCGCCAGGCAGCCGGACTCACCGAACTCGCCGCCGAGATGTGCCGCCGCGGCCACATCCGCCTGCTCGCCGCGGTACGCCAGCCACCGCCCCTGCCCACCGGGACCGGCCCGGCGGCGCTCGTCCCCACGGTGGTAGACCTGGCCGGGTGAGCGAAGACACCGGGCGCGGCGAGCGCAGCGAGGACACCGGAGGCACCGACCGCGAGGAGGCCGGGCGGGAGGCGCCGGGGGTGGGCGAACTCCAGCGGCGGCTGGCGGAGTTCGCCGCGGCGCGGGACTGGGGCCCCTTCCACACCCCCAAGAATCTTGCCGCCGCGCTCAGTGTGGAGGCCGCCGAACTCCTGGAGATCTTCCAGTGGTTGACCCCGGAGCAGTCCGCCGCGGTCATGTCCGACCCGGACGGTGCGCACCGGGTCACCGACGAGGTGGCCGATGTCCTCGCCTATCTGCTCCAGTTCTGCACCGTGCTCGGTATCGATCCGCTGGCCGCTCTGGACGCCAAGATCGACCGCAACGAGACCCGCTTCCCCACCCCCGGCACGGTGTCAGACCCGCGGTGACCAAAGCCAGTTCGTCACTCTCCGGAGTGATGACCTTGTCCACAATCGCTTGTCTGTCCACAGATTTCTGTTTTCCTCTGGCTTTTCGCGCCGAACACCCTCACTCTGGGTAGTGGGCAAGGGAGTTCGGGAGGACGCGAGGCAGGCGCGTCCCGGAAGACGGGGGCGACAGATGGACGTGATGCGGCTCATCGACCAGAGCAGGCACGCACTTGAGGATCGGCAGGAGCCGGTCGCTGTGATGACCGAGGCCTGGCAGGCGCAGGCTCTGGCGCAGGCGGTCGGCAGCAGGATGGCGGTGGGCGGCCCACCGGAATTACGGGGCGAGGCGATCGGCCTCAGCGAGATCGGCGTCCGCGGCTGCGGTGCGCTGGGTCCGCCCAGGCTCGGCCGGGAGGGCATCAGAGCCGCCCGTCTCACTCGTATCGGAGATGCCCGTGCCGCGCTGCTCGACCTCAGCGCGCTGCTCGGCGAGGTCGGCATCGCCCTTGTCGGGCTTGCCTGTTCGGCCGGGGCGGACGGGGTGTACTGGCAGTGCATGGAGGCGATCGACGCGGCTGACGAGTCGCGGGACCGCATCCTGGAGATGGTGCGCAAGCTGACCGACCGCGAGGCCCACCTGCCCGAGCCGGACCGCGCGGCAGGCACCTCATGACATCGGGACCAGGCAGGATGGAGGGTATGGACCTTCGTATTTTCACCGAGCCCCAGCAGGGGGCGAGCTACCAGACACTGCTCACCGTGGCCAAGGCCACGGAAGACCTTGGATTCGACGCCTTCTTCCGTTCCGACCACTACCTCAGCATGGGCTCGTCCGACGGGCTGCCGGGTCCCACCGACGCCTGGATCACCCTTGCCGGACTGGCCCGTGAGACCCAGCGGATCCGCCTCGGCACCCTGATGACCGCAGGAACCTTCCGCCTCCCCGGCATCCTCGCCATCCAGGTGGCCCAGGTCGACCAGATGTCCGGCGGCCGGGTCGAACTCGGCCTCGGCGCAGGCTGGTTCGAGGAGGAGCACACGGCGTACGGCATCCCCTTCCCCAAGGAGAAGTTCGGGCGGCTGGAGGAGCAACTCGCCATCGTCACCGGCCTCTGGGACACCGAGATCGGCAAGACCTTCGACTACGACGGCACTTACTACCAGTTGGCTGGTTCGCCCGCACTGCCCAAGCCCGCCCAGCGGAAGGTGCCGGTCCTGGTCGGCGGGCACGGGGCCACCCGCACCCCGCGCCTCGCCGCCCGCTATGCCGACGAGTTCAACATCCCGTTCGCCTCGGTGGAGGACACCCGGCGCCAGTTCGGCCGGGTCCGGGACGCCGCCGAGCAGGCCGGACGCAAGGGGGACGACCTGGTGTACTCCAACGCGCTCGTCGCCTGTGTCGGCGCCGATGACGCGGAGGTGGCGCGCCGGGCCGCCGCCATCGGCCGGGACGTGGAGGAGCTGAAGGCCAACGGGCTGGCCGGTTCCCCGGCCGAAGTGGTCGACCGTATCGGGCAGTTCACCGAGGCCGGTGCGCAGCGGATCTACCTCCAGATCCTCGACCTGGACGATCTGGACCACCTGGAGCTGATCTCCTCCAAGGTGCAGTCGCAACTCGCGGGCTAGGCAGGGGCCACCGTCCGGGCGTACCCTGGCCGGGAACGGCGGGGCGTGGCAAGGGAGATGGCGACGGGGCGAGGTGCGCGGCGCGTCGGCTGACGCGGCCCTCGCTCCGTCTCGTGACCCGCCCGCCCTCCCGCGCCCTGGCTGTCAGTCGGGATCGGCGTCATGTCGTGGGTCCGGGCGGTGGTCGAGAGGCTTCCTTCGCCTCGCGGAGTCCCGGTCGGTCTTCGTGGAGCAGGAGCGGGCTGTCGAGGAGGAGGACTGGGAGCCGGTCGACGTCTGCCGTGAGCGGATCCGCGGTGCGCTCACCATGACGTTCCCCGAGGGCGGGTCCGGGACGTTCCCCGAGGGCGGGTCCGGTCGCCGAGTTCCTGCTGCGCGTCCACGGCGACGGGACCGCCGGCTGGCGCTGGCACGACAAGCCCTTGCAAACGGAGAGCGGGTCATGACCGGTCCCACCCCCGACCGCCTCCCGAGCCGCCGGACCTCGGGAAGTCCGGTCGGAAGTGGTGCGGGCGGGGAAAGATGGGGGCATGGGATTCCACGTCGACTCCGAGACCGGGCGCCTGCGCCGCGTCATACTGCACCGCCCCGATATGGAGCTGAAACGCCTCACGCCGAGCAACAAGGACGCACTGCTCTTCGACGATGTGCTGTGGGTGCGGCGCGCCCGCCAGGAGCACGACGGCTTCGCGGACGTACTGCGCGACCGCGGTGTGACCGTGCACCTCTTCGGCGATCTGCTCACCGAGACCCTCAGCGTCCCGGCCGCCCGCACCCTCGTCCTGGACCGGGTCTTCGACGAGAAGGAGTACGGGCCGCTGGCCACCGACGCACTGCGGGCTGCGTTCGAGGGGCAGACGGCGGGGGAGTTGGCCGAGGCGCTGGTCGGCGGGATGACGAAACGGGAGTTCCTGGAGCGGTACCCGGAGCCCGTCTCGGTGCGCTTCCACGCCATGGAACTGGACGACTTCCTGCTGCGCCCGCTGCCCAACCACCTCTTCACCCGGGACACCTCGGCCTGGATCTACGACGGTGTCTCCATCAACGCGATGCGCTGGCCGGCCAGGCAGCGGGAGACCGTCCACTTCGAGGCGATCTACCAGCACCACCCGCTCTTCCACGCGGATTCCGCGGGCCCCTTCCACACCTGGTCGCAGGGGCAGGCGGATTATCCGTCCACCATCGAGGGCGGCGACGTCCTGGTCATCGGGCGGGGCGCGGTGCTCATCGGGATGAGCGAGCGGACCACGCCGCAGGCCGTGGAGATGCTGGCGCACAAGCTCTTCGCCGCCGGTTCGGCCCGCACCATCGTGGCACTGGACATGCCGAAGAAGCGCGCGCTGATGCATCTGGACACCGTGATGACGATGGTCGACGGCGACACCTTCACCCAGTACGCGGGGCTCGGCATGTTGCGCTCGTACACCATCGAACCGGGCGGTGACGGCACGGAGTTGAAGGTCACCGACCATCCGCCGGAGCATATGCACCGGGCCATCGCGGCGGCGCTGGGGCTGAGCGAGATCCGGGTGCTGACGGCCACGCAGGATGTGCACGCGGCGGAGCGCGAGCAGTGGGACGACGGGTGCAATGTGCTGGCGGTGGAGCCGGGCGTGGTGGTCGCCTATGAGCGCAACGCCACCACCAACACCCATCTGCGCAAGCAGGGCATCGAGGTCATCGAGATCCCGGGCAGCGAACTGGGGCGGGGGAGGGGCGGCCCGCGCTGTATGAGCTGCCCGGTCGAGCGGGACCCGGTCCCGGGGGCCTGAGTCTTCCGGAGGGCCAGAGTCCGCGCGGGCGGGAAGCGCCTCACGGAACGCCGGGGGTGTACCGAACGGCCGCCACCACGACCGGAACGCCACCACGACCGACATCGCAACCTGCATCACCCTCCGCATCACCATCGCATCGCAACCGGCGTCGACCCGGACAAGGGGGCTGTATATAAATGCCATTAACTGTATAGACTTCCATCGTCCTCGTATCCGCACCCCAGGAGCGCGTCCATGGCGACTGTCCCCAACGAGCTGGCAGGCCGGCACTTCCTCAAGGAGCTGGACTTCACCGCGGCCGAGTTCCGAGGCCTGATCGAGCTGGCCGCCGAGCTGAAGGCGGCCAAGCGGGCCGGGCGCGAGACGGCGTATCTGCGGGGCCGGAACATCGCCCTGATCTTCGAGAAGACCTCCACCCGCACCCGCTGTGCCTTCGAGGTGGCCGCCGCCGACCAGGGCGCCGCCACCACCTACCTGGACCCCAGCGGCTCCCAGATGGGGCACAAGGAGTCGGTGAAGGACACCGCCCGCGTGCTGGGCCGGATGTTCGACGCCATCGAGTACCGGGGCTCCGCCCAGCAGCAGGTGGAGGAGCTGGCCGAGTACGCCGGTGTCCCCGTGTACAACGGCCTCACCGACGACTGGCACCCCACCCAGATGCTGGCCGATGTGCTCACCATGACCGAGCACACCGCCAGACCGCTGGACTCCGTCGCCCTCGCCTACCTCGGCGACGCCCGCTTCAACATGGGCAACTCCTACCTGGTCACCGGCGCCCTGCTCGGGATGGACGTACGGATCGTGGCGCCCCGCGCCTACTGGCCGCAGGAGGAAGTGGTGGCGCGGGCACGGGAGTTGGCCGCGGGGAGCGGGGCGCGTGTCACGCTCACCGAGGACCTGGGGGAAGGGGTGCGGGGCGCGGACTTCGTCGCCACCGATGTCTGGGTGTCCATGGGGGAGCCCAAGGAGGTCTGGGACGAGCGGATCGCCGCCCTCGGCCCCTACGCGGTCACCATGGACGTGCTGCGGGCCACCGGGAATCCGGAGGTGAGGTTCCTGCACTGCCTGCCCGCGTTCCACGATCTCGGTACCGAGGTAGGGCGCGGTGTCTTCGAGCGGCACGGCCTGGAGTCGCTGGAGGTCACCGACGAGGTCTTCGAGTCGGCGCACTCGGTGGTCTTCGACGAGGCGGAGAACCGGCTGCACACCATCAAGGCGGTCCTGGTCGCTACCCTCGCCGGCGCGGGCCCCGCGGCCTGACACCACGGAGATCCGAACGACGCCCCCTAAGCCGTGCGGCGCTTGGGCATTCGTTGTGGGGGCACCACGGGCAGGGTGAACCAGACGGCCTTGCCGGAGTCGGTGGGGCGGTGGCCGCAGGATGAGCTGAGGGTGCGGATCAGGAGCAGGCCGCGGCCGCCCTCCTGCCAGGGGTCGGGCATCTCGTGGAGGCCGGGGGCGGTGAGGTCGCCCGGTGGCCGCGGGTCCGGATCGTGCACCTCGACCTGGCAGCGCGTCGGCAGTACCTCCACCACCAGCTCGATCGGGCCCCGGCCCGCGGTGTGCTCCACCGCGTTGGCGACCAGCTCCGCGGTGAGCAGTTCGGCGGTGTCCGGATCGGCGAGGTGCCCGTACCCGTCGAGCGCCGACCTGATCAGTGCGCGGGCCACCGGTACCGCCGCCACGGTGTGCGGCAGCGTGATCCGCCAGGCGGCGGGAGTCGGGATCTCGTGCACGGGTCAGTCCGATCGGGGCTGGCAGGCGGGCGGTCCTGCGTCAACCGTACGCATGGTACGGGGCGCCCCGGCAGGGGCCGCGGTCGGCGCCGGGCGGGACCAAAGGCCCCTGGGAGGCCGCCGCCGGTATCGCGTACCCGTGACGGCGGTCAGGAAGCGGTGATAGCTTCGAGGGCGTGGCCCGTCGGCCGCGGGAGCCGGCCGGCGGCGGACCGTACCGCCCCCGCCCTCCAGGAGGCCGCGACAGATGAGCCCCTTCACCGGATCCGCCGCCCGCACCCAGGAGTGGGAGCACCTCGGGCTGAGCCTCGACGACGGGGTCGCCACCGTCACCCTCGCCCGGCCGGAACGACTCAACGCGCTGACCTTCGGCGCCTACGCCGACCTGCGGGACCTCCTCGCCCAACTGGCCCGGGAACGCGAGGTCCGCGCCCTGGTGCTGGCCGGGGAGGGCCGCGGTTTCTGCTCCGGCGGCGATGTCGACACCATCATCGGCGCCACCCTCGCCATGGACACCGCCCAGCTCCTCGACTTCAACCGGATGACCGGGCAGGTGGTGCGCGCCGTGCGGGAGTGCCCCTTCCCGGTGATCGCCGCGGTGCACGGGGTGGCCGCGGGTGCGGGCGCGGTGCTCGCGCTGGCCGCCGACTTCCGGGTGGCCGACCCCACCGCGCGCTTCGCCTTCCTCTTCACCCGCGTCGGGCTCTCGGGCGGCGATATGGGCGCCGCCTATCTGCTGCCCCGGGTGGTCGGCCTCGGCCACGCCACCAGACTGCTGATGCTGGGCGAGCCGGTACACGCCGCGGAAGCCGAACGCATCGGCCTGATCTCCCGGCTCACCGAGGAGGGCGGCGCCGACGAGGCCGCCGGTGCCCTCGCCCGCCGCCTCGCCGAGGGGCCTGCCCTCGCCCACGCCCAGACCAAGGCGCTGCTCACCGCCGAACTCGACATGCCGCTCGCCGCCGCCGTCGAACTCGACGCCAACACCCAGGCGTTGCTGATGAACGGCGCCGACTACGCCGAGTTCCACGCCGCGTTCACCGAGAAGCGGCCCCCGAAGTGGCAGGGGCGGTGACCGTGCCCGGCGGGGCGCAGGTCCGCCGGATCGCCGTCATCGGCGGCGGCCCCGGCGGGCTCTACGCCGCCGCCCTGCTCAAACGCCTGGACCCGGCCCGGGAGATCACCGTCTTCGAGCGGAACGCCCCCGACGACACCTTCGGCTTCGGAGTGGTCCTCTCCGACGAGACCCTCGGCGGTATCGAGAGCGCCGACCCGGACGTATACGCCGCGATGCAGGCCGAGTTCGTGCGCTGGGACGACATCGAGATCGTGCACCGCGGCCGGCGGCAGCGCTCCGGCGGCCATGGCTTCGCCGCCCTCGGGCGCCGCCGGCTGCTCGCCCTGCTCCAGCGGCGCTGCCGGGACCTCGGGGTGCGGCTCCGGTTCGGTACCGAGGCACCGCCCGCCGACCGGCTCGCCGCCGCCCACGACCTGGTGATCGCCGCCGACGGAGTCCACAGCCTCACCCGCCGGGCCGGCGCCGAGGTCTTCCGGCCGAGCCTCACCCCGCACCGCTGCCGCTACATCTGGCTCGCCGCCGACTTCGCCTTCGACGCCTTCCGCTTCGAGATCGCCGAGACCCCGTACGGCGTGATGCAACTGCACGGCTACCCCTACGCCGCGGGCGATCGGGCGGCGTCCACCGTCATCGTGGAGATGCGGGAGGAGGTGTGGCGGGCCGCCGGACTCGACGTACCGGACGAGGCGGGGGCCGTGGAGCGGTGCGCCAAGCTGTTCGCGGACGCGCTCGGCGGGCGGCCGCTGCGTGGCAACCGGTCCGTGTGGACCACCTTCCACACCGTCGTCAACGAGCGCTGGTGGCACGGGAACACGGTGCTGCTCGGGGACGCCGCGCACACCGCGCACTTCTCCATCGGCTCCGGCACCAAGCTCGCCGTGGAGGACGCCCTCGCCCTCACCGCCTGCCTGCACGAGCAGTCCGACCTGCCCTCGGCGCTCGCCGCCTACCAGGCGGAGCGGCAGCCCGTGGTGGCGTCCACCCAGCGCGCCGCCGGGGCCAGCCTGCACTGGTTCGAGGACCTCGCCCGCTACACCGGCCAGCCGCCCCGGCAGTTCGCGTTCAACCTCCTCACCCGCAGCCGCCGGGTCACCCACGGCAATCTGCGGCTGCGGGACGCCGGGTTCACCGCCGCGGTGGAGCGGGAGTTCGGCTGCCCGCCGGACACCCCGCCGATGTTCACCCCGTTCCGGCTGCGCGGCCTCACCCTGCGTAACCGCGTGGTCTGCTCCCCGATGGACATGTACGCGGCGCGCGATGGGCTGCCCGGCGACTTCCACCTGGTCCACCTCGGCGCCCGGGCCCTGGGCGGCGCCGGGCTGGTGATGACGGAGATGGTGTGCGTCAGCCCCGAGGGCCGTATCACCCCCGGCTGCACCGGGCTGTGGACCGACGAGCAGGGCGCGGCCTGGGCCCGGATCGCCGACTTCGTGCACCGTAGCGCGCCCGGCACCGCCCTCGGGGTGCAGCTCGGCCACTCCGGACGCAAGGGCTCCACCCGGCTGATATGGGAGGGCATGGACGAGCCGCTGCCGGAAGGCAACTGGCCCCTGCTCGCCCCCTCACCCCTGCCCTACACCCCGCACAGCCAGACCCCGGCCGCCCTCACCGTGGGCCAACTCGCCGCCGTACGCGAGGAGTTCACCGCCGCCGCCCGCCGCGCGGCCACCGCCGGCTTCGATCTGCTGGAACTGCACTGCGCCCACGGCTATCTGCTGTCCAGCTTCCTCTCCCCGCTCACCAACCACCGCACCGACGCCTACGGCGGCTCGCTCACCGGACGTCTGCGCTTCCCCCTGGAGGTCTTCGACGCGGTACGCGCCGTCTGGCCCGAGGACCGGCCGATGACGGTACGTGTCTCCGCCACCGACTGGGCCGAGGGCGGCACCACCGGCGAGGACGCCGAGGCCTGCGCCCGCGCCTTCGCCGCCCACGGAGCGGACGCCGTGGACGTCTCCACCGGCCAGGTCGTCGCCGAGGAGCGCCCCGAGTACGGCCGCTCCTACCAGACCCCGTTCGCCGATCGCATCCGCAACGAAACCGGTGTCCCGGTGATCGCCGTCGGCGCCATCTCCTCCTGGGACGACGTCAATTCACTGATCCTGGCGGGCCGCGCCGACCTGTGCGCCCTCGGCCGCCCCCACCTCTACGACCCGCACTGGACGCTGCACGCCGCCGCCGAGCAGGGCTACACCGGAGAGGGCGTGCGCTGGCCCGAGCAGTACCGGGCGGGCAGCCGCCGCCCCGTCACCGGCCGCACCGACGGGCCCCGCCCCCGCCTCAGCCTTCGGTGACCGGCGCCGGAGGCGTGCGGCCGCTTCGTATGATGGGTGCATGACGAATCCGGAGGCCGAACCGCCCCTGGACTTGGGTGAGTTGAGACTCCGTGCCGAGAACTCCGCCGGGGGTGTGGGGAAGCGGACCGCGCGGTGGGCCGTGATCGTCCTGGCCGCCGGGGCGCTGTTGGTGTTCGCGCTGCTGGAGGCCGCCGACGCCCGGCCCGGTGACGGCTGGCGGCCCAGCAGCCTGCTGGTGCTGGTCGCCGGACTGGCCCTGCTGTGGGGCGTCTTCGGGTTGTTCGACCTCATCTCGCCCTGGTGGCACGTCGGTTGGGCGATCGAAGTCTTCGACGGCGGCCTGGTCGAGTCACGCTTCGGCGAGGTCCGCAGCGTGCTGCCGTTCCGCGGCGGGGTACTCCTCGACGGCGGCCGCGCATTCGTCTCACCCCGTCCGACGCGGGGCCCCGGCCGCTTCACCCTCGCCCATCACCGCGGCGAACGCGCTTCGGAGGTCTTCAACGCCGTCCGTACCGCGGCTGAGGAGGCCCTGGTCGAAGAGGCCCTGGAGTCGCTGCGGGCGGGCCACACGGTCGACTTCCCCCGCACACGCGGAAGGTCCGCCGGCCTGTCGGTGACCGCGCACGGGCTCCGCCTCGACGACGGCAGGGAGTTCGCGTACCCCGCCCTGGAACTGCGCCTGAGCCACGTCACCGACGGAGCCCGCCGGCCCACCGAGGTCCCGGAACGGGCCTCCCTGCTCGAAGTCCGCACCGACGACCGCACCCTCCTGGAAATCCCCCAGCACGGCCCCAACGCCACGGTGCTCCGCGAGATCCTGCGGGCGCTGACGGCCGGCTAGGCAGTGTCCGGAAAGTCCCTCCCCCAGCCTCCGGCCGGGAGGTGCCCCCAGCCCCGCGACGCCTGGCACGCACTCTCGCCGCACCGACCAAACGCCCAAGTACGTCCAGTACGAGGGCGTTCGGCCGGCACGCCGAGAGCACGCACCATGGGGGCACCTCCCAGCCGCCAGGCTGGGGGAGCCGCGGGGCCGCCCTCCGGGCAACGGCGGGACTTTCCGGACACGGCCTAATCCCCGCGTACGAAGGCACCGGCCGCCCGGTGGAGGCGTTGGTGGAGGGCGTGGAAGACGGTGGCGGAGCGGGTGCCGGGCCAGTCGGTGGGGAGCAGTTCGGGGGGCAACCCCGGGTCCGCGTACGGGAGATGGCGCCAGGAGTCCAGGGCCAGCAGATGGTCGCGGAAGGCGGCGGCCGGGTCGTCCGCGGGGTGGGCGGACTTCCGGGACCAGGCGTCGAGGACGGGCTGCTGCCGGTGCAGGAAGGCGCGGTGCTGCGCGGCCAGGGCCGGCAGGTCCCACCAGCGGGCCACCGCCTCCGCGGTCGGCGCGAAGCCCAGATGCTCGCCGCGGAAGAGGTCCACATACGGGTCGAGGCCGAGGCGGCGCAGGGTGTGCCGGGTCTCCTCGTACAGCCGGGCCGGGGCCAGCCACACCCCGGGGGCGGCGGTGCCGAAGCCGAGCCCGGCGAGCCGGGAGCGCAGCAGATGCCGCCGGGCCCGCTCCGACTCGGGCACCGAGAACACCGCCAGCACCCAGCCGTCCTCGGCCCGCGCCGCACCCTGGGCGTAGATCCGCCGGTCGCCGTCGTCCAGCAACTGCCGCGCGTCGGGGGAGAGCGCGTACCCGGCGGCGCCGCCCGCGGTCCGCTCCGGTCGCAGCAGCCCGCGCCGCTTCAGCCGGGACACCGCCGACCGCACGGCCGGCGCGTCCACCCCCGCCGCTCCCAGCAGCCGCACCAACTCGGCCACCGGCACCGGCCCGCCGAACCCCCGGCCGTACGCCCCGAAGAGGGTGACGATCAGGGACCGCGGGGCGGCGGACTGCGACGGCTCGGAGGGGTGCTCACTCACGGGCCCAACCCTATGGGGCGCCCGGCGGGGCCTCGCGCAGGCGGAAGCGCTGGAGCTTGCCCGTCGCGGTGCGCGGGAGGGCCTCGGGGAACACCACCTCGCGCGGGCACTTGTACGGTGCCAACTCGGCCTTGACGAAGGCCCGCAGAGCCTCGGCGTCCTGCACGGCGCCCGGTCGCAGGACCACATGGGCGACGACGAGTTGACCGCGCTCCGGGTCGGGCCGCCCCACCACGGCCGCCTCCACCACATCCGGGTGCCGCAGCAGCGCGTCCTCCACCTCGGGGCCGGCGATGTTGTACCCGGCAGAGATGATCATGTCGTCGGCGCGGGCCACATACCGGAAGCGGCCGTCCGGATCGCGGACATAGGTGTCGCCGGTGATGTTCCACCCCTCCCGTACGTACTGCCGCTGGCGCGGGTCCGCGAGGTAGCGGCAGCCGACCGGGCCGCGCACCGCGAGTAGGCCCGGTTCGCCGTCCGGGACCGGCTCGGTGGTGGCGCCGGTGGGGTCGGTGACCCTGGCCTGCCAGCCGGGCACCGGGCGGCCGGTGGTGCCGGGGCGGATGTCCTCGTCGGCGTCGGAGACGAAGATGTGCAGCAGTTCCGTGGCACCGATGCCGTTGATGATGCGCAGCCCGGTCCCCTCGTACCAGGCCCGCCAGGTGGCCGCCGGCAGGTTCTCGCCGGCGGAGACGCAGCGGCGCAGTGAGGACAGGTCGTGGGTGTCGAGCCCATCCAGCAGGGCGCGGTAGGCGGTGGGCGCGGTGAACAGCACCGAGACGCGGTGCCGGGCGACGGCGGGCAGCAGGTCGCCGGGGCGGGCCCGCTCCAGCAGCAGCGCGCTAGCCCCGGCCCGCAACGGGAACAGCACCAGGCCGCCCAGACCAAAGGTGAAACCGAGCGGCGGGCTGCCCGCGAAGACGTCCTCGGGCACCGGCTTCAGCACATGGCGGGCGAAGGTGTCGCAGACCGCGAGCACATCCCGGTGGAAGTGCATACAGCCCTTGGGCAGGCCGGTGGTGCCGGAGGTGAAGGCGATCAGCGCCACATCGTCGGCGGCGGTCTCCACCGCCTCGAAGCGCACCGGGCCGGCCGGTAGCAGCCGCACCAGATCGTTGGCGCCGTCCCCGCCGTACGGGGTGATGCGCAGGCCGTCCGCGTCGGCCCGGACCAGCTCGTCCAGGAAGCGGGCGTCGCACAGGGCGTGGCTGATCCGGGCCAGCCGGCAGACGGTGGCCAGCTCGTGCGCCCGCTGCTGCGCCAGCACCGTGACCGCGACCGCGCCCGCCTTCATCACCGCCAGCCAGCACGCCACCAGCAGCGGATCGGTGGGCCCGCGCAGCAGGACCCGGTTGCCCGGCACCACACCGAGCCGCCCGGTCAGCACCCGCGCGATCCGGTCCACCCGGTCCCGCAGCTCGCCGTAGCTCCACACCGTGCCGTCGCCGGTGCGCAGGGCCGGGCGGTCGGGGCCGAAGCGGTCCAGGGTGGCGTCCAGCAGTTCGCGGCCGCAGTTCAGCCGGGCCGGGTAGCGGAGTTCCGGCAGGTCGAAGCGGAGTTCGGGCCACTGCTCGGGCGGCGGCAAGTGGTCCCGGGCGAAGGTGTCGGTGTGCGCCGAGGGGGCGGGGCGGGCGGTGGTGTCGGCGGCCGGTCCGGTCCTGGCCCGGCCCGCGGCCGGATCGCGATGCGTGGCGTCCATGGGCGGTCCGCCCCCTTGTCTCGGTGGCCTCGCGCGTCGGGTTTGTCGGTGATATACCCGCCGAACGAGCGTATCGTGACAGTGACGACAGTCAACGGTCCGCGATAGAGGTGCTGCCGGATCCGGGCGCCGGAGCGGACAGGGAGGGGCGGCCCCGTGACGGAATCCAGGCCCGCGTTCGCACTCGACCCGGAGCAGCGCGCCTGGTGCGCCCGGCTCAGAGACCTCGCCGAGCAGCGGCTGCGACCGCTCGCCGAGAACGCGGAACCGGGCCGGGTCAACCGCCCGCTGCTCGCCGCCCTCGGTGAACTCGGCCTGCTGGACCGGCTGTTCGACTCCGGCGCGCTCGATCTGTGCCTGCTGCGGGAGTCCCTGGCCTACGCCTGCACCGAGGCCGAGACCGCCCTCGCCCTCCAGGGCCTCGGCGCCTGCCCCGTACGGGAGCACGGCAGCCCGGCGCAGCGCCAGCGGTGGCTGCCCGGGGTGCGGGCGGGGCGGGCCGTCGCCGCCTTCGCGCTGACCGAACCGGAGGCCGGCTCGGACGCGGCGGCCCTCGCTCTCGCCGCCCGCCCCGCCCCGGACGGCGGCTGGCGGCTGACCGGCGGCAAGCGCTGGATCTCCAACGCGCCGGAGGCCGACTTCTACACCGTCTTCGCCCGCACCACCCCCGGCGCCGGATCCCGCGGGGTGACCGCCTTCCTGGTCCCCGCCGACCGGCCGGGACTCGGCGGGGAACCCCTGGAGATGCTCTCCCCGCACCCCATCGGCACCCTCACCTTCGACGAGGTGCCCGTCACCGCGGACGACATACTCGGCGAACCCGACCGCGGCTTCCGGGTCGCCATGGGCACCCTCAACCGCCTCCGGCCCAGCGTCGGCGCCTTCGCCGTCGGGATGGCGCAGGCCGCGCTGGACGCCGCCCTCGCGCACACCGCGGAACGCAGGGCCTTCGGCGGCCCGCTCGCCGGGCTCCAGTCCGTGACCCACCGCACCGCCGAGATGGCCACCCGCACCGAGGCCGCCCGCCTGCTGGTGTACGCCGCCGCCGCGGCCTTCGACCGGGGCGAGCCCGATGTGGCCCGCACCTCCGCCATGGCCAAACTGCTCGCCACCGAGACCGCCCAGTACGTGGTGGACTCCGCGGTCCAACTGCACGGCGCCCGCGCCCTGCACCGGGGCCACCTGCTGGAACACCTCTACCGCGAGGTACGCGCCCCACGGATCTACGAGGGCGCCAGCGAGGTCCAACTCACCATCATCGCGAAGGAGTTGTACCGGTGACCGACCACGACGCCGGAGCCGGCCCGGTACGCCGCGTCAACCCGGAGGGCCTCGCCCCGCCCGCCGGCTTCTCGCACGCCGTCGTCGCCACCGGCACCCGGGTGGTGTTCCTCGCCGGGCAGACCGCACTGGACGACACCGGCCGGATCGTCGGCACCACCCTGCCTGAGCAGTTCGCCCGCGCCCTGACCAATCTCCTCGCCGCCCTGGACGCCGCCGGTGGCTCTCCCGGCGACCTGGCCCGCGTCACCGTCTACGCCACCGACGTCGCCGACTACCGCGCGCACGCCGCCGAACTCGGCCGCATCTGGCGGGAGTCGGCCGGCCGCGACTACCCGGCGATGGCGGTGATCGGCGCGGTACGCCTCTGGGACCCCGAAGCCCTGGTCGAACTCGACGGGTTCGCGGTGCTGCCCTGAGGGCCCAGGGGCGTACCGCCGCGGGGTGGCTCAGGTGGTGCCCCTGCGTTCCGCCGAGCAGAACGCCTTCGAGGAGGACGAGGTGCACACCTTGAGGTAGACGTCCTTGTTCTCGCTGTAACTCAGGTTGTGATGACCGGTGGTGAACTTCGCGGTGCCGCTGCCGTCGACCCTCAGATACACCACGGTGCGGTGGCCGTTCTTGAAGTGGTCGTACACGTACAGGTGCTCCCCGCGGGCGTAGAACGTGGCCGAGATGGAACTCTTTCCCTTGGTGCAGGTTGTGTAGACCCGCTGCCGCCCGTCCACGTCCGGATCGGAGTCCCCCGTGCAATGCCAACGGGCCGACTGCGTCGACGCCCCGCCCGACGCCGAGGCCTGCGCCGGAGCCGCCGTGAGACCGCCGGCCAGTGCGCCCGCCAGCAGTGCCCCCGCCGCCGCGCTGCGGATCGCGTTCCGCCTCATCGTCCGTGCCCTCATGATGTCCCCCGTTCTCCGGCACCGAGGTGTCGGTCGGTGCCCTGCCGTCGCCGGCTCTCTGCCGGCCCGACCACCGTCGCGTACCGGTGAGCATCCCGGCCAGCAGCTTCGGCCCCTGCCGAAACGTCCAGGTCGGAACGACTGAGGCGCCGCACTCGGTGCGGGCCGGAAGGCGAGAAGGGGCTGCGGGAGCGACCGGCCGGGTGCGGGCCGGGACCGGTCAGACGTCGGCCCAGACCAGGCAGCCCGCGGAGCAGGTGCGTGAGCCCCAGTCGTCGGCGATGGTCGAGACGATCAGCAGGCCGCGGCCGCCCTCCGGCAGTTCGGCGGCGCAGGCCGACTCCCCGCCTCCGGGCGCCGGGACCTGCGGGGTCTCCGGATGGCGGGCGGTGTTCTGGTTCCAGACATGGATGCGGATCCGCCCCTCCGCCCGCAGCGCCTCGCACCACACGCTCTTCGCGTCCGAGAACCGCACCGCGTTGCTCACCAGCTCGGAGGCGCACAGCGCGGCCGTCTCCACCCGGTCGTCGGGCTGCCCCCAGTGGCGCAGGACCTCGGCGATCCGGTGCCGGGCGTCGCTCACGCTGTGCGAGACCGCCGGTAGCCACCAGCCGGCGGCGGGACGCTCCTGCTCGGACGCGGCTGGCGAGTCCTGACCGGGGATGGGCGCCTGGTCGCCCTCGGGGAACCGGATGTCCACCGGGGACACCTCGCCCGGTATGTCCCTACGGGGCGTCTGCGGTGTGCGCATTCCTGACAGCACATGCGGAAAACGGGGCATAAATGTAACTATCGTCGCGCAGGACACACTTTGCAAGCGACAGAATGCGGTCCCCGCATCGTTCAGAGGCGTCCATCGGATGAGAATGCGGCAGAGAACAGCAGCGAAACGGGCGGCTCCGGCCGGCTCCGGCACGGCCGGCGGCGGCCCGCGGCGGGCGGCGGGATGAGGCCGCGGTCCGGGCCGACCCTGGAGCACCGGGTCCTCGCGGAACGCCTGCGCGCACTGCGGGAGCGCGCCGACGTCAGCCTCCGCTCCGCCGCGGCCGCCCTCGGCGCCCACCCCGTCACCGTCCGCCGTATCGAACGCGCCGAGACCGGTCTCGACGCGGGCCAGGTCCACCTCCTGCTGCGCCACTACGGGGTGGGCGCCACCGAGACCGACCGGATACTGGCCCGCCTCGCCAACGCCAACCGCCCCGGCTGGTGGCACCCCTGGCGCGAGGTGATGGAGCCCTGGCAGCAGGACGTCATCGGCATGGAGTCCTCGGCCGGCCTCGTCCGCACCTGGCACCCCGCCCTCGTCCCCGAACTGCTGCGGACCGAGGAGTACGCGGCGGCCGTGCTGGCGGAACTGGAGCCGGGCACGACCGCGGACGAGCGCCGGCAGCGGGTGGAACTGCTCGCGGAGCGGCAGCGTCGGCTCGCCGAGCGCGGGGCCACGCTCTGGGCGCTGCTCCCGGAGGCCGCCCTGCACACCCGGGTCGGCGGGCCGGAGGTCACGGCCGGGCAGCGGGCCGCGCTGCACGCCGCCGCCCGGCGCCCCGGCATCACCCTCCAGATCGTGCCGCTCACCCAGCCGCCGCACCCGCTCACCGGGCTGCCACCCCTCCATCTGCTGCGGGTGCCCGCCCCGGAGATCGGCGACTGGGCCATCCTGGAGACGCCCGGCGTCCGGGTCGAGGTCTTCGACGAGCCGCACATCGTCAGCACCTACCAGATGCGTCTGGACGAGGCCTGCGCACTCGCCCCACCACCGGGGGTCCTGCCGACGGTCACGACCTAGGGGAACCGCCGCGCCGGTCCGCGCCGCAACCCCCCAGCGGCTCCGCCCGTCGGCCCCACCGGCGGAACCCGTCCTCCGCCCCTGGGAGTTCGGCTTTCGGCGCGGCCTCTACTATCGTCTGGCGTTTCGCCGGCGGTCACCGCGACCGTTCGCAGTGCCCGCCGCCAACGCGCACGACGTCCGCCGCGCTGCGTTGGAGTCGGGGGTAATCCAGAAGTCGAGGAGAGGAACGTCCATGCGCGCTCGGAGCATCGGCGCGGCCGCAGCGGCATCAGCACTGGCGCTGGTGGCCGCCCGCGACCTCACGCAGAAGAAGCACGCGCTGCTCAGGAACTTCCCGGTGATCGGGCACGCCCGCTATCTGGTGGAGATGATCGGCCCGGAGCTGCGGCAGTACGTGGTGACCTCCAACGAGGAGGAGCGCCCCTTCAGCCGCGACCAGCGCACCTGGATCTACGCCTCCGCCAAGGAGGAGAACAACTACTTCGGCTTCGGCACCGATGTCGACGTCGAGCATGTGCAGGGCCACGCCTATGTGAAGCAGCGCACCTTCGCCGGGCCGCTGCCCGATCTCAACGACCCGCAGGCGCCGCTGCCTTCGGCCAAGATCCTCGGCGGGCCGCGGGGGCGTGCCAAGGCGTTCCGGCCGGCGAGCGTGGTCAACATCTCGGCGATGAGCTTCGGTTCGCTCTCCGGCCCGGCGATCACCGCGCTCAACAAGGGCGCCGCGCTGGCCGGCGCCATGCAGAACACCGGCGAGGGCGGCCTCTCCCCGTACCACCGCAACGGCGGCGACCTGATCCTCCAGATCGGCACCTCGTACTTCGGCTGCCGCAACGAGGACGGCACCTTCAACATCGACAAGTTGAAGGAAGTGGTCGCCTCGGCGCCCGTCAAGGCGCTGGAGATCAAGCTCTCGCAGGGCGCCAAGCCGGGCCTCGGCGGGCTGCTGCCGGCGGCGAAGGTCACCCCGGAGATCGCCGAGATACGCGGGATCCCGCTCGGCAAGGACTGCGCCTCCCCGTCCCGGCACACCGCGTTCCACGATGTGGACTCGATGCTGGACTTCGTCGAACTGCTCGCCGCCGAGACCGGGTTGCCGGTCGGCATCAAGAGCGCGATCGGTGAGATGGACTTCTGGCGGGAGCTGGCCACGCTGATGGCGCGCGGTGACCGCGGTGTCGACTTCGTGACCATCGACGGCGGCGAGGGCGGCACCGGCGCGGCCCCGCTGATGTTCTCCGACTCGGTCTCGCTGCCGTTCCGGATGGGCTTCTCCCGCGTCTACAGCACCTTCGCCGAGCGGGGCCTGACCGATGACATCACCTTCATCGGCGGCGGCAAGCTGGGCCTGCCCGACAACGCGGTCGTCGCCTTCGCGCTCGGCGTCGACATGATCAACGTGGCGCGGGAGGCGATGCTGTCCATCGGCTGCCTCCAGGCGCAGAAGTGCCACACCGACAAGTGCCCCACCGGTATCGCCACCCAGGACCCGTGGCTGGTGCACGGCCTCGACGCGGAGTCCAAGTCGACCCGGGCCGGGGTCTATCTGCGCACCCTGCGCAAGGAGTTGCGGAAGGTCTCCGCGGCCGTCGGCGTCGCCCACCCGGCGCTGATCACCGCCACCGACATCGAGATCATGAACGGCGACTACGACGCCCGCACCCTCGCCGGTGTCTACGGCTACAAGGACGGCTGGGGCGAACTCGGCCCGCGGCTCGCCGCCGAGATCGCCACCCTGGTCACCGGCACCCCCGCCGCCGAACCGACCTCCTGACCCACCCCCGCTGCCCCAAGTCCCCTGCTCCCGCGCCCTGTTCAGGTGCGCGGGAGCGGGTACGGCGCCGGGGTCAGCGCTGGCTGGCGTCCTTGACGGAGGTCGGCCCGAGCTGCTTGGCGCTGGCGTACTCCGGCATCGACATCGGCTTGTCGAAGAGGAAGAACGACTGGTTGGTGCCGACGGTGAACTCCATGTACGCCCCGGTCGTGGCGTCGAAGCCGTAGTACGTGTTGCAGTTCGACCCCGTCGAGTAGGCGCCGTCCATACCGGGCTGCGCCACGACCACCTTGCCCTCGGAGGAGCTGTCCACCTTCTCCGTCGGCGTCAGCATCTTGCAGCTCGGAACGGGCAGCCCCTTCATCACGAAGTAGCCGTACTCGCCCTTGGCGTTCTGGATGTAGACGTAGGACAGCTTGCCGCGCTTGCCCCAGGTCTTCACCCACTGGTTGATGCTCTCGCGGGTCGGCGAGTAGTCCATGTACCCGGCGGGCTGGTTCGCCACCAGGCGGTCGTAGTTCTTCTGCTTGGTGTTGTTCTCCTTGGCCTGGCTGGAGTTGTCCGAGCAGGAGGCCAGGGCCAGCGTCAGCGCGAGCCCGAGTATGGCCGCCCCCGCGGCACGGAAAGCCCTCGTCATCAGCGGGCCCTTTCTACGGTCGGTCGGTGCACTGCGTCTTCTTCGCGTCGGCGTCGAGGCCGTAGGGCAGATGCCGGTCATGGAAGGGCGCCCGGTGCTCCTCGGCGGCCTTCGCGTTGTAGTCGTTGATCGCTTCGAGCCGTGACACGCGCAGCGCGCTGACCGACTGGTCGATCTGCGACCGCCGGGCCGAAGTGGCGTGCTTGCGCTCGTCGTTGAGCACGTCGATGGAGCCCTCGGCATTCTGCGCGTTCTCGCAGAGGTCGAAGAACTCCTCGTAGGTGGTCAGCCGGAAGGTGCCGGACCCCGCGGTGTCGTCCCGCGCCTCGGCCGCGCCGCGGAACGGCGCGCTGATCCAGTTGGTGCCGGTGACGGCGAAGACCCCCGCCACGCACAGCACGAAGAAGAAGACGAACCCGGCCACCACCCAGGCGCTCCACCTCGCCCCTTCGCGTACGTCCCCCATAGGGACCCCCCTTTTTTTTCGATTGTGACCTGAATGGTCGTGCCCGCACGGCCACCCGTCAACACGCTTGATTCCAGGGGCCGGTGGAGCCCCGGCCCCGCCGCGGAGCTGGTCCATGCCGCGTAGACGGCCAGGACACATCCGGGCCGGCATCTCCCGCCGCCACCTGACACCAGACGCAAAGCCCGTCATCGAGGCGAGTTCCTCGTCCTGGTGCGCCCGGCAGCCAGGGTGCGTAACGCCTCGCCTGAGTCGCTTTCCAGGGGTTCATTCGGTACGCGGCGATGAGCGTGGTCCCGAACGGCTAATCTGAGTGGCGCAGTCGCAACGCGCAGGGGGAGCCGTGGAGCAGCCGTATCAGCCCGTGAAGAAGCTCTTCTTCGGGCGGGACGACGCGGAGTCCGACTTCGCCGACGGGCTGCTGCGCGACGGCTTCCAGTCCACGTACGCCTCGGAGGCCGTGCTCGCCGGACGCAAGTCGCTGGTCGTCGGGCGCAAGGGTTCCGGCAAGAGCGCGATCTGTGCTCACCTCATGAGCGGCCGCTACCCGGGGCGTGCCGCACTGATCACTCCGGACGACGCGGCTGGTGACGAGATCCGGCGCTTCGAGTTGCAGGGACTGACGGCCGACACCGCCAAGTCCCTCATCTGGCGCTATGTCTTCGCCGTGCACGCGGCCAAGCACGTCACCGAACACGCCGACGCTCACAGGAGGTGGCGCGCGCCCGCCTCCGTACGGGCTCTGAAGGACTTCCTTCAGGCCAACGGTGAGGGCGGCGACGGGCGGCTCACCGACCGGTTGCGGCGCGGCACGCGCCTGCTGCAGTCGGCGACTCTGGTGGTCAAGATGTTCGGCCTCGAAGCGAGCTTCAGTGCCGGTGGCGAACCCGGTGCAAACGGCGGTTCGGAGGGCGCGCGGGCTATGCGGCAGCTCGACGCGCTCGAAGCCGGCTTACGGGCCGCCTTCGAGGACCTCGGCTGCGTCGCGGCGCAGGAAAAGCCGTTCCTGATCCTGGTCGACCAGCTGGAACAGGTGTGGCAGGGCGATTCGGACAGCCACCCGCTGATCACCGGGCTCCTGCTCGGCGCCAAGCACGTTGTCGCGGCATACGGCCATGCCGTGCGCTGTGTGCTCTTCGTGCGGGCCGATATCTACGACGCGCTGAACTTCGCCGACGGCGACAAGTTCCGCAGTGACGAAGTCCGTATCACGTGGAGTCCGGCGGCCTTGCGAGGGCTGGCCTGCGCCCGAGCCGTCCTGTCGCTCGAACGGCCGGTGACGGACGAGGAGTTGTGGGACGGCATCTTCCCCCGCAGGGTCGCGGGTGAGTGGACCCCTGACTACCTTGTGCGGCGTTCCCTCGCCCGGCCCCGTGACATCATCCAGTTCCTCACGCTGTGCCGCGATGCCGCCGATCGCTCGCGACGCCCGACGATCCACGAGGACGACGTCCTGGAGGCCGCCGAACAGTTCTCCCGATGGAAGCTCGACGATCTCGCCAAGGAGTACAACGTCGGATTCCCGTTCCTGCGGCCGGTGTTCGCCCAGTTCGAGAATGCCGGGTACGCCGTGGACCGGAACGTCTTCACCGCACGCTTCGACGAGATCCGCGACGACCTCCACGAGCGGTACTCCGCGTACACCGAGCAGTTGACGGCCACGTCCGTGATCGACGCCTTGTACGGCATCGGCTTCCTGGGCGTGCGCCGCGGTGATGGCGTCGTCTACGCGGGCGACTCCCAGTGGCCCCTGCAGCCGTACGAGAACGACCTGCGCGTCCACCCCTGCTTCCGGCCGGCCCTCGGTTGCCGGACGCCGACGAGCTCCGGCGACACCGTGATCGCCGCGGGCCACCAGTACCAGGCGCCGGTCGTCAGGGTGCAGAGTCATACCGGGTTCCTGCGCAACGTCTCCACGACCGACGCCGGGTTCCAGGCGGACCGTCATGTGCGGCTGCTGGAGCAGACCGCACTCGCGTTGTCGCGGCTGCGACGTCAACTCGCGCGGTCGGGGCTACCCGCGGAGGCCCACACGGAGGTGCGGGAAGGCATCGACCTACTCGACGAGCGGATCGACGCCTTGCCTCTCCCCGGGGCGGGGTTGACCTCCGACATGGTGGAAGACCTGATCGACAACGTCACCGCGCGCCTGGCCGTGCTCCACACCAGGATGAAGGATCTCGGTTTCCGTGACGATCCTGTCACCCGGCGCCTTGCCGACGAGGCGGCGGCGTTGAGACGGGCTGTCGGCGGAGCTGTCGGTGGGGGAGGCGGCTCCGACTCCTCCGGCTGACAGCCCGTTCCCGCCCCTCGTCAGACGGGGTACGGCGGCATCCTCACATCAGATGTCCCGGAACGTCTCGATCTGGGCCCCGACGGAGTTGAGGCGCTCCGCCAGGTCCTCGTAACCGCGGTTGATGACATAGACGTTGCGCAGGACGGAGGTGCCCTCGGCGGCCATCATGGCGAGCAGGACGACCACCGCGGGGCGCAGGGCGGGCGGGCACATCATCTCCGCGGCCCGCCAGCGGGTGGGGCCCTCCACCAACACCCGGTGCGGGTCGAGGAGTTGGACCCGTCCGCCGAGGCGGGCCAGATCGGTGAGGTAGATGGCGCGGTTGTCGTAGACCCAGTCGTGGATCATCGTCTTGCCCTGTGCGACGGCCGCGATCGCCGCGAAGAACGGCACATTGTCGATGTTGAGACCGGGGAACGGCATGGGGTGGATCTTGTCGATGGGCGCCTCCAGCTTGGAGGGCCGCACGGTGAGGTCGACCAGCCGGGTACGTCCGTTGTCCGCCGGGTACTCGGGGGAGCGGTCGTGGTCCAGGCCCATCTCCTCCAGGACCGCCAGCTCGATCTCCAGGAACTCGATCGGCACCCGCCGCACGGTGAGTTCGGACTCGGTGACCACGGCCGCGGCCACCAGGCTCATCGCCTCCACCGGGTCCTCGGACGGCGAGTAGTCCACATCCACCGCGATGTCCCGCACCCCGTGCACGGTGAGGGTGGTGGTGCCGACGCCCTCCACCCGTACGCCCAGCGCCTCCAGGAAGAAGCACAGGTCCTGGACCATGTAGTTGGAGGAGGCGTTGCGGATGACGGTGGTGCCCTCGTGGCGGGCGGCGGCCAGCAGCGCGTTCTCGGTCACCGTGTCACCGCGTTCGGTCAGCACGATGGGGCGGTCCGGGGAGGCCTGCCGGGAGACGACCGCGTGGTAGAGGCCGTCGGTGGCGGTGATGTCCAGGCCGAAGCGGCGCAGCGCGATCATATGCGGCTCGATGGTGCGGGTACCGAGGTCGCAACCGCCCGCGTAGGGCAGCTTGAAGTGGTCCATACGGTGCAGCAGCGGGCCCAGGAACATGATGATGGACCGGGTGCGGCGGGCGGCGTCCGCGTCGATCGCCGCCATGTCCAACTGCTCCGGCGGCACGATCTCCAGGTCCACACCGTCGTTGATCCAGCGGGTGCGGACACCGATGGAGCCGAGCACCTCCAGCAGCCGGTAGACCTCCTCGATCCGGGCCACCCGGCGCAGCACGGTACGCCCCTGGTTGAGCAGGGCGGCGCAGAGCAGCGCTACGCAGGCGTTCTTGCTGGTCTTGACGTCGATCGAACCGGAGAGGCGGCGCCCGCCGACCACCCGCAGATGCATCGGTCCGGCGTAGCCGAGGGAGACGATCTCGCTGTCGAGGGCCTCGCCGATTCTGGCGATCATCTCAAGGCTGATGTTCTGGTTGCCGCGCTCAATCCGATTCACCGCGCTCTGACTGGTCCCCAGAGCCTCCGCCAACTGCGCCTGTGTCCAGCCGCGGTGCTGCCGTGCGTCACGGATGAGCTTGCCGATACGTACGAGGTAATCGTCTGCCATGGCGGCAGCGTATCTCATATGTGAGATGAGACTGCATCTGGGGCGGGCGAACGGGTGAGGGACACCAGTGGCGCCCCGCACGCCCCCTGACGATGCGTCGTGACCCGGAACGGCGCGAGCCGGGAGGGGCCGGACGGGTGACGGGGCGGCCGTACTCGTGGAGGCCCCCACCGCGCCTCACAGCGACCGCGACGACCGCCTGAATCTGAACTCCCGTGCCCGTCCCGCCAGTTGATCGCCTGACCGGGGCGCCTAACCTCCGGTGCGTTCCGAGGTGCCGCGCTCGATGCAGAACTCGTTGCCCGCGGGATCGGTGCAGACCACCCAACCGCGGCCGTCCTCGGTGCGCCGGTCGTCGAGGAGGCGCGCGCCGAGTGCGAGGACCCGCTCGACCTCCTCGTCCCGGGTCCGGTCCGGCTGGAGGTCCAGATGGAGCCGGTTCTTGACGGACTTGGCCTCTGGCACCCGGATGAAGAGCAGCCCGGGGCCGCCCTCCCCGGGCTCCACCAGGACCTCGTCGTCGCCGGGCCGGTCGTCGGGGTGGACGGCGCCGCCAGTCAACTGCGCCCAGAACAGCCCGAGTTCGTAGGGGTCGTGCGGCGGTGCGCAGTCGAAGGTGATGTGCCGGACGAGGGAGGTCACAACAGTCTCCTCGGGGTCGGTCAGACGCGGTGCCGCGCCGGTGGCCCCCGCACCGTAGCCGCCCGGAGTACCCCGCCGCTTCCGCTTTTTTCCGGCCGGACGCGGCCCGCGCGCTGGCGTGGCCGTGCCGGTTGCCCGGGGCCGCGGGCGGGGCCAGGATGCCCGGATGATGCGCTACTCGGTCAACATCCCGAACTTCGGTGACTTCGCCGACCCGCGGAATGTGGCGCGGGTCGCCTCGGCGGCGGAACAGGCCGGCTGGGACGGGCTGTTCGTCTGGGACCACGTGGTGCACCGGCGGCACCCGCGGCCCTTCGGCGACCCGTGGATCCTGCTCGGCGCCGCCGCCCTGGCCACCTCCCGGATCCGCCTCGGCACCCTGGTCACCCCGGTGGCCCGGCGCCGCCCGCAGCAACTCGCCCGCCAGGTCGCCACATTGGACGCGCTCAGCGGCGGGCGGGTCACCTTCGGCACGGGTCTCGGCGGCCCGATCGAGGACGAGTACGGCAGCTTCGGCGAGACCACCGACCCGGTGCGGCTGGCGGAAAAGCTGGACGAGGGGCTGGAGTTGCTGACGCGGTTCTGGTCGGGGGAGCGGGTCGACCACGAGGGGCGGCACTACACGGTGCGCGAGGTGACCCTGCTGCCCGCGACGGTGCAGCGGCCGCGGCCCCCGGTGTGGGTGGCGGGGTTCTGGCCCCACCGCCCGCCGATGCGCCGCGCCGCCCGCTGGGACGGCGTGGTCCCGCTCTTCACCTCGGCCCGGCACGGGTGTGTGCCACCGCTGGACGAGGTGCGGGAGTTGGTCGCCTATGTGGGGCGGCACCGTGCGGAGGCGGGGGCGAGCGGGCCGTTCGAGGTGGTCCTCGGCGGGGCGAGTCCCGCCGATCCGGCCGCGGCGCGCGATCTGCTGGGGCCGCTGCGGGACGCGGGCGCCACCTGGTGGGACGAGCGGCAGGTGCAGGGCAGCGAGGACCTGGACCGCCTGACCCCGGTCCTCCGCCGCGTCGAACAGGCCCGCCCGGCCTCTGAGCGCGGGCGGGTCGGGGCAGGCCGGTTGTCAGTGCCGCAAGTACCGCCTCATCAGGCCGGAGTGATGGTGAGGGTGACGACCCAGCGGTGGGGTGAGATCGGCCGGGTCCGGGTGAAACCGTGGTTCTCGAAGACGGCCATCGGGCCGGTGTGCAGGAACGAGCCCGACACCGAACGGTCGTCGGTCTCCTCGGGGTAGCCCTCGACCGTGCCACCGCCCTGGCGGGCGATCTCGGCCAGTGCCCCGCCGAGAGCGGCGTGCGCGATGCCGCGCCTGCGCAGGCCCTTGCCCGTGAAGAAGCAGGTGATGCGCCAGTCCGGCAGCACCGTGAGGTCCTTCTCGTACTTCCGCTTGCTCTTGATCTCCGGCAGTTCGGCCGGCGAGCCGAACTGGCACCAGCCCAGGCAGTCGTCGCCTGAGAAGACGAGCGCGGAACGGGTCTGGCCCGTACGGACCCGCTGCTCCTTCTCGGCCCGGTTCTGCTGCGGGGTACGTCCCTTGCCGACCCTCACATGGAAGCCCATGCACCAACAGCCGCCCCACACACCGTTGTTCGCCTCGACCAGCCGGGCGAACGCGGGCCAGGTGTCCGTGTCCAACAGCCGGACGGCGAGGGGGCCGGCGGCCTCGCCTGTTGCGTTGTCGCTCACGGATTCCTCCCGGGAGGTTGTGCCGGGGTTCGTCGGCCGACAGGCTCTCGTCCGCCGCGGCGACGCCCTGGCCTGTGTACCCCATGCTCGGTGAGAGGAACTGCGCTCCGGCAAGGTTCGCTGCGACAGGACTGTGGGGTACGCGACATGACCCTGGCGCGGTGATGTACTAGAGTTATCTCGACATCGAGATATCTGCCGAGGTGCGCCGCAGCCGCCGCCCCAGGTAAGGGTGCCCTAACTGAGCCTTACCTTAGCTGATGTGCCGGGCGAGGCGGCGGCAGGATGCGGTGGAACGCGCACACACATGAAGGAGACTGTCGTGTCGGCGAACAGCTTCGACGCCCGCAGCACGCTGCGCGTGGGCGACGAGTCGTACGAGATCTTCAGGCTGGACAAGGTCGAGGGCTCCGCTCGCCTTCCCTACAGCCTGAAGGTGCTGCTGGAGAACCTGCTCCGTACCGAGGACGGCGCGAACATCACCGCCGACCACATCCGGGCCCTCGGCGGCTGGGACTCCCAGGCGCAGCCCAGCCAGGAGATCCAGTTCACGCCGGCGCGCGTGATCATGCAGGACTTCACCGGTGTGCCCTGTGTGGTGGACCTCGCCACCATGCGCGAGGCCGTGAAGGAACTGGGCGGCGACCCGGCGAAGATCAACCCGCTGGCCCCGGCCGAGCTGGTCATCGACCACTCCGTCATCGCCGACAAGTTCGGCACCAACGAGGCCTTCGCACAGAACGTCGAGCTGGAGTACGGCCGCAACCGCGAGCGCTACCAGTTCCTGCGCTGGGGCCAGACCGCGTTCGACGAGTTCAAGGTCGTCCCGCCCGGCACCGGCATCGTGCACCAGGTCAACATCGAGCATCTGGCCCGTACCGTCATGGTGCGGAACGGGCAGGCGTACCCGGACACCCTGGTCGGTACCGACTCGCACACCACCATGGTCAACGGGCTCGGGGTGCTCGGCTGGGGCGTCGGCGGTATCGAGGCGGAGGCCGCGATGCTCGGCCAGCCGGTCTCGATGCTGATCCCGCGCGTCGTCGGCTTCAAGCTGACCGGCGAGCTGAAGCCCGGCACCACCGCCACCGACCTGGTGCTCACCATCACCGAGATGCTGCGCAAGCACGGTGTGGTCGGCAAGTTCGTGGAGTTCTACGGCGAGGGCGTGGCCGCCACCTCGCTCGCCAACCGCGCCACCATCGGCAATATGTCGCCGGAGTTCGGCTCCACCGCCGCGATCTTCCCGATCGACGACGAGACCCTCAACTACCTGCGTCTGACCGGCCGTGACGAGAAGCAGGTCGCGCTGGTCGAGGCCTACGCCAAGGAGCAGGGCCTCTGGCTGGACCCGAAGGCCGAGCCGGACTTCTCCGAGAAGCTCGAACTGGACCTCGCCACCGTCGTCCCGTCCATCGCCGGCCCCAAGCGCCCGCAGGACCGCATCGTCCTCGCCAACGCCTCCCAGCAGTTCGCGCAGGATGTGCGCAACTACGTCAGCGACGACGAGGAGGCCGGCAAGGAGTCCTTCCCCGCGTCCGACGCCCCGGCCGCCGCCGACGGTGTGCCGACGCGCCTCACCACCGTCACCGCCCCCGACGGCTCGACCTACGAGATCGACCACGGCGCGGTCACCGTCGCCGCGATCACCTCCTGCACCAACACCTCCAACCCGTATGTCATGGTGGCCGCCGCGCTGGTCGCCAAGAAGGCGGTGGAGAAGGGCCTCAGCCGCAAGCCGTGGGTGAAGACCACCCTGGCCCCGGGCTCGAAGGTCGTCACCGACTACTTCGACAAGGCGAACCTCACGCCCTACCTCGACAAGGTCGGCTTCAACCTCGTCGGCTACGGCTGCACCACCTGCATCGGCAACTCGGGTCCGCTGCCGGAGGAGGTCTCCAAGGCGGTCAACGAGCATGATCTGGCGGTCACTTCGGTCCTCTCCGGCAACCGCAACTTCGAGGGCCGGATCAACCCGGACGTCAAGATGAACTACCTGGCGTCCCCGCCGCTGGTCGTGGCCTACGCCATCGCCGGCTCCATGAAGGTGGACATCACCCGGGACGCCCTCGGCGCCGACCAGGACGGCAACCCGGTCTACCTGAAGGACATCTGGCCCAGCGAGGCCGAGGTGAACGACGTCGTCGCCAACGCCATCGGCGAGGACATGTTCAACAAGTCCTACCAGGACGTCTTCGCCGGAGACGCGCAGTGGCAGGCGCTGCCCATCCCGACCGGTGACACCTTCGACTGGGCCGCCGAGTCCACCTACGTCCGCAAGCCCCCGTACTTCGAGGGCATGAGCATGGAGCCGGCGCCCGTCGAGGACATCGCCGGCGCCCGCGTCCTGGCCAAGCTGGGCGACTCGGTCACCACCGACCACATCTCCCCGGCCGGCGCGATCAAGGCCGACACCCCGGCCGGCCAGTACCTCACCGAACACGGCATCGAGCGCCGCGACTTCAACAGCTACGGCTCCCGCCGCGGCAACCACGAGGTCATGATCCGCGGCACCTTCGCCAACATCCGCCTGCGCAACCAGATCGCGCCGGGCACCGAGGGCGGCTTCACCCGCGACTTCACCCAGCAGGACGGCCCGGTGTCGTTCATCTACGACGCCTCGCAGAACTACCAGGCGGCCGGCATCCCGCTGGTCGTCCTGGCGGGCAAGGAGTACGGCTCCGGCTCGTCCCGCGACTGGGCCGCCAAGGGCACCGCACTCCTCGGCGTCAAGGCCGTCATCGCCGAGTCCTACGAGCGCATCCACCGCTCGAACCTCATCGGGATGGGCGTGCTGCCGCTCCAGTTCCCCGAGGGCCAGAACGCCGAGTCGCTCGGCCTGACCGGCCAGGAGTCCTTCTCCGTCACCGGCGTCACCGCCCTCAACGACGGCACCACCCCGCGTACCGTCAAGGTCACCACGGACACCGGCGTCGAGTTCGACGCGGTCGTCCGCATCGACACCCCCGGCGAGGCGGACTACTACCGCAACGGCGGCATCCTGCACTACGTGCTTCGGCAACTTAGCGGTAGTTGAGCTGATCGGCTCGGATACCAGAGGATCTGGTCGCTGACGCGCTGTCACCGGCGGTCACACTAGAGTCTCGCACAAGCGCCCCGTCAGGCTTCGGCCTGTCGGGGCGCTTGTTGTGTCGGACGTGCGGAAGCGGTTTGCGCGTTGACTTGGACTGGTTGAAGCTGCCGACCTACCTGCTGTTCGATCAAACTGCTGATCTTCGTAGGCATCGCGTGAGGCCATGAGGACCTGGACCGACCGGCACCGCCTTCGTTGCCATACCTGTCGATCAGGTCTTCACGCGCTTGCGGGAAATCCCCATCGCGGCGGTGATAAGGGCTTGTGGCCAACCGGCGCGATGACGTTGGGCGAACAGTCGGTGACAGTGAACGGTCAGCCGTGCACTACCGTGGGACACGAGAACCTCCGGGTGGGAGTGGGCCTTAGACAAGCCACATCCCACCCGGAGGTTCTCATTCGTTCAACTAGGCTCGTCGTAGCCAACGTCCCGGCCGGGTACAGCTAGACATTCCGGTTACCGTCTGAGACGACAGCCGGAGCCTTTCCCTTCCTCGAGGTGAGCAGCACGAGGAGGGCTGCGATGACTGCGATGCCGGCGTAGCCCAGCGAGATTGTCTCGAGGCTCAGCCCTGCGGCGGTGAGGCGTCCTGAGATCAGGCTGGGGACGACGGCTCCGCCGTAGGAGAACAGGTACACCGTCGCCATCAATCCGGCCATGTCGCTGGGGCTGGTGCGCTGAAGCAACCCGCGCATGGAACCGGTGAACGTAGCCCCCTGCGATATGCCGGCGACGATCCCAGAGAGGATAACCACGGCGATCGCGCCGGTACGCAGGCCGATCACGACTCCGACCACGGCGAGGGCGAACACGACGATCCCGGCACGCTGCGCGGCCACTGGGCTCATCTGCCCGGTGAATAGTCCGCCGAAGGCGATGGGGGCCATATAGGAGGCGAACACGATCCCCGCAACCAGCGTGTTCGTCGTGCCGAGGCTCTGGGCGGAGATCGTCGGGCTAAAGGCCTGGTAGAACCCGCCGAGGGCCCAAGTTCCGACGAAGACGGCGACCGCGGCAGGCAGCAGCGGCCGGATGGTCCGCGGCAGGTGCACTTGGGGCCGCAGCGACGCCGCCGCCCCTGGGCGACGGGTGATCGGCTCGGGGCTGAACACGAGCAGCGCCGCGCACGCGGACAGCAGGACCGCGACGACGATGTAGGGCGTCTGCTCAGGGGCGGGGCCGTACTCGGCCAGCGCCCCTGCACCGACCGCGCCGATGGTCAACCCAATCAGCGGGGAGCCAGCGACGACCGCCGCAGCCAGCCATCGCGGCCTCTCGGGGGCGAGGTCGACCACGTAGGCGGCGACGGCCGAGGAACCCAGCCCGCAGGCCAGGCCCTGCAGGGATCGCCCGGCCATGAGGATGCCCAGGCTGGTCACGTCGAGCAGCGCCAGTGACCCGACGGCCGCCAGAACCAGTGCCAGCAATGACACGGTTCTGCGACCGAGGTGATCAGAGAACCTACCGAGGACGACAAGCGCGATCATGACCGCGACGAAGTAGGCCACCGCTGCGATCGATAGATCGCTGGTGGTCAGGCCGTCCGCAGTACGGTAGCGCTCGTAGAGTGGGATCGGTGCGCCGGAGGCCGCGAACACGATCACCAGTGATGCGGCGGCTGCGACGAAGCCGAGCCGCGCGCGGCAGCTGACTGCCGGACGCGGGCACGGCTTCGGCGACGGATGCCTTCGTGCTCACTCCTCCCCGCCGAAGACCTGCTTGGCCACGGTCATTGCGCCCATCCCGTTGGGCCAGCCGGTGTAGAACGCGAGCTGGGTGATCGCTTCCTTCAGCTCTTCCTCGGTGACTCCGTTCGTCCGGGCGTGGGCGAGGTGGAACTTCAGCTGGTCCATCTTGCCCATTGCCGTCAATGCGGCGACGGTGATCAGGCTGCGATCGCGCTTGGACAGGCCCTCCCGCTCCCACACCTCGTCAAAGAGGACCTTGTCGGTGTAGTGGACCATTCCCGGCGCGAAGTCCCCGAAGGCGTTCTTTCCGCCGATCCAACCAGTGCTCTGCTGCTCGCTCATGCTCGCTCCATTCATCTGTTCAAGGATCAATTGCATCTTCTATGCAACCGTGGATCACGCCGCGGTGGGAGACCCTGCTATGAGGTGGTACTGGCAGGGACTGGCACCATGCCCGGAGCCGACCTTGAATTGAAGACATGACCACTCGCGGAACCAGAAAGGGCATCGACCGGGCACGTCCCGTGCGACTTCGTCCGGGCTTAAGGGCCGCACTGGATGCGATCTCGGATGCGCCGGCGATGATCCTCAACGACCGGCTCGATGTGATCGCGATCAACCAGCTCGGACGTGCGCTGCTGGAACCGGTCCTTCAGGATGACCGACCTAACCTGGCTCGGTTCCTCTTCCTGGACGAAGATGCCTCGACGTCCTTCTATCCCGAATGGGATCGGGTCGCCGAGGAACACATCTATCGGCTGCGCATTGCCGCAACGAAGGACCCTTACGACCAGGCGCTGCATCGGCTGGTCGGCGAGCTCTCGACGGCCAGCATTCCGTTCCGAACCCGCTGGTCCACGAAAAGGCTATGCCCCTGCCGCCCGCCGCGGGTGATTATCGCCCACCCGGTGGTCGGTGAAGTGGAGCTGCATTGTGCGGACCTCGTGACGGTAGCCGAAAGCCTCACACTGCGGATCTGCACCGCCGAGGTCGGCTCGGCGAGCGATGAGCGGCTGCGGATCCTGGCCAGCTGGACTCAGGATGCGGGTGTCGCAGAGAACACCGTGCCTCTCCGGGCGCACGACAACAGAAAGAAACGACATGACTGAGAACGAATTCGACCAGATCTTCCCTCTCGGGGAGCCCAACGACGCCTACGCCCAGTACTTCATCGGGCAGAGCTACCTGGCCCCGCTCGCGGCAGGCAGCGTCCCGGTGAGCAACGTCTCCTTCCAGCCGGGCTGCCGCAACAACTGGCACATTCACCACGGCACCGCTGGCGGCGGTGACCAGATCCTCATGTGCACCGCGGGCTCAGGTTGGTTCCAAGCCGAGGGGGAGGAGCCGGTCAGCATGGAGCCGGGAACGGTGATCCGTGTGCCCGCGGGGACGAAGCACTGGCACGGAGCGAAGGCGGACGCCTGGTTCTCCCACGTCGCCTTCATTACGCCCGGAGAGGGCGTCAGCAACGAATGGCTCGAGCCCGTCACCGACGAGGTGTACGGCTCGCTGCCGAAGAACGGAGAAAACGCATGACCATCCTGAACGAGAGCTACACCCTGTCCAACGGCGTCGAGATCCCCAAGCTCGGCCTCGGCACCTGGTTCATCGATGACGACAAGGCAGCCGACGCGGTGAAGGCCGCGATCGAGATCGGATATCGCAACATTGACACCGCCCAGGCCTACGGCAACGAGCGCGGCGTCGGCGAAGGCGTCCGCACCAGCGGCGTCGCACGCGAAGAGCTGTTCGTCTCGACGAAGCTCGCGGCGGAGATCAAGGACTACGACGGCGCGGTGGCGGCGATCGAGGGCTCGCTCGCCACGATGGGGCTGGAGTACATCGACCTGATGCTGATCCACAGCCCGCAGCCGTGGGACGACTTCCGCGGCGGAGACTACGCCGAGGGCAACCGCGAGGCATGGCGTGCTCTGGAAGACACGCACAAGTCGGGGAAGATCCGCTCCATCGGCGTGTCCAACTTCCAGCAGGAGGACCTGGAGAACATCCTCTTTACCGCGACTGTGGTCCCGCACGTGAACCAGCTCCTCGTCCACGCGGGCAACACCCCGACCGAGCTCCTGGACTACTGCAAGGGCAAGGACATCCTCGTTGAGGCGTACTCGCCCATCGCGCACGGGGAGATCCTGAAGAACACCGAGATCCAGGCGATGGCCGGCAAATACGGTGTGACCGTACCGCAGCTGTGCATCCGCTACACCCTCCAGCTGGGCGCTGTCTCCTTGCCGAAGACCGCGAATCCCGCGCACATGCGTTCCAACGCCGAGGTCGACTTCGAGATCTCCGAGGCGGACATGGCCGCACTGCGGGGCCTGCACGCCAAAGACTACGGCGACTCCAGCGCGTTCCCGGTATACAGCGGCAAGTGAGGCGTCCCTGCCGCGGCGTCCTGAGAAATCTCAGCTCGTCGCGGCGGACTGCCTCGAACCGGAATTGTCGTCAGCGCCGTAGGTGAGCTCTGACAAGGCCCGCATCCGGGGCTCTGACGGCGTGTTGGGCTCGGCGCTGTAAGCCGTCAGGGTGAGGCCCTTCTCGGCGGGGAGCAGGAGCGCGTCGAAGCTCAGGCGCAGTTCGCCGACCGAGGGGTGGCGGAATTCTTTGAAGCCGCTCTCATGCAGACGCACGTCGTGCCGGGCCCAGAGCGTGCGGAACACGTCTGACCGCGTGGAGAGCTCGCCCACCAGTTCCGTCAGCCTCTCATTGGAAGGATCCCTGCCGGTCTCTGTGTGCAACAGCGCGACCGAAGTCTCAGCAGCCTTCTGCCAGTCCGGGTAGAGCCGGCGCGCGCCCTCGTCGAGGAAGCAGAACCGCGCCAGGTTGACCGGCCGCTCGTGGCTGACAAACGCCTCCGAGTAGAGCATCTGGCCTAGGGCATTGATCGCCAGGATGTCCAGGCGGCCGTTGCGGATGAAAGCAGGCGTTCCGGTCATGCCGTCCAACAGGCGCTGCAGGCTCGGGGAGACCTGGCCTGGCTTCCTTCGTAGGGAGCGGGGAGCGGGGAGCGGGACCGGCGGCACGAGCCAGGTTGAACAGATGCTGCCGCTCAGCGTCGTCAAGTTTCAGTGCTCGCACTAGGGCGTCGAGGACGCTGTCGGAGACGCCTGCCAGGCCGCCGCGTTCCAGACGCGTGTAGTACTCGACGCTCACCCCGGACAGCAGGGCGACCTCTTCGCGGCGCAATCCAGGCACCCGGCGCATCCCGCCAAAATCAGGCAGGCCGGTGTCCTCAGGGCGCAGTTTCGCCCGGCGGGTCACCAGGAACTCCCGAATCTCGGCTCGATTATCCATGGTTCAACACTAGGCGGGTCGCCTGGATGCCAGGGAGTCCCCAGCAGTGCCTGTCACCGGCAGCCCGCGTCAGCCGAGCTGGTCGGCGGGGCGGAGCAGGACTTCGTTGATGGCCAGGTGCCGGGGGCGGGCGAGGACGAAGGCGATGACTTCGGCGACCTCTTCGGGCTTCACGGTGGCCTGGTCGTAGCCCTTCTGCACAGCTTCGCGGGTGGCTTCGTGCGTGATGTGGTGGGGGAGCTCAGTATCGACGACTCCGGGCTCGATGAGGGTGACGCGGATGTCGGGCAGGAGCTCCTGGCGGAGCGATTCAGACCAGCCGTTGACGCCCCACTTGGTGGCTGCGTAGACGCCGTTGGTGGCCCTGGCGGTGCGGCCGGCGACGGAGGAGATGTTAATCAGGTCACCGCCGCCGTTCTTGAGCTGGTCGAGGAATGCTTCGGTGGCGGTGATCGCGCCGAGGAGGTTCGCCTCGATCATGGCGCGATAGTCCTCGTGCTGTTCAGAAGAGAAGGGGCCGAGGAGCATGATGCCGGCGTTGTTGACCAGGACGTCGGCCCCGCCGAGCTCGTCCTGCACACGCTGAGCAGCCGCCAGGAGTGACTCCCGGTCGGTGACATCGGCCTGGATGGCGATGGATCCGTTTTCCAGCTCCTGGGCGAGGGCTTCGATGCGGTCCAGGCGGCGCGCCAGCAGCGCAACCTTGTAGCCGTCGGCCGCCAGGGCGCGGGCGGCGGCCGCGCCGATGCCGGAGGATGCGCCGGTGATCACTGCGACGCGGGTCATGTTCTGGGTATCAGTCACGGGAGACTCCTTGTGTTGTTCGTTGTTGCTGTGTCCATCGGACCAGGGACGCGCACCGGGAGGAAGGAACCGCGAGTTCCCCCTTCAGCGGCTGGCCGGGCTACATCAGGGCATTGGCGCGGAGCCAGGCCTCCACGTCTGCCGCCGCTGCGGGCTCGTCGATGTCTTCCCCGCGGACTGCGAGGCCATTTCGCACATCGCTGGCGCGGAGGGCGTCGCGATACGACTGGTCGACACCGGCCATGCCGGACACGGCGTAGGTGACGAACGGCAGGATGCGCTTGCCGGCCAGGTCGACCCGCTCGATGAAAGTGGACATGATCATGGGCGCGCGCACGTTCCAGACCGGGCTGCCCAGCAGCACTGTGCTGTAGCCGGAGAGGTCCGGGATTTCGCCCCGGATGGCCGGGCGGGCGTCGGCGTTCTGCTCGCGGACGTTCCGCTGGACGGTGGGGTCATACGCCGTGGGATAGGAATCCGCCGCGATGATCTCGTAGACATCACAGGAGATGCGCGCGGCGATCAACTGTGCCAGCCGCTTGGTGTTGCCGACCTCCAGCTCACGCCGCCCGCCCTCCCAGTAGTTCTCGCCGGGGCGGGAGAAGTACACGAGCAGAGTCTTCGCCCCGCTGGAGGGCTGCGAGCTGGGAATCATGTCGGGCGTTCCTTCCGGTGCCGGAGTCGTGTCCGGACCCGTGGCCGGTCGGACCTGTGGCGCGCAACTGGTCATTGCCGCGAGGGTCATCGCTCCGGCCGTGCTGAGGACGACCCTGCGGGTCTGGTCGGTCATCTGTCGGCCTTCCACTTCCTCAGGCGGTCTTCCGGAGGCGGAGCGTTCCTGCTGCCAGGACGATGAGCACCACGCCGGTGACGAGGTAGTCGGTGCGGAGTCCGGCCTGGAATGCCGGCTGGACGGCCAGGACTGCGCCGAAAATCGCGATGCCGAGGGAGCCGCCCATCTGGCGGGCGGTGTTGAGAACGCCGCTGGCGGTGCCGGCCCGCTCGGCGGGGATGTGGTCCATGATCAGCGCGGTCAGCGGCGGCACGGTGAAGGATCCGCCGAGCCCGACCGGGACCATGAACAGCGCCGCGACCAGGATCGGTGCTTCCGCGGGCAGAAGTGCCAGGGCGATGAGACCAGCAGCCATCAGGACCATGCCGCCGATGGTGGTGACGATCTTGCCGAGGCGTTCCATGGCACGGCCGACGAACGGGTTCAGCAGTGCCACGAGCCCGGTCATCGGCAGGAACAGCAGACCGGTGGCCAGCGAGCTCACGCTGCGCTGTTCCTGGAAGTAGAGGCTCTGGACGAACACGACCCCGTAGAAGGCGGCCATGGTGATGAAGGCGATGCCCAGGCCGGCGGAGACTGTGCTGGAGCGGAACAGGTCCAGGGGCATCATCGGGTACCGGCCACGCGCCTGTGCGATGAGGAAGACGACAGCGCCGATCACGGCAAGGGCGAACGAGCCCAGCACTTCAGGGGCACCGTAGCCGAGTGAGCCGCCCTCGATGATGCCGTAGGTGAGGCCTCCGAGTGCAGCGATCGCGGCGATCTGTCCGGTCCAGTCGAACGGGGCGATCCGGCGTGCGGACGGGGCGACTCGGGCGAGCACGATCAGCGCGATCACACCCACGGGGAGGTTGACGAAGAAGATCCACCGCCAGCCGAACTGGGTAAGGACGCCGCCCAAGACCGGCCCGGCTGCTGCGGCGACGGATCCGCCGAGCGCCCAGTAGGTGATTGCCCGTCCGCGCTGCACCGCGTCGTGGAACGCTTCGCGGATCAGGGCCAGAGAGGTCGGGGTGATCATCGCCGCCCCGATGCCCTGAACGACGCGGCCGGCGATCAGGATGCCCAGGCTGGGGGCTGCGCCGCAAGCAGCGGAGCCGAGGACGAATACGGCCATGCCGACGCCATAGGCCCGGCGGGCACCGATCCGGTCTGAGATGGTTCCGCCGAACAGTTGCAGGGCGGAGAACAACAGCGTGTAGCCGGTGACGATCCACTGCAGGCCGGAGAGGCCTCCGCCGAGTTCGTCCCGGATGTGGGGGAGTGCGACGTTGACAATCTGGGCGTCGAGTGCGACGACGAAGAAGCCGAGCATCGCCACGGCCAGCGACATGCGCGGCTTGGCGGTATCGGTCGTGCGGACAGGGGAAGTGGTCTCGGACATGCTCGGCTTTCGGGTGCGGGATCTGGGTCTTTTTCAATGCAAGCAATTCGGATGCCGGTGAAGAAGGGACCGGTTATCGGTGCACTGACAGTTCCTCCCACGCAGTAGAAATCGGCCGTAGCGTTGAAGGCATGGACCAACGAAATGCGGTGGGAGAGTTCCTGCGCACCCGGCGAGACCGGATCACGCCCGAGCAGGCAGGGATCATCGGCGGCACCCGCCGTAGGGTCCCTGGCCTCAGGCGTGAAGAAGTGGCGATGCTTGCCGGTGTCAGCGTCGAGTACTACGCCCGGATGGAACGCGGAGACCTCCGTGGCGTCTCGGCCGAGGTGCTCGAAAGCATCGGCAGAACCCTGCGCATGAACGATGCCGAGATCGATCACCTGCATGCCCTGGCTGAGGCTGCTGGTCCGCAACCGGCACGTCGGCGGGGGACGAAGGCCGAGCAGCCGTTCCGGCCGAGCCTGCAGCGGTTCATCGACTCGGTCTCGATGCCCGTGTGGGTGCGGGACCGCAGGATGGACTTCGTAGCCGGCAACGCACAGGGCCGAGCCCTGTACGCACCGCTGCTGGAAGACCCGGCAAGCCAGGGCAACACCGCCCGGTTCACCTTCTTCAGCCCGGCTGCCCGGGTGTTCTTCCCCGACTGGGAGCAGGGGGCCTCCGACATCGTCGCCTCGCTGCGCACCTACGCCGGGCAGAACCCCAGGGACAAGCGCCTGACCGACCTGATCGGCGAACTCGTCACCCGCAGCGACGACTTCCGCCTCCGGTGGGCCGCGCACGACGTCCGGCACCACCGCACCGGGCTCAAGCGTCTGCACCACCCCGAAGTCGGGGACCTGGAGCTGGTGTACGAGGCGATGGACTTTCCTGCGAACCCGGAGTGGTTCATGTTCGGCTACACCGCCGAACCCGGATCCCCCAGCGAAGAGCGCCTGAGACTGCTGGGCAGCCTCGCCGCCGAGACCTCACAGACTGAACACAAGGAGAAAGCATGAACATCACACTGAACAACGGTGTCGAGATGCCCGCCCTGGGCTTCGGCGTCTTCCAGACCCCACCCGAAGAAACCGTTTCCTCCGTCGCTGAGGCGCTGCGCGTGGGCTACCGGCTGATCGACACCGCCGCCTCCTACTTCAACGAACGTGAAGTCGGCGAAGGCATCAAGCAGTCGGGCCTGGACCGCTCCGAGGTGTTCATCGAAACCAAGCTGTGGATCAGCGACTACGGCTACGACGAGGCCCTGCACTCCTTCGACAAGTCCGCCGGCAAGCTCGGCGTCGAGCAGATCGACCTGCTCCTGCTCCACCAGCCGCTGACCTCCGACTTCGACAAGACGATCGGCGCGTACAAGGCGCTGGAAAAGCTGCTCGCCGACGGGAAGGTCCGCGCGATCGGCGTGTCCAACTTCATGCCCGATGTGCTGGAGCGCCTGCTCGCCGAAACCAGCGTGGTCCCCGCCGTAAACCAGGTCGAGGGGCATCCGTACTTCTCCCAGCCCGACGTGCAGAAGGCGAACACCGAGCACGGAATCCTCACTCAGGCCTGGTCCCCGATGGGCGGGATCACCAGCTACCGCGGCGATGCCAGCCGGTCGACGTTCAACGACCCGGTGATCGGCGAGATCGCCACGGCGCACGGCAAGACGCCGGCGCAGGTGATGCTGCGCTGGCACCTGCAGGAAGGCCGCTCCGCGATCCCGAAGTCCGTCAAGCCGGAGCGGATCGCCGCGAACTTCGACGTGTTCGACTTCGAGCTCACTGGCGACGAGCTGGCACGGATCGACGCACTGGACACCGGCGTGCGCAGCGGCCCGGACCCCGACATCATCACTCTCGAGTCGTTCCACCGCGACATCCCCGAGGCCTGAGCGGCCGCTCGGTGTCGGAGATAGTGATGCCGACCAGTGACGCTCCGAGTCCCCCCGAGGTGCACCGCTTCACGGCGATCGGCACCGGCTGGCAGATCGACACCGAGCGCCCTCTGCCCGATCGGCTAAAGACCGGGATCGCCGAGCTGTGCGAGGACTTCGATCAGACCTGGTCGCGGTTCCGGCCCGATTCTCTAGTTGCCGAGATCGCACATGCGCCGGTTGGGGGACGGTTCGAGGTACCCGTCCGCGACTTGTCTCTGTTGGACCTGTACGACCGGCTGCACACAGCGACGGCCCGGGCAGTGGACCCGCTGGTCGGGCGCGACCTGGAGCTGCTCGGCTACGACGCCGGCTATTCCCTCACGCCCGACCGGGCGGGCTTGGCTGCCCGGATCCCGGACTCTTGGACCCGAGATGTCCGCCGGGATGGCACCGCGCTGATCACCAACCGCCCCCAGGTGGTCGACGTCGGCGCGGCCGGCAAGGGCCACCTGGTCGACCTCATCGCCCAGGAGCTTCAGGCTGCGCGTGTCGAGCAGTTCGTGGTCGACGGCAGTGGCGACCTGCGCCACGCCGGACCCGAGCCGGTCACCGTCGGCTTGGAGCACCCCACCCGGCCCGACCGGGTGATCGGCACGGTGCCCTTACAAGATGCGGCGCTGTGCGCCTCGGCGACTACTCGACGCGCCTGGGGCGACGACCTGCACCACGTCCTCGACGCCCGCACCGGCAAGCCCGTATCCGACGTCGTCGCGACCTGGACGATCGCCGCCGACGCGGCCACCGCCGACGGGCTGGCCACGGCACTGTTTGTCGCCGAGCCCGGACAGCTCGAAGGGTTCGCGTTCTCGTGGGTTCGGATGCTCGCCGACGGCCGCGTCCAGTGGTCCGATGACTTCCCCGGCGAGCTCTTCCTCTGAGGCTGCCCACCACCGAAACCCCGACCGCGCCGATTGAAGGAGCAGCGACGAGATGAAGCATCAGATCCTCGCCCGTGCGGCCATCGGAGCCGCCGCCGTGCTGCTGCCCCTGGCCGCATGCAGCACCGAGGACGGCGCGAGCCCGCGGTCGCCGTCGACGAGCCCCTCGGCATCCTCGAACCCAACGACCGAGGCAAGAGACAGCAAGCACGCGACTGGCACCTATACGGCCCGCGGTGTCTACGGCGGCGCGCCGTCGTATATGGACTTCACCATCACCCTCCAAGACGGGGTGATCACCGACGTCGGGTCGAAGCTGATGCCGGAGAACAACGAGACCTCTCACGGCTACCAGGAACGCTTCGCCGCCGCAGTTCCCGGCGAGGTTGAGGGCAAGCCGGTCGATGGTCTGCGCGTAGGCAAGATCGCCGGGGCCAGCGGATGCGCCGACGGCTTCAACGACGCCCTCGCCAAGATCCGCATGCAGGCCTCCGGCCAGGAGGCGAGCCCGAAGCGGCTTCCGATCAGAGCCCATGGTCACGACCGGAAATTGATGTCCGCTAGGGGTGTACTGGCAGTTCCTTCTCCGCCGCGGGCAGACCACCTAGCGTCGATTTCGTGAGCAACGAAACAGACACAGCGACAAGCAACACCACCATGAAGGGCCCAGTGCTCGTCCTCGGAGCCAGCGGCAGCATCGGACGGCACGTCGTCGCCCAGTCGCTCGAAGCGGGCTTCGAGACGAGGGCCCTGGTCCGTGATCCAGGTCAGGTCTCCCTTTTCCCCGAGGGCGCGGAGGTCGTCGTCGGGGACCCGACTGACGCAGGTGTTCTGGCAGAGGCACTCGACGGTACGACCGGAGTGGTCTTCACCCAGGGCACGTACAGCGACGCCGACGCCGAGCAGGCGAACTACTGGCCGGTCAAGGCAGTACTGGACGCGCTGAAGGCCCCGGCGCGGATCGCGCTGATGACAGCGCTCGGCGTCACGAAGCCGACCCCGGGGCATGACTGGAAGCGGCGCGGAGAGCGTCTGGTGCGCGCCAGCGGCCTGCCCTACACGATCGTGCGCCCGGGCTGGTTCGACTACAACGAGCCCGATGAGCAGCGCCTGGTACTCCGGCAGGGCGACACGCACTGGGCCGGGAACTCTTCCGACGGTGTGGTCTCCCGCAAGCAGATCGCCCAGACGCTCATCGCTTCTCTGACTTCCGAGGCAGCCGATCACAAGACTTTCGAGCTCGTCGCCGAGAAAGGCGGGGCCCAGGCCGACCTCGATCTGCTGTTCGCCGCGCTGCAGTCGGACGCGGACCTGGACGGCCCGCTGGACCGCGACAACCTGCCGCTGGACGCCGAGCCGCAGGACTTCCTGGGCGACCTGGACGCGATCCGCAACCGCTTCTGACCCGAAAGAAGAGAACGCATCATGGAGTACACCCGCCTGGGAACCTCTGGTCTCACGATCAGTCGCATCGCTCTTGGTTGTATGAGTTTCGGCAATCCCGACACCGGATTCACCCAGTGGGCGCTGGGTGAAGAGGACGCCGGCCCGTTCTTCCGCCAGGCGGTCGAGCTTGGCATCACCTTCTGGGACACGGCGAACCTCTACGCCAAGGGCACCTCGGAGGAGATCGTTGGCCGCGCCATCAACCGGTATTCCAGTCGAGAGCAGATCGTGCTGGCCACGAAAGTGTTCTTCCCGATGCATGACGGACCCGGCGGCGGAGGTCTCTCCCGCAAGGCCATCCTCGAGCAGGTGGACGCGTCCCTGACCCGGCTGGGCACCGACTACGTCGACCTGCTGCAGATCCACCGCTTCGACCCGCACGTGCCGGCGGAGGAGACGATGGAGGCCCTCCACGACGTCGTCAAGGCCGGCAAGTCCCGCTACCTCGGCGCGTCGGCGATGCACGCCTGGCAGTTCGCGAAGCTGCAGCACGCCGCGGACCTGCACGGCTGGACCAGGTTCGTTTCGATGCAGGACCAGTACAGCCTGCTCTACCGAGAGGAAGAGCGGGAAATGTTCGGCCTGCTCGCCGACCAGGGCGTCGGCAGCATCCCGTACAGCCCGCTCGCGAAGGGCCGTCTCGCCCGACCGTTCGGCGAGAGGTCCAGCGCCCGCTCACACAACGACCCCGTCGGCGCAGCACACTTCGCCAACCCGGATGCAGAGAAGCCGGTCATCGACGCCGTCGAGTGCATCGCCCGCGAAAGGGCCGTGCCGATGGCGCAGATCGCGCTGGCATGGGTGCTGCGCAACCCGGTCGTGAGCGCCCCCATCGTCGGAGCCACCAAACAGCATCACCTCGCTGACGCCGCCGCGGCGCTCGACATCACTCTCACCGATGACGAGATCACCCAGCTCGAACGGCATTACGTCACCCGGCCCCCGGCCGGATACTGACGCGGCCCGCCACCGGCCCTGACCTCACAGCGCCGTCGGGCACCAGACAATTCGTCCCCTTCGGGGCTGCCGAATCGACGACAACCCCTGAGGAGATGAACGCCGCTCATGACCACCCAGCTGAAACTATCCGGGCTGATCGCCGTCGCCGCGCTGGCAATGGCAGTCCTGATCGTCGTAGACCTCTGGCAGGCGTCGTGAACGCCCTGCGCACCGTCGCCCTGTGGGCGGCGGCGGTCGCTTTCCCGATGCCGCTGATGCTGGTCTACGAGGCCGTCGCGACGGAGCCGGTGAACCTGATGCAGCTGGTGCAGTTCGCCCTGATCGCTTACTGCTGGTGGCTGTTGGCGATCCTGCTCAGCGCCCGGCCCCGGTGGCTGGACCGACTCGTCGGCCTGCCGCAGGTGTACCGGCTGCACGGCGTCCTCGGTCTCGGCGCTCTGGTGCTGGCGTTCATCCACCACCAGGACTCCTACACGAGCAACGGGCTGGCGCACACGCTCGGCGACTGGGGCCTCTACCTGTCGATCGCGGCCCTGTGCCTGGCGGTGTTCTTCCTCAGCGGCTGGCTCGTCGACCGGTCCAGGGCGCTGCTGCGGGCCCGGCGATTCCTGGAGCGCGTGGTGTTCCGGCACCAGCTGTCGATCTGGCTGCACCGGCTGAACATCGTCGTGGTGCTGCTCATCTGGCTGCATGCTCACGTTCTGACCAGGATGAACCAGTACGCGGGTTTCATGATCCTGTTCGACCTCTACACGGTGGTCGTTCTCGCGATCTACGCCTGGAAGAAGTGGGTCGCTCCCGGCACCCAACTGCAAGGAACCGTCGTCGGCAACGAGGCCAGGGGAGCATCGACCCGCAGGCTCTCGGTCGAACTCGACCGTCCGGACCCTGCAGTGCGTCCCGGGGACTTCTTCTTCCTCAGCCTGGAGGGCACGACGGCGGTCGGACGGGAGCGACACCCGTTCTCCGTCACTGACGATGGCCAGAAGATCCTCGCCTTCACCATCCGCCAGCACGGCGACTGGACAAACCGGCTTGGAGAGGTCGAGCACGGCACCAGAACACGGTTGGAAGGTCCGTTCGGTCGCTTCGACGCCGCGGTCGCCGCGCACAGCGCGGAAGCCCCGCTCGTCCTGCTCGGGATGGGAGCTGGCGTCGCGCCGCTGCTCAGCCTGGCCGCCGCGCACCATACGAGCCGCAGGATCCATCTGCTGTGGTCGGTGCGTACGCCCGAGGACCTCTATTACCGCGACGCGCTCGACGAATACGTGGCGGCATCGGGCGGCAGGACGAAGGTCACTACCAGCGTCGGCCGGTTCCGCCGCGAAGACCTCGAGCACGAGCTCACCGACGAGGTCCTGCGCACGGGCGCTTTCTTCATCGTCGGCCCCAGCCCCGCCGTCCTGGCCAACCAGCGATTGCTGCGCCGCATGGGCGTCACCCGCGGGCGCATCCACCAGGAGCGGCTGATGTAGACACACGGACGCTAGCGGATCACCTTCTCGCCGACACCACCCACCGCCTCCGGCCGAGGAACCAACAGCAGGACTCGAAAACCAATACATCCGCCGACCGCACCTGAAATTGGTTGTCGGTCAATTACAGATTGGAGAAGCGATGGAACGCAGGACTGTGCTGTTCGGAGCGACCGCGGCGGCAGCGCTGCAGCTGATAGGACTTCCCGCCAGTGCCAACGCCGCAGGCCAGGGCACGTTGAAGCCTCAGCCCCTCAAGAGCAAAGGGCCATTGATCATCGGAGAGCAGGGTGGTTTCGCCGTTGGCGGCACGGTCGCCAGCACCCCGGGGACGTTTGACCCGAAAAACCCGACCAACCCTGCCGGTCAGACCTTGCATGGCGACCATGCCCGGGTGTTCTACCAGTTGCCGGTCCATCCGCGGCGGCTGCCGCTGGTGCTGTGGCACGGCTTCTTGGAAGCCGGCACGTGCTGGGGTGCCACGCCGGATGGCCGTGAAGGATTCCAGAGCCTCTTCCTGCGCCGCCGATATGGTGTCTACACGCTGGATCAGCCTCGCCGCGGCACCGCAGGCAAGACCACCACGGCCGCGCCGATCAGCACCAGCCCGAACGAGCAGTGGTTCTACAACCAGTTCCGCCTCGGACTCTGGCCGGAGCTGTATCCAGGGGTGCAGTTCCCCAAGGATCCCGAGGCCCTCAACCAGTTCTTCCGGCAGATGGTTCCCGACACCGGGCCCATCGACGGCCAGGTCCTCACTGCCGGGGTTTCCGCCCTGTTCGACAAGATCGGGTCCGGCATCCTGGTCACCCATTCCCACGCCGGAGGCTTCGGCTGGCGCACTGCGATGCAAAACCGCAACGTCAAAGGCGTCGTGGCACTGGAACCCGGCAGCGGCTTCGTCTTCCCCGACGGGGAAGTACCGCCGCCTATGCCCAGCTCCGCCGGGACCCTAGCCGGAGAAGCCGTGCCGTTGGCGCAGTTCAAGCGCCTGACCGAGGTCCCGATCATCGTCTACTACGGCGACAACATCCCCACCGAGCCGACCGACATCGCCGGCCGTGACAACTGGCGTGTCCGCCTTGCGATGGCGAAGATCTGGGTGGAAACGGTTAACCGCCACGGCGGCGACGCCACTCTCGTGCATCTCCCGGAGATCGACATCACCGGGAACACTCATTTCCTCTTCTGCGACCTGAACAACGATCAGATCGCCCAGCACATCGACGGATTCCTGGCCGATAAAGGCCTGAACTGAACTTGTGAACTGTTCCCCGGATGTTGCGCTGACTATCTCAGACCAACGTCCGGGGCACACGCTGGATGGTTGCCTGAAAATCGCTCTCTGCAGGTCAATGTCAGGCAAGTTATCGCGTGTTGTGGCCGAATCGAATCCGGCTGCTCCACGAGTGCACCATAAGTTCAGCTCTACGCCTGCGCGATACGATCCACCCACTCGGTGACGCGAGGCTGGGAATCGTTCATATCGTTGCGGGAGATCTCGAAGGCATTCGTGCTGACTTTGGCCCTGGGCAGCATCTCGGTGACCTTTTCGAGGGTGCCGGACAGACCGCTGACGTCATGCGTGGTAAAGACGTAAATGTTCTTTCCGCTGAAGTCGTGCTGCTCGAAGAAGGTGTACAGCGGCATCGGCATGTCGTACTCCCAGATCGGGTAGCCGACGATGACGGTGTCGTACCTTCCTAGGTTCGGGATCTGTGCCTTCAGCGCCGGACGAGCGTTCGCGTCCTGCCACGCGACGGCGCGGTCGATAAGCGCCTGGTGGTTCAGAGGCAGCTGCTCGGCGGTCTCGATCCGGAACTGGGCCGCGCCCAGCCGGCCAGCTATCAGCATCGCCACATATTGGGTATTGCCGTACACCTTGCCGTCGACGACGTGAGTGCTGTTCTCCTCGTCCTGGGTCATGCCGTTCGGGTTGGTGGTCTCCGGGACGGAGAAGTACGCGACCAGGGTGCGCGAACCATCCACTGCAGGCATATCCGTCTGCCGGGCAGCGGAGCCGGCACTGTTGCGACCGACGCCGAACAGCGAGCACCCGGTCAGGCCGACGCTCGCTGCGGCCACGGTTGCCAGGGAGAGGAATGATCGGCGGGTGTGGGTGGGAGTCATCGTCTGGATCGTCCTGTCGTCGGTGGCGGATCGGGGCTGCTCGTCAGCGTCAGGAACCGGCTTTTTCCCGGATCTTGGCAAGGGCGTCGTTGAAGCCGTCCGGGCAGGTGCTCGCGCCGGCGAGTTTGCCGACCTTGACCTGGTCCAGGCGCTTGCCGACGACCTCGCCCGGGACTGCGGCGGCGAAACGCTCCTGATAGCCGCGGGACGTCTCGTTCGTGGCCTGTGGCTTGACCGTTACCGCCGTCACGACGCCGTTGTCGAGGATCAACGTGACGTCGAGGTAGGACGGCCCGCCGCCATAGACGCCTATGGCGTTGTAGGTGCCGTTCTTATACCGGGCTGTTGACGGAGCGGCGCTGATCGACGAGGGCGCGACCGGGGTGGCGGTCGAAGGCGAGGGATCGGGTACGGAACAGGCGGCCAGGGGCGTGAGCGCCACGACGGAAGCGGCGGTCGCGAGGGCGGCTCGGGTCAGGACGGGGCTTCGCATGATTCCACGCTATGGACCGAACCGGCATCGAAGAAGGAACTACCATTACACCCCTGGAGGCGGATGCGGCCGGGATGGACCGGAAAAGCAGGTCAGCCGGTGGCCACGCGGTCGGCGATCCAGCTACGCAGCAGCTCCAACGCATCCGCCGACGGGCTCCCGGGCTCCGGCAGATAGGTCGTGATGGTCACGCCCGGCGTGGCCTGGACAGCGAGCACGTCGTAGCCGATGGTCATCTCACCCACGACGGGGTGGTGGATGCGCTTGGTGCCGCTGGTGTGCAGACGGACCGTGTGGCCGCTCCACCAGGAGCGGAACTCCGCGCTATGGGTGGAGAGTTCGCCGACCAGGCTCGTCAGCGCCCGGTCCGTCGGGTCTTGCCCGGCGAGGAGGCGCAGTGCGGAGGTCTGCTCGCGGGCGCTGGTCTCCCAGTCGGGGTAAAAGCTCTGCGCCCGCGGGTCCAGGAAGAGATATCGCGCGTGGTTGAGAGGTACGGCGTCCTCGGGGAAGAGGTGCGGGAACAGTGCGCGGCCGAGCGCGTTGGAGGCGACGGGGTCGCCGAGGCGGGTGAGGGCGAGGGCGGGCACTTCACGCATCGTGTCGAGCATCTGCGGCAGCCGGGACGGGATGCGCACAGCAGCCCTGCGCGGCGCACGAGGACGAGAACCCGACGCGGTGCGGGCCAGGTCGAACAGGTGCGTGGTCTCGGCCTCATTCAGCTGCAGGGCGCGCACCAGGGCGTACAGGACGCTGTCGGAGACGCCGGAGAGGTCGCCGCGCTCCATGCGCGTGTAGTAGGCCGTGCTCACCCCGGCGAGCTGGGCGACCTCCTCGCGGCGCAGTCCCGGCACCCGCCGCTCGCCTCCGAAGACGAGGATCCCTGCGCTCTCGGGGGTGATCCGGGCGCGCAGAGCCGTCAGGTACTCCTGCACGTCGCGCTTGTTGTCCATGCTTCAAGGCTACGGCCATGGGCGGCTTTCTGGGGGATACTGGCGTTGGCTGTCACTTGCGCGGGTGGAGTGCATACCCCGTGGCCATGCACCGTTGCTGGGGGATAATGCTGGTGACTCTCACCCCGTCGTGTATCCGGCTTAGCGTTGACGGCATGACGAACACAACGCTCACACTGAACAACGAGGTGACGCTCCCGGCCATCGGGTTCGGCGTCTTCCAGACCCCTGCCGACGAGACTGCCACGGCCGTGGCCGAGGCGCTGCGGGCCGGCTACCGGCACATCGACACCGCCGCTGCGTACTTCAACGAGGCCGGCGTCGGAAAGGCGCTGCGCGCCTCCGGCCTCGACCGGTCCGAGGTCTTCGTGGAGACGAAGCTGTGGATCAGCGACTACGGCTACGACGCTGCCCTGCACGGCTTCGAGAAGTCGGCCGCGAAGCTTGACGTCGAGCAGATCGACCTGCTCCTGCTCCACCAGCCGCTCACCACCCGCTTCGACCTGACGCTCGACGCCTACCGCGCCCTGGAGAAGCTCTACGCCGACGGCAAGGTCCGAGCGATCGGCGTCTCGAACTTCATGCCCGAGGTCCTTGCCGAGCTGCTGGAGAAGACGGAGATCGTGCCCGCGGTCAACCAGATCGAGGTGCACCCCTACTTCCAGCAGCGCGAGTTGCAGGCCCTGCACGCCGAGCACAACATCCTCACTCAGGCGTGGTCGCCCATCGGCGGCGTGACCATCTACGGCGACGGCCAGAAGAGCACTCTGGAGAACGAGACGATCGGCCAGATCGCTGACCGGCACAGCAAGAGCCCCGCGCAGGTCATGCTGCGCTGGCACCTGCGGCAGGGCCGCTCCGCCATCCCGAAGTCGATCAAGCCCGCGCGCATCGCGGAGAACTTCGACGTGTTCGACTTCGAGCTCAGCACGGACGAGCTCGCCGCGATCGACGCACTGGACACCGGCGTGCGCGGAGGCCCGGAGCCCTCGGCCATCACGCTCGAGAACTACGGCATGCCGATCCCCGAGGCCTGAGCTGCCGACAGACCCCTCTGACACGTCTGAGGGCACGCACGACGAGCTGCGCGCCCTCAGCGGTCAGGCGCAACCCACCCACCGCACTTGCACCAGGACAGGAACAACACGATGGCCGACACCGCGCCCGACCAGCTCATTGCGCTCTCCGCGCAGAAGTGGGAGTGGATGTCCTCGAAGGACACCAAGAACCTCGAGGCGCTCTTCCACGACGAGGCGATCTTCGTGCACATGGGCGCGACGTTCACCAAGGGCGAGGAGCTCGAGGTGATCGAGACCAGCCGCATCCACTACCGCGAGGTAGAGGTCGAGGACGTCTCTGCGCGCGTGATCGGCTCCACTGGCATTGTGCTGACGAACCTCGTGATGCACTCCGTCGTCGACGGCAACGAAGTGACGAACCCGTTCGCCGTCACCGAGACGTACGTGCAGGACGGCAATGCATGGCGTCTCGGCGCTATGGCATTCACCCGCCTGATCACGAAGTAGATCGCGACCAGCAGCCCTGCTCACCGACGCCGACTGAAGGAGACCATGACGAAGGAATCGGACGCCGATCTCGACCCCATCGACGCCTGGGGCGGCCTGCGCATGGCCCTCGAACACGGCGACCCTGCCGTCCTCCGCGAACTCCTGGACGAAGACTTCGTGCTTGGGCACATGACCGGGCGGACCCAATCCCGCGAGGAATGGGTCAACGACATCGCGGCAGGAAGAGCGGTCTATCACTCCATCGAGGACGTCGACATCGCGGTCGAGCCCGGGAGTACTGCAGCCGACGCCGTCGTCACCGCGCGCACGATGACCGACGTGACCATCGACGGAGAACGCGGCCGATGGCGCACCGCCTTCCGTACCGCGTTCCGCAGAAGCGACGGCGGATGGGTCGCCACCCGCACCGACGGCAGCGGCTGGTAGCGCCGCATCGCGCACGTCTGATGAGCACGCTCTTCCTCCGGGAGGGAGGAACTGGCAGTGCGCCATCGACTGCTGACGGCGCGCTGACTGGACGACGAAGCCCCGCGGATCGCTCCGCCGGCGATCGAGAGGGCAAGGTGAGATATGAACGCGTCTGGCAGCGCACCGTGCCAGTGCCACACGCCCGGGGGCGTCTCCACCGTGTCGCCCGGCCGCATCACGATCGTTTGGCCATCCTGGGACTGGACGATCCCGACGCCGTCGGTCACGTGCAGGGTCTGGCCGTTCCCGTGGCAGTGCCACGCTGTCCTCGCGCCGGGGGAGAACCGCACCGCCGCGAGTGTCGCAGTCCCAGGCCCCGCTCCGCCGGCGATGCCGTCCACCCACACGTCACCGGAGAAACGCTCCACAGAGGCCTTGGCCGTTGCTGGCCTCGGGAGGAGGACCATCTCGCCATCCTGCTGATCAGCGGGCACCGAGGACCTCTTTCAGCGTGGTCGCGGCCGTCATCCCGGCCGGCCACCCGGCGTAGAAGGCAAGATGCGTGGCGACTTCTGCAAGCTCCTGCTCAGTCACGCCGTTGTCCAGGGCCAGGTTCAGGTGCGAGCGGAGCTGGTCGGTGCGCCCGAGCGCCGTCAGCGCCGCGACGGTGACCAGGCTACGGTCACGGCGTGACAGCTCGGGCCTGGCCCAGACATCGCCGAACAGCACATCGTCGGTCAATTCCGCGAGCTTCGGGGCGACTTCGCCCACCAATTGCTGTGCTCGGCTCTTCTCCTCGTTCATTTGATACCTCCTGGAGTTCCACAGAAGCAGTTCCGCTCCCGCATATCGACGTTATGCGCGCCGGCCGCGTGCTGGGAGGAACTGTCATTGCACGTCTCAGAACTCGAATTGCAGAAGATTCGCTTGGCGACCTATCAAAAGTTGTCCACCGGCCGCCAGAACCATGGACGACGGCTGATGCGGCACTGAGCCAGGCAACCCGAGCGAACTGGTCATGCTCGAACGGCGCAAGGATCGACGCCGCAGCGATGCCCGACTGCTCGCCTGACGGTCGAGAGCTACCGAGCCCACCCGCTGAAGCGCACAAAGTGCGTGGCGCGGGCCACGCTTGGAGGCGACACACGGCAATCCGCCGGCGCTCACGGGCGAGTTGCCGAGGCTGCGGCTCTAGTTCTCGGCGTCTGGATCACTGCCCGAAGCCAGCTGCTGCCGCAGGCGGTCGATGTAGTCGGCGGGCACTCCGCGACCTGCGCGTGGGCGCTTCCCGCTGTTGATGTCCCGTACGTACTGCGCGAGCCTCTCCGGGTTCTTGCCGGCCCATCCGTGGGCAAGGGTCCAGCCTTGAATCGACCCAGCATTCATTGGGATCCTGGCGTCGTGCAGCGCCAGAAGGGTGCCGACGACCTGTTCCTTCTCAAAGCCGGCCGAGATGGTGTTGTTGTGGTTCACCGTGCGCGTCAGGCTCTTCAGGGCCTCCACCACGATCGGGTCGAGATCGGGGGAGAGGTGCTCCCAGTCTGAGCCGTCCCCCAGGATGTCCGGTCTCATCGCCGTGACCCACGGGCGGATTTCGTCGGCATCGTCAGCGATGATGCAGATGCCCCGGATGCCCCGGCCGTAGTGGACCAGCTCCCCGATATCGCCCATGTCTGGCCAGGCCATCAGCACCGGGCCAGCGTGACGTGGTCTCCCGCCACCGTGGCTGATGATGTGCTCCACGTCGCTGTATTGCCGCACGAAGCTCTCCAGGGCGTCGCAGTTACTGAGGTTCGACGTGAGCGACGTCCAGACGGAGAGCGTGTCATCCGTCTGCATGTGCCTGACGCACCAATCGATCGCGGCGGCGATGCCCTCATCGTCGTAACTGGCGATGGCCGTTGGGTAGTCGGTGTTTCGGTCAAACATATGTCCCCCTGTGCGAAGTGTTACCGGGCTCAACGCTAGTCAGGAGCTCCGACAAGAACAGTGTTGTCACTCGTAGATGACGCAAGCACGACTGTTTCCTGGGGGCGGTCGGACGCACTCGACGTCCCAGATGCACGACGTTCCCTGACCGGGCCATCTTGAGGGCTGCTCGGCGGCAGGGAAGCGCTGGCAGGACCAACTTGGGCGGCGTACTTCACTCGCAGGGCTCGACACGCCGTCGTGGCTGAATGAAGCACGCGTGCGCGAATCGCGTGTCATACTGAAGTTATAAATGGCCGCTTCGGCGGCTCCAGACGACCTTTCAGGAGGCTTGCTGTGGTACCAACTTCGCCCGCCGATGAACTCGGACTCCACGCTCCCGGCGTTCGTGACTTGCTCGTTGAGGTAGCACGAGCTCTCTACGGTCGCTTCGCGGAGGCGCACCAGGTGTCGAAGTCTCGGTACAGGACGGGGTTTGGTACCCAATGGCGTGATCTGCTTGATGACGCCCACGAAGCCATGGCTGAGCGAGGTTTCCAGTCGCACAAGCTGGCCCCTGCCGGTTACAAGCTGCCGGTGGTCAACGACTGCCTCGTCTACGTGTGGAGGGTCCCGGAAGTCGCAGACGCGGTCGCAAACTTCGCGTCGAGGCCGACGCGGAAGAACGGCTTTGTCGCGCCGCGTCCTGATCCAATGCTGTTCGATCTGGCCTTATCGACTGTTGCTGAGTCGCCCGAGGCCGCTGACGAAGAGATTGAGCTCGAGGAGGTCGTGCAGGCGGCCGGCGACACGATGCCTCTGATCCTCGTCATGATCCAGTCGTCGCCGCACCAGTTGCAGTCGATCAAGTGGGCGATCGCTGAGCTCAACCAGGTGACCGGTAAGGTCGAGCTTCGCGGGCAGGAAACCATCTGGGAGCCGGAACTCGACGCCGTCCAAGCGTCGTCGGATGTCGAGCCGTTCGACAGCGGCATGCCGGTCGTCCCCGCCGTCAAGCTGCAGAAGCAGGAGGGAACACAGCCGGATGCGTGAGGATACTCCGAGCCTGTTTGATTGGCCGGGCTCCGGGCAGACGCATGGCCGGTTTGAGCCAGCACGACTGACTCAAGCACGCGTTCGCGTCGGAATGAGCAAGTCGGACCTGGCCGCCGCGGTCGGGGTGTCGGCCGCGGCGATCGGGCAATACGAGGCCGGGGTCAACGCTCCGCGCCCTGACGTGCTCGACCGCCTGGCCCAGACCCTTAACGTCCGCACCGGTTTCTTTGGCATCGGCCGGCCTCTGGCACGAATCGACACCGTGAACGCTCACTTCCGGAGCCTGCGGTCTGCCCGTGTGAGTGATCGGCAAAAGGCCCTGGCCACAGCGGCGATGGTCTGGGAACTGACGTTTGCCCTTGAGCGCTACGTGAAGCTTCCCGAGGCTGATCTGCCTGCTGTGGCGGCAGGGACGTCACCGGCTGAGGCGGCGACGTTGTTGCGCCGGCACTGGGGTCTGCCCGACGGGCCGGTCAAGCACCTCGTCGCCACTGCTGAGTCCCGCGGAATCGTCGTAGCGATGCGACCGCTCGGCGAGATCGATGCAGTGGATGCGTTCTCAGCAGTGATCCTGGATCGCCCGATCATCATCACGACGCCGCGTCGGAGCGAGAACGTCTTCCGTCATCGGTTCTCGATCGCGCATGAGATCGGGCACCTGCTGTTGCACGTTGATTGCGGTGAGCACAGCGCAGCTATCGAGAAAGAAGCGGATGAATTTGCTGCCGCATTCCTGACTCCCTCGTCCTCGATGGACGCGATGCTCCCGGAGCGTCTCGACCTGACAGCGCTGGACCGGCTCGGCAGAACCTGGGGCGTATCGCCGCACTCGTTGGTCCGCAGGATGGTCGAACGTGGCCGGACGACAGAGTCGTCAGCACGCCGCGCGTACCAACGTCTGGCGGTACTTGACGATCCAGGTGCCGACCCGACCAGCTCGTACGCAGGCGAGGTTCCGACACTTCTGAGGAAGGCGGCCGATCTGGCCGGAGATCACGGTGCCAGAGTGCCTGCTCTTGCGGACGCCTTGAAGATTAACCCCTCACAAGTGCGAGATCTGCTCGGCATGGCGGATCAACGTCCGGTCCTGCGTCTCGTTGGCGGCGACTGAAAATCGGGATTGGCCCTTAGAACGCCCAGCATCGGCACGAGGTGGCGAATAGCCAAGCTGCATGGGATGAGGCAGGACCCTGAGTGGTCGTCAGTGAACGCCTAACAAACGTGACGTTGGGCCGGAAATCGACTGAGTTCCGGCCCAACGTCACGATGAACTACTCTGGTCGGCACAGTTTCTGACGTTCGCGGGCCTGCGCGAGATGGCCACCGGCGGGGATTTAGACGAGCGTGTTCAGGAGCATCGCCAGGCCCGGGGCCAGCACCTTGCGGCGCGGGCTGAGCGAGCGTCAGTAGCCGATTGCCGCGATGCGGCGACCAGCATCAGCGTCATGAGGAGGTGCCACCGCCGAGCGCCGCCGAGGCGGCACGGACGAGGGAGGCGCTGGCCGTGCCCGAGCGGCAGAGGAAGCTGAGACGCCATCAGCCGAAGCTCTCGGCGGCACGGAAGAGTCGAGTGCGCTGGCTCGACGGGGAGGACGAGTCCTCCCCGGCCGAGATCGGCGCGATGTTCGGAGCGAACAGGCAGACGATGTACCGAGTGGTCGCGAACATCTCGGAAGCAGCGAACTGATCAAGGCGGTTCCGTGTGCAGGCGTACTCCTGCCTCGGCGAATCAACCGGCCGGCTACGCCACTGGCTCTACGCCCCGCAGGGAGTAGATGCCGGATTAGGATTGAATCTATGGATTCCGCGCGTATGACTGAGACATTCCCCTGGATGCTCGCGTTGTCGCCGGCGGACCAGGAGTCCTGCACGCAGGACCTCGCTTGTGCCGCGCGTGCCGGCCAGCCGCACCTCATGATCGCCGAGCTGACCTCCTGGAAGGAGACTGCGTCGGCGGTCGCTGCGAGGCTGGGCAGCGTCGACCTCGAGTGGCTTGAAGATGACGTCGCTGTGGAGCGCCCGTAGTCGCCAGATGCACCCCTCAGCTACACCTGTGGCCTTGCGCCCCGCAGAGAGTGGATCCACGCTTGCACGGCGCGCGCCGACGCGGCGTCGATGCCTGGTTCTGTGCGCAGCAGACTGGGCTTCATCGTCGGTGAGTTCGCCCACCAAGGACTGCCGCAGGATCTCCCGGGCTCCGAGGTCGACCACGCGCCTGCCCCGAGCCCACGGGCTGTCGCCGTCGATGTAGGCGAAGAGCCGCTCGACTTCCTCTTGAGTCCGGCGACGTTGCGGCTCCGCTTGGGTCATGCGTGGCTCCCTCCCTGTGCTTGATGTCGAACAGGCGATGGCCTCGCGGCATTCCCGATGCCTCACGTGATGGGGAGACGGCGGTGACTAAGGTTCTCCATGGAATGACGGCGCTGCATACGCGGTGGCCTAGGCAAACGCGCCTGTCGTGCGGGCTCTTCACATCGTCATCTCTGAGGCCCGGTCCTGTTCTCCATCAGATGTCAGCAGCAACAGAGGTGTGCTCGCTCCGATGATGCTCTCGACGTACTGCCGGGCGAAGGTAGCGAAGACATGAGCCTGGGGGCGTGCGCTGTAGGTCATACAAGCGCGACCGCGACGGACGGGGCGTCCTCGATCGGAAGGTAGGTGACTCCCGGGGCATGGTGGTTGTGGGTGGTGGCTTCGGCGGTGACGCTGATGGCGTCGCCGACCGCGATGCGGGTTAGCCACTCGTCGGTGATGGTCTTGGGCCTGGTGAAGACGCCGGTCCCGAAGCCGAGGGCGATCACCAGCATCGCCGGTGCCATCCCGGTCCAGTAGTCCGTCTCGGTCGCGATCAAGGAGGACCAGACCAGCGGGCTCGCGCTGCGGCACTGGGCGAGCGCGAATGCGAGAGGAGCGTGACCGCACCCCGTGCCGCCGGTGCCGAGTACCGCTCCCACGGCCCCCAGCCGTCCGGTGTGGCGCTCCGCGTCCACGACGTGCACTGGCCTGAGAGCCTGCCTGGCGCAGGATGGCGACGATCCGGTCGACTTGTGCCTGTGACAGAGGAGGCGCGCCCTCGGCTTTGGCGGCTCCCGCCTTCCGGAGGTCCTCGAGTACGACCGGAGAGGCCGGGTGGCGCGGCCATCGTGTTCGCGAGGCGCTCTGATTGTCGGCGTGCTCTACGCTCACGGTCGTGCGTGCCGAGCGTCGGTGCTGTTCCCGGGCGCGGACCAGGCCATTGCGGGACAGCACCCGGTGGACCGTGGCCCGCGACGGCACCGACTCCAGCCCGCGGCCGGACAGCTCGTCGGAGATCCGGCGGGCACCCCACCGGGGATGCCGGCGGCGCAGCTCGCAGATCTCGGCCTCAACCTCGGCGGACAGGCGCGTGGGACTGTTCCGCGGCCGGCGGGAGCGATTCAGCAGACCGGGAATGCCCTCCTGCTCGAACCGCCGCCGCCAGCTGTGCAGGGTTTGGCGCGAGGTGCCGTACCGGGCCGCGACCTCACCGATCGGAGACCCGCCGAGCACTTCGCGGACAGCCCGGTAGCGGTACTCGGCCAACTGCTGTATATCCACGACTCCGACGGAAGCACCCCTGCCGCACCGGCAGTTGGGAGATAGCGGACGTTCAGCCGAACGTGTCAACCATGTCCAGAGCACAAACGGTTAAGCATCTTCTGAGACCTCACACCGACAGCCTCCTTCCTCAAGTACGAGCCGCTCTCGACTCGTCAGCCGAACGCGTCGGGTTTCGCTCAGGACGACTGGTCTGCGCCTGCCCGCAGCAGCGCTGCCATGCCCACCATGACCGCCGAAGCCGGTGCCAAGCGCGGAAGCTCGGCTCGGACCCCGGGTCGATCGCAACGTCGGATTTCAGGGGAGGTGGCGATCTCAAGTACCGCAACCGAAGCATGTAAACTGAGGTGCTTCACCAACTGCGAGTTAGTGCCTATTTATCTCCCTCGGCACGCCTCTGACCAGGCATTTTGTGCGGTTGGTCGAGAGTGAGGTTAAACGGCGGCGGTGAATAGGGTTAGGAACGGCAATCGAAGCATGTCTCATTACGTGCTGCGCGAACTTGCCGGTTCTTGACCTGATGTGAACGAGCGCCCTGCCCTCTGCATCTCGCGCGCGGGGGCAGGGCGCTCGCGCGCCACGGGGCGGAAGCCGTGCCTGCGAGCATGATCGCAGGCGATCTGCTCCCGGAGTGGAGCCGCGCATCCTACGGCGACGAAGAACCCCGCACCCGTACCAGGTGCGGGGTTCTTCTGTGGGGTTCACGAGTGTCTCTGACCAGGCACTCCACGAACACACGAAGTGCGGGGAGGCGATCAGGCCTCCAGTCGATAGCCGTGCCTTCGCAGAGTCGTGATGACAGGAATACGCGGGGCGCCCGGTTGTGCGGTGGGACTGTCGTGGAGTCTGCGCCGGAGGCCGGCCATGGTGACGTCGAGCGTTTTGGTGGGGCCGAACCAGTTCTCGTCCCACACTTCACTCATGAGGGTCTCTCGCGAGACCGCCTCGCCTCGACGGCGCGCGAGTGCGGTGAGGAGGTCGAATTCCTTGGGTCGTAGGTCGAGTTCGCTGCCGTCCGGGAGGTGGCAGCGGCGGGCGGCGATGTCGAGGGTCAGGTCGCCGAGCTGGATCCTTGTCGGCTGTCCGTCCTCCACGGGTCGTGCCCGGCGCAGGTGAGCGCGAAGGCGGGCCAGGAGAACGGTCAGGCTGAACGGTTTGAGCAGGTAGTCGTCGGCACCGGCGTCCAGTCCGGCCACGACGTCGATGTCGTCGGTTCTCGCGGTGAGGATGATGATCAACAGGTCGGCGCGGCGGGAACGCAGAGTGCGCGCCAAGCCGATCCCGTCGATGTCGGGAAGCCCGAGGTCCAGCAGGACCGCGGCATAGGGGTGCAGCTCGGCTTCGGCCAGTGCACTGGTGCCGGTCCGTACCCATTGAGGGGCGTAGCCGTTGCTGTGGAGTCCGGTCTCCAGGTGGCGGCCGATCGTCTCGTCGTCCTCGACGACGAGCACCGATTGACGCGTGGAGGGCGTGGGCTGGGCCATAACGTCAGCCTAAGAGAGAGGAAGCCGGTAGTTCCGTCTCGGCGGAGCTGGACGGTCACAGGTCACGCAGTTCCTCCACGGCTGGTCGTCGAGCCGGCCGGATGCCGTTCCACGCCGCACACCCCATCGCGATGAGTACGGCACCGGCACATGCCGCCAGGTACAGCATGGGCACGGCGAGGTGTGCCGGTGGTGGGTCGAACACTCCCGTCAGTACCTTGACGAGCATCTGGGACAGCAGCCAGCCGATGAGTGCACCGCCCGTCAGACCTGCTGCGGCGAGCAGGGCTGCTTCGGTGGTGACCATGCCCCGCAGCTGGCGGGACTTGGCTCCCAGGACACTGGCGATGGCGAAGGTGCGGCGGCGCTCGGCCAGACCGAGGGCCAGTACCAGGGCACCTGCACCTACGGACAGGCCGATGGCGAAGAGCAGCTCGATGCGGGTCAGGCCGGAGAGGTCGACCGAGGTCAGGCTGGTCCCGATCGTGCCGCGTGTCTGTGTGAGGTCGGTGACGGTCGCTTTCGTGCCGAGCTGCGAGCGCAGGTCCCGGGCGATGGTGCGTTGGTGGCTGCCGCCGGTGTCCAGAAGGAACGCACCCACCGCATCGGATCCGGTTGCCTTGGCGATGTACGAGGCATTCGCGACGAAGAAGCTGTCCTTCGGAGCGGTCGGGAACTCCTTGACGATTCCCGCGTAGTGGAAGGGAACGGTGCGCAGCGCCTTGGTGCGGGCGTCCTGGACGCGAAGGTTGATGGTGTCGCCGGGGGAGAGCTGGAAGTCCTGCACCGTCTCAAGGCTCACCAGGAGGTTGTCCGGACGCTGGGCAAGTGTGTGCATGAGCTGTTCGGCGCTGCCCCCGGAGAAGTAGGCGTCCTGGAGGGACGTGGCTTTGGCGATCGTGTCGGGCCGCACTCCGTACAGGTCCTGCAGATCGGAGCCCACGTACGCGAAGCGGTGCTGGAGCGGCTCGACATGGCGCACACCGTTCACTTTGAGTGCGGTGCCGTCCGCAGGGGCGGTGTGTGCCGCGGGAGGTTCGGTGACGGTGACGTCGGCGCCGTTGGTGAGCCGGGCATCCACCTCTGCCTGCTGTCGATATGTCGAGTTGAACACTGCTGTCGACACGGCGAACGAGATCGCCAGCGCCAGGAGAACGATGGACCGGGCCAAGGGCCTGCGTCGTCGGGAGAGGACGGCCGAGGTGGTGCCGGCCAGCGTTCCGGTGAAGGGGCGTGCCAGTCGCCGGACAAGGCCGCGGCCGTGCGTGAGCGTCATACGGACGATGCGCCACAGGAGGAGCGCGGATCCGATCCACAGCAGAGCGGGGCCCAGGAAGGCCCAGTACGACACCGACAGGGTCGGCACGCCCTCGGGTGCGAGGACCAGGGCGTACTGGTTGGAGGAGGAGGCCCGGAAGACCAGGTAGGAGGCGACGAGCACGATCAGGTCGACGCCGTAGCGCATCCACCACGGGGCACGGTCCAAGGCAGGGTTCACGTGCCGACGCGAGTCGGAGACCGTCGAGCCCCGCAGATCGCGTGCCGCGGGAATCAGTACCGAGGCGAGAGCGATGAGCAGGCCGACGCCCCCGGCGATCGCGTACCAGGCGGTCCAGGCAGCGGCCGAGCCGAAGGTCGCGGCTCTGAAGGAGAAGTGCCCGATCAGAGCGGCGCCAGCGAGTCCGAGTACGGAGCCGCCGAGGCCGATGAGCAGTGCTTCCAGGGCTGCCAGGAAGATGATCCGGCGCGAACTGAGTCCGCGCAGCCGAAGCAGGGCCTGCTCCTGGCGTCGCCGTTCGCCGCCTGCTGATGACACCGCCCAGGTCAGCGCAGCCGCGAGCACCGCACCAGGCACGCCGAGGAAGAGGAACATCATCTGTGCGTATGCCGCGTCCTGGCGTGCGGCGTCGAGCGCGGCCCCGACGTTGTTGCCGACCAGGGCGCCGCCGGAGGAGGCAGCTTCGAGGTTGTGAGCGGCCCGTGTGACGGCCGTGTACGCAGCCGCGGGGTCGCTTGGCAGACGGGTTGTGTCCCGGGCGGCATGGATCTGGGTGGTCACGCCGCTGGCCCCGCGGACCAACGCGGTGAACTGCGCGGAGGGGAGAAGAACGACGTTGTCGGGAGGAGCGGTGGGCTGGGACTGGCTGGGAGCGCCGACCGTCTGGAACAGGGAGTCGGCCTGCGGGAGATCGACTACACCGTCGATCCTTACCTGGTGAGCGCCGGTTCCCGGGAGACGTATCGTGATGCGATCACCTGGGGCCACATGCAGGTTGGCGGCGGTCTGCTGGGCGAGCAGCACGCCGTGGTCCGCGCCGGAGAGCGTGCGCAGACTTCCGGGGAACGTCTGCCGGTAGGAGTCGGGTATCCCCAGGGCCATGCCAGGGCCGGTGGTCTGCGTGCTGCCGCTCGTCGTTGCGGTGAACCGGCTGGTGTGCGCGTAGCCCACGGGCAGAGCCGCGCGGGTGCCCGCCGCCTTGTCCACGGTGGACAGCACGGCGGCCGACGAGGTGCCGGGCTGGACCTGGACCTGCCAGTCCACCGTGACGGAGCGGACCGCTCGCTGTGTCATCGTTGCCTTGGACTCGGTCAGGAAGGATCCGAGGGCCGCGACGAGGGCCACGGCCAGGGCGATGCCGGCAGCAGCGGCGATGAGCCGGCCGGCGCGATGACGCGCCAGTCCGTGTACCCATGAAGTGATCACGACGTCTCCTTGACGGGCAGCAACCGGCCATCACGCATGGCGCACCGCGTCCCGAGACGAGTGGCGACGGCCGGATCGTGGGTAGTGACGACGAGTGCCGCGCCGCTGTGGTCGGCCGCCTGAAGGAGGCAGTCGAGCACCTGGCCTCCGGTGGCGTGATCGAGGCGCCCAGTGGGCTCGTCGGCGAGGATCATCACGGGAGACTGGGCCAGAACGCGCGCCACGGCGACGCGCTGTGCTTGTCCTCCGGAGATCTCCTGCGGCAGCCGAGCGGCGAGCATCCCGATGCCGACGCGCTGCAGAGCGGCGCGGGCGGTCTCCTGAGCCGCGGTTTCGGAGCGGCCTGCGAGCACGAGCGGCAGCGCGGTGTTTTCGAGCACGCTCAATGCGGGGATGAGGCTGTCGCTCTGGAAGACGAGACCCGTCGTCAGCGGCGTCAGGGACTTGGCGCGTGCGACGGTCCCCTTCGTCGGCTGCTCCAGGCCGGCGAGCAGGTGCAGCAACGAGGACTTGCCGCTGCCCGAAGGGCCGACGACCGCGAGCCGGTCGCCGACTCGGATGTCGAGGTCGGTCCCATGGACGGCGACTACGGCCCGGGGGCCTTGGTCGAACGTGAGAGCGGCTTGGCGGCACTGCACCAGAAGCGCAGGCATGTTGTCGGTCATGACGCCTGCCTCACCGCCTCGCCTGCGTCGGCCGTGGTCATACCGTCTACGAGGGTGACGACCCGGTCGGCGCGCTGCACGGCGCCACGGCTGTGGGTCACGATGATCACGGCTCTTCCTGCCTGTGCTTGTGCCGTGAGAAGCGCCAGTACCGTCTGCTCGGTGGTGCTGTCCAGCTCACCGGTGGGCTCGTCGGCCAGAATCACGTCGGGCGCATTGGCCAGGGCCACGGCCAGGCCGGCGCGGGCCAGTTGTCCGCCGGACAGCTCGCGGGCCAGGGCGTGGCTGCGGTCGCTGAGGCCGACCACCGCCAAGAGCTCGTCGACGGAGGTGGCCGGGCGGCCGGGCAGCGAATGCTGGGGCAGAAGGACGTTGTCGCGCACGGACAGGTGAGGCAGCAGGTTGCCGCTCTGGAGCAGCACTCCGATGTGCTGTGCCCGCAGTCGCGTTCGCTGCCATTCCGGGCGGTGGCTGATGCGTTCGCCGTGCAGACGAACCTCGCCACCCGAGGGTTCGTCCAGACCGGCCAGACAGGCCAGAAGGGTCGACTTGCCCGATCCCGACGGCCCGACGACGGCGACAGTCTCACCGGCGTTCACACTGAGCGTGACACCGCGCAAGGCGAAGACCTCCTCGTCGTCGGAGCGGTAGAAGCGGTACAACTCCCGGGCATGGAGTGCTGGTTCTGCGTCGATGCGGTCGCTCACGGCGCTCACTTCCAGGTGAAGGAGTCGCTGATGATGCGCCAAGGGTCGACGTTGTCGGCGTTCACGGGCCCTGACAACGTCACGTCCACTTCCTGGCCGTTCCGGAAGAAGGCATAGCGTTCGACGGCGTCACGGACCACCTTGCCGGTGACCGGGTTCCTCGCCGAGTCGCGCTGATACGTAATCCGCACGACGTCACCGCTGTGCCGCTTGACCACCGCGGCCTTGGGCTGAGCCACGTGGGACTCCTGGGAGCGCAGCTTGGGAATGACCGTGGCGGTTGCCGCCTGCACACTCGGCGCCTTGGAAGCCGGGGCAGTCTGCACTGTGACTGAGTTCAGCTTGTCCGTGAACTCGGTCGCCGAACCCTTCTGACTGCGTGCCCATCCTTCGGGAACCTTCACGCTGAAGGCGCTCCGCGTCGGCGCGAACGGAACGTAGAGCTGATTGTCGGGGATGTCACCAGGCGGATTCGACTCGGTGGGGGCGGGGGCCGGTGCACTGCCTGACGTTGACGTCCTCGACCCCCCGTCGGACGGGGTCGAGGACCCGCTACTTGAGGAGCAGCCAGCCAGCATGGCTGTCGCTGCCACAACGGGCATCACGCACAAGACCCGGACGCGCATCATGATGTGTCCCTTCTGAGCCCCCGCACTGATCAGGGGGGAACACCGACGCTAGAAACCCGTGGGTTAACGCTGGGACCGCGCCGGGTTAGAGGACGGTAAAACGCGCGACATCACCCGCCTGACCAGGTGCCTCATCGGCATGATGAGGGGATGAGACAGCGCGTCGTGCGGCTGGCGCTCACCGCCTCCCTGGTGGCCGTCATCCTTCTCGCCCTCCCCCTTGGGTGGGCCATCAGATCGTCCCTGTACGCGGATCAACGCGACACGCTGGAGCGAGCCGCCCTGTCCGCAGCCGTTCGCGTCGGGCCGGACTTCACGTCCGGAGATCCCATCGAGCTGCCCAACCCACCGGCCCACGTCGTCCTTGGCGTCTACGACGACCACAACCGACTGCGATCCGGAAGCGGACCGGACACCGGCGACACGCTCACCGACCAGACCCGGAACGGAGACGTCCACCGAGGCGAGGCGGCAGGACGGAGCGTGGTGGCCATCCCCGTCACGCATGCCGAAAGCGTCATCGGCGTCGTCCGCGCCGCCGCCCCGCTGAGCACCGTGCGAACCGAGGTCCTGCTCGCGTGGAGCGCACTGGTCGGCATCGCCGGCTTCGCCCTCGCCGTCGCAGTCCTCACCGCCCGTCGCCAGGCTCGTGCTCTGGCCGCCCCACTTGAGGCCCTGTCCAGCAACTGCCGCGCTGTGGCTGAAGGGGACCTGACCGCGCGAGCCGAGCCCAGCACCATCGACGAGATCGACCAGGTCGCGCGCACGCACAACGACATGCTGCAGAACCTGTCGGAGCTCCTGCGGAGAGAGCGGGACTTCAACGCCAACGCTTCACATCAACTCCGCACGCCTCTGACCGGACTTCAACTGACGTTGGAAGCCGCATTGGAGCAGGACACCGCGCCACAGTTGCGCAGCGCCGTCGACGAGGCGCTGACCACTACACGACGCCTCCACCAGACCGTCGAAGAGGTCCTCCAACTGACCCGCGGCTCGGCCTGGCAGTCCGAAACCGGGCGCGCGCCACTCGCCGCGGTTCTGGAGGCAGCGGAACAACGGTGGCGCGGGCCGCTCGCGGACGAAGGGCGCCGCCTGTCGATCGACCCTGCTGACACACCCGTCGACGCGCAGGTACCGGCCGGGACCGTCGCCGAGATCCTGGACGTCCTTCTCGACAATGCTCGCCGGCACGGTGCTGGAACCGTGCAGATGGCGGTCCGGGACTTTGACCAGGCGGTGGCCGTGGACGTACGCGACGAAGGCATCATCACGGCAGACGCGGAGCGCATCTTCCAGCGTGGTCACAGCAGCGGCGGGACCGGTGCAGGACTCGGGCTGGCCATTGCCAGGGACTTGGCAACTGCCACCGGCGGCCGTCTCTACCTGGCTTCGAAGGATCCGACGACCTTCACACTTTTGCTCCTTGTACCCGGAGCCCAGGTCGACCAGCCCTGAACCGGCAGCGCCGTGGAAGGCCGAGTCTGGCGCACGCACGCCGCGGCCTCCACTGGACTTCCGAATACGTTCCGCCGAGGCCGAGGGTCGTGCCCGCTTGCTGAACTTTGCCGCGCAGCTCATCACCGTTACCCCCGACGACCGCGGCTCGCTCGCCGAGCGGATGTCGAAGGCCTTCCCTTGGACGCTCGCGCTGTCGCCGGCCGACCGGGAGTCCTGCGCGCAGGACCTCGTCGATGCGGCGCGCGCGTCGTCCTCCACCGACCAGCCGCACCTCGCGATCGCAGAGCTGACCTCCTGGAAGGAGACGGCCACCGCCGTCGCGGCCGGGCTCAGCAGCGGCAGTGCCGGTCTGGAGTGGCTTGACGGCGATGAGACCGTGGAGCGTCCGTAGCTGTGGCGGCCGCCGGGAAGGGCGAGCTGGTTCCTCGCCCTCCGAAGAAGATCGAGTACGAGATCCGCTTCGCCACAGCCGACGCGCAGAAGGGATGGCGCGACCTCGTCGCGACGATCCGCAACCCCATGGCGGAGACCTGGGACTTCCTCACGCGGACGCCACTGTCCACGACGCCGACGAACTATCGGCTCAAGGGCGAGCTCGGCGTCATCGAACGTGGCGGCGCGACCCATGAGCCCGCCGACTGCGTCGCCTGCGCCAAGGGCCGTACCCCGGAAGGCAGTTCCGGGGTGCGGCCCTAGGCCGTGTCGTTTGGATCTCCGTGGCGTCGCGGGCCCTGGCACGCACTCTCGCCGCACCGGCCAAACGCCCAAGTACGTCCAGTACGAGGGCGCTTGGCCGGCGCACCGAGAGCACGCACCAGACCCC
>NZ_JBHVRR010000021.1:0-96998 GCF_042885635.1 Streptomyces sp. NPDC058045 | reverse complement strand
GGATGTGGTTCACCAGCTGGATCTGAGGCATGGCGCTCGCGGCGGCCCGGCGCCCGTCTGTGTGCGTCAACAAAGCCGGTCAACCACGCAAGGCAACCAAGTAGGTCAACAAGACAGGTCAACAGAACAGGTCAACAAGCCTGTCAGCGGGGCCAGATGTCGCGGTTGACGATGGCGTTCCACTCCGGGTCGGGGCGGCCCGGGAGGGTGCGGCCGGTACGGCGCCAGGACGCCAGTACGGCGGCGTAGAGCGGTTCCGGGTCCGGGTCGTCGGGTGCGCGGCGGGTCACCGGAATGTAGCCCTGCCGCTTCCAGTCGCCTCTGCTCTCAGCCATTGGGCCCTCGTTGTCGTCGGGTCGCCGTGGGTCGCCGTGCCGCCCCCGGCCGGTCCAACGCGGGCTGCCGGCCGCCGGCATGAAGGTCTCACCGAATCCGCACCGAAAGAGGTAACCGGCCGTCAGCACGGCACGGGCGTTGCTCCGAACGGGTCATGACCCGGCGCCAGCCCGCAACCAACCGGCGACCGGCTAGTTGCCCAGCACGCAGCTCCACGCACACGGAGCGCGCAATCGAAGGGACAGAACCAATGAAGAAGCTGTGGGCAGCCGCGGCTGTCGCCGCCTCCGTCGCCGGTGTCACGGCGGCGGCCGCTCCTCAGGCCCTCGCCGTCGGCAACGACCACGGCACCACCTCGCTCAGCGGCAACGGTGCGGAGCAGGCGTACGGCAACTCCAGCACGCACGGCGACATGAGCCCCCAGCTCTCGCTGGTCCAGGGCTCGCTGAACAAGCCGTGTGTCGGTCTGCCGGCGAAGGTCAACGCCGGGTCGCTGGTCGGCCTGGTGCCGGTCACCGTCCAGGACATCAACGTGCTGTCCTCGCCGCAGAACCAGCAGTGCACCGAGAACTCCACCCAGGCCAAGGGCGACGAGCCGCTCTCGCACATCCTGGACGACATCCCGGTCCTGTCTGCGAACGGTGTGGCCAACCACTGAGCCGTCCGTCCGGTACCGCGGGCCCTCCGGGCCGCGGGTAGCCGGGAAGGGGCTGACCGCCCGGCCGGTCAGCCCCTTCGTCATGTCCGGACCCGGTCCGCGATACCGCGCGTCCCAGCCGGTCGTTTGGTTGCAGCGCTTTCCGGCACCAAGTGCGGGTAGAGACTGCCGGGTTCCGGCAGTGCGCGGCGGCCTTTGTCCGGTCCATGATGGGTCTCGCAGAAACGGGGGAGCAGCCCCGATGCCGGATCGCGGAAACGCAACACCCGCGATCCGGCCCGGGGCGCGGTGCGGCACCGGGGCGGCCTGCCGGGACGGCGGGGCCGGCTCCGGCCGGGAACGGGGGAACGGGATGGCCGAGTTCACACAGGCAGCGCTCGGCTTTCCCGCCGCACTGTTCACCGCCGCCCTCGTCGTGGTGGTCGCCTTCTGGCTGCTGGTCCTCTTCGGTGTCGCGGAGCACGACTCGTTCGACTCCGATGTGGATGTGCACGCCACCGAGGCGCTGGGGATGGGCGGGGTGCCCGTCACCGTCTGGGTGTCGCTGAGCACCGCTCTCGCCTGGTTCGCCTCGCTGACCGGCTCCGTGCTGCTGGACCGTTCCGGCACCGGGCCGCTCACCCACTTCCTCCTCGATCTGGCCGTGCTGGCCGGGTCGTTGATCGCCGCCTGGGCGGTGACCCGCCTGCTGGTGCGGCCGCTGCGCCACCTCTTCCCGGACGAACCGGGCCCCTCGCGCGCCGACTTCGTCGGTTCCTCCTGCGTGATCCGCACCGGCCGGGTGGACGCCGCCTTCGGCCAGGCCGAGGTCACCGCGTCCGACGGCTCCAGCGCCCTGGTCCAGGTCCGCCAGACCGGCGGCGAGCCCCTCGGCATGGGCAGTACCGGCCTCCTCTACGAGTACGACGCGGAGGGCGAGTTCTTCTGGGTGGCGGCGCCGCCCCCGGGACTCGACGAGCTGCCCGAGGCCGCTTCCGGCGGGCTTCCCGATCCGGGGGCCGGGCCGGACGGACCGAGTACCAACGCTGCTTGAGCAGTACCAGCAGTACCCCTTTGTGCCCGGCTGTTGGGTCCGGGCCGAGCAGAAGGACTTCTTCGTATGAATGCCATCACTCTGGGTCTGGCTGTGCTGATAGCCGTGATCCTGCTTGTCGCCGTGGGTGTCGTTCTGATCGTCGGCCGCCTGTTCCGCAAGGTGGAGCAGGGCCGGGCGCTGATCGTGTCCAAGATGCGCAAGGTCGATGTGACCTTCACCGGGCAGGTGGTGCTGCCCGTGCTGCACAAGGCCGAGGTGATGGACATCTCGGTGAAGACGATCGACATCGCGCGCACCGGCCGCGACGGGCTGATCTGCGGGGACAACATCCGCGCCGACATCCGCATCACGTTCTTCGTCCGGGTCAACAAGACCGTGGAGGACGTCATCAAGGTCGCGCAGGCCATCGGCACCGAGCGGGCCAGCGACCAGAAGACCCTCCAGGAACTCTTCAACGCGAAGTTCTCCGAGGCGCTGAAGACCGTCGGCAAGCACCTCGACTTCGCCGACCTCTACACCAAGCGGGACGAGTTCCGCGACCGCATCATCCAGGTCATCGGCACCGATCTGAACGGCTACAGCCTGGAGGACGCGGCCATCGACTACCTGGAGCAGACGCCGCTGGCGCAGCTCGACTCCGGGAACATCCTGGACGCCCAGGGCATCCGCAAGATCACCGAGCTGACCGCCATCGAGCACGTCCGCACCAACGAGTTCCAGCGCGGCGAGGAGAAGGAGATCACCCGGCAGAACGTCGACGCCCGGGAGGCCATCCTGGAGCTGGAGCGGCGGCAGGCCGACGCGGAGATCAAGCAGCGGCGCGAGATCGAGACCGTGCGGGCCCGCGAGGAGGCCGAGACGGCGCGTGTGGTGGAGGAGGAGCGGCTGCGTGCGCAGGCCGCGTTCCTGCGTACCGAGGAGCAGCTCGGGGTGCAGCGGGAGAACCAGACGCGCGAGGTCGAGGTCGCGGCGAAGAACCGGGAGCGGGTCATCGCGATCGAGAACGAGCGGATCGAGAAGGACCGGATGCTGGAGGTCATCGCCCGCGACCGGGAGACGGAGCTGAGCCGGATCGCCGCGCAGAAGGAGGTCGAGGGCGAGCGCCGGGACATCGCCGAGGTGATCCGGGAGCGCGTCGCGGTGGACCGTACGGTCGCCGAGCAGGAGGAGTCGATCAAGAAGCTGCGGGCGGTCGAGGAGGCCGAGCGGGACCGGCAGACCGTGATCATCGCCGCGGAGGCGCAGGCGCAGGAGCAGTTGGTCAAGGACATCAAGGCGGCGGAGGCCGCGGAGCAGGCCGCCGCGCACCGGGCGACCGAGCAACTCACCATGGCCGAGGCGCAGTTGAAGAAGGCCGATCTGGAGGCGCGGTCCAAGCTGCGGCTCGCGGAGGGTGTGCAGGCGGAGGCCGCCGCGGAGGGCCTGGCGCGGGTGCAGGTCCGCGACAAGGAGGCCGCGGTCATCGAGAAGGCGGGCCGCGCGGAGGCCGTGGCGACCGAGGCGAAGCTGCTGGCGGAGGCCGAGGGCGCGAAGGCGAAGGCGATCGCGGAAGCCGCCGCGATCGGCGAGAAGCTGGCCGCGGAGGCCGGCGGTATCCACAAGAAGGCGGCGGCGATGGCGGCGCTGGACGAGGCGTCCCGCGGCCACGAGGAGTTCCGGCTGCGCCTCCAGGCGGAGAAGGACATCCGGATCGCCGGGCTCGAAGTGCAGCAGAAGGTGGCGGAGGCGCAGGCCTCGGTGGTGGCGACCGGCCTGGAGGGCGCGGACATCAGCATCGTGGGCGGCGAGTCCGTCTTCTTCGACCGGCTGATGTCGTCGGTGTCGATGGGCCGCGGTGTGGACGCCTTTGTGAACGGTTCGCAGACGGTGCGGCAGCTCGCCGGGCCGTGGCTGGACGGTTCGGCGTCCTTCACCGAGGACCTGACGCGGGTGCTCAGCTCGTTCTCCACCGGTGATGTACGGAATCTGACCGTCTCGGCGCTGCTGACGCAGTTGATGCGGGGCGGCGGGGACCAGGCCGGGCCGCTGCGTGAACTGCTGGACAAGGCAGGGCAGTTGGGCCTGGCGGACATGCCGCTGGCGGAGCTGGGCGGCGTCCTGGACTCGGCCGCGGCCGGCACCTCGGGCACCCTGGGCACCCCGGGCACCCCGGGCACCGAGGCCGCCGTGGCTCCCGCCACCGGTGGCACCGCGGTCACCGGCCGGGCGAACGGCTCGCCGGAGGGCGGCCGCTGATGGTCGCCACGCCCGCCGCACCCGAGTCGTCCGCCGCGCCCGGCGCCGTCGACACCGCCGCCCCCGCGGCCGCTCCCGACCTCGGCACCTACGAGGTGCTGCGGGACCGGCTCGCCGGGCAGGCCGCGGAGCTGGCACGGCGGGCGGAGGCCCTGGACGCCCGCCGGGTCGAGGAGTTCGGCTCGACCCGGCTGGCGCTGGCCGCCACCGAGCAACTGGCCACCACCACACCCAGCGTGGCCCGTTCGGTGACCGCCCTGGGCGAGGTGCTGCTCGCCGGGTACGAGCCGCGTACCGCGGACGGCGCCTCGCCCAAGGTGGCCGAGGTGTTCGTACTGCACGACCGCGAGTTGGCGCCGCTGCCCGAGGACACGGTGCCCGGATTGCTCGACGACCCGGCCTTCCGCCGGGAGTTCGCGGAGCTGTTCCGCTACTTCCGGGGGGCGCGGCTGCTGGAACTGCGCCAGTCCGAGGGCAGGTTGCTGGCGGTGTTCCGCACCGGGGAGAGCGCCGAGGACCTGCGGGTGCTGCGCTGGTCCTGCCCGGTGGACGGGCCGGTCCGCTTCCTGGACGCGCGCGGCGACCGGGACCGGGTGACGCCGCCCCCGCACGACGTGGAGTGGCTGGAGGCGACCCGCGAGGACCAGCGCCTGGGCCGGCACCCCCATCTGCGGGTCACCGACGGGGTGTTCGTGTCGACGGTCGGCGGCGCGCTCACCGTGAAGACCGAGGACGACACGGAGACCCCCGACGGCATCCACAGCGAGCCGGTGGACGAGCCGTTGCAGGCACTGGCCGACGCGGAGGTGGCGCACGCCTCGGTCGGGCCGCTGGTGCTGCTGCGGGTGCGGCCGTACAAGGAGGAGCGGGCGCGGTATCTGGTGGTGGACACCGTGCGTGCCACCGTGACCAGGATGGACGGCATCGGGCAGGGCTGCCGGCGGCTGCCCGACGGGCAGGGCGTGGTCTTCCCCGGCGGCTGCCATCTGACCACCGGCGGCCCCCGCACCTTCGACACCGACACCACCGGCCTCGGCTACGACCGCACGGTGACCTCCCCCAACGGCGAGGACCTGCTGTACGTCTTCCACGCCGCCGCCGAGGGCCGCACCCTGCTCCAGCCGTACAACACGATCCGCCGGCAGGCCGCGGCGCCGCTGGTGTGCCACGGGTACGCGCTGCACGAGGACGGCACACTGCTGGTGCTGCGCGGCGGGGGCGAGCCGGGGCGGGTGCATCCGGTGCAGCGCTGGACCTCGCCCTTCACCTCCGACACCTGGGCGGCGTCCCGGCCCGCCGGGCAGGGCCCGCTGGCCCGGATCGGCAACGCGGACCTGGTGCGCGCCCTGTCGGACTGCCTGGCGGTGGCGCGGGCCGTGGAGTCCGCCACCGCGGGCGGCCCGTCCGCCGCGACCGCCGCCGGGTACGCCGAGCTGGACTCCGAGTGCACCCGCGCCCTGGACGCCCACCACTGGCTGGGCGACGACACGGTGGGCGATCTGCGCGGCCCCCTGGAGCAGGTGCGGGACACGGCCCGGCAGACGGTGGCCGAGTTCGAGACGGTACGGGCGCTGACCCGGCGGGCCGCGGAGTCGGTGGCCGCCAGCGAGAGCGAGATCGCCTCCCTGGTGCGGCGGGTGCGGGGCGAGGCCCCGGCGAGCGCCGGCGAGTGGGTCGACCGGCTCTCCGCACTCCGCGAGGCCGGCGGCCGCCTCCTCACCCTGAAGGACCTCCGCTACGCCGACACCGACCGGATCGACGCGCTGGCCGCCTCGCTGGACCAGGACACCGCGGACGCCGGACGGCGCGCGGTCGGCTTCCTGGCCGGTGCGGACGCCTTCGACGCACCGCACGAGGAGGTGGCGCGGCTCGCGGAGCAGGCCGCGGCGGCGGAGACCGTCGCCGACACCGGGCCGCTCGCCGCGCGCCTGGACGAGCTGACCGCCCAACTGGGCACCGTGGCCGAGGTGGTGACCGGTCTGGACACCGGGGACGCCACGGTGCGTACCGGGATCCTGGAGCGGATCGCCGAGGTGCTGGGCGGGGTCAACCGGGCGCGGGCCGTACTGGACGCGCGCCGTGGGGAGTTGAGCGGCAGCGAGGGGCGGGCCGAGTTCGCCGCCGAGACCTCGCTGCTGGGGCAGGCCGTCACCGGTGCGCTGGCTGGGGCCGGCACCCCGGAGCAGTGCGATGAGCAACTCGCCCTGCTGCTGGTGCGGTTGGAGAATCTTCAGGCCCGTTTCTCGGAGTCGGACGCGCTGCTGGCGGAGCTGGACGAGCGGCGGGAGGAGATCCACGAGGCGTTCGCGTCCCGCAAGCAGACCCTGCTCGACGCCCGCGCCCGGCAGGCCGACCGGCTGGCCCGCTCCGCGGACCGGGTCCTGGCCACCGTCGGGCGCCGGGTGCGGCGGCTGGCGTCCGCCGAGGAGATCGGCACCTTCTTCGCCTCCGACCCGCTGACCGCCCGCATCCGCGCGACCTGCGCCGAACTCGCCGAGCTGGGCGAACCGGCCCGCGCCGCGGAGCTGGCCGGCCGTCTCGACGCCGCCCGCCAGGAGGCGGCCCGCTCGGTACGCGACCGCGGCGAGCTGTACGCCGCGGACGGCTCGGTGCGCCTCGGGCGCCACCAATTCGCCGTCAACACACAGCCGTTGGACCTGACCCTGGTGCCGGGCCCGGACGGCGAGGCGCCCTGCTTCGCGCTCACCGGCACCGACTACCGGGCCCCGGTGACCGGCGAGGAGTTCGCCACGACCCGCGCCTACTGGGAGCAGACGCTGCCCTCGGAGACCGCGGAGGTCTACCGGGCCGAGCATCTGGCGGCGAAGCTGCTGGCCGAGCACGGCGCGGACCGGCTCGCGGACGAGGACCTGGACCTGTCCGCCCTGGTACGGCGGGCCGCCGAGGAGGCCTACGACGAGGGCTACCAGCGGGGCGTGCACGACCGGGACGCCGAGCTGCTGCTGCGGGCCCTGGTACGGCTGCACGCGGCGGCCGGGCTGCTGCGGTTCTCCGCCCGGGACCGGGCCGCCGCCCAACTCCTGTGGGCGCACGGCGAGATACCGAGGGACGCGCTCGCCCGGCGGGCCCGTTCGCTGGCCGGTGCCCGTGCGGCGTTCGGCGCCGCGGGCGGCATCGAGGAGCTGCGCGGTGAACTCGCTTCCCACATCGGGGAGTTCGTCTCCGGCCGACTGCCCGGCCCGCTCTGGGCGGACACCGATCCGGACTCCGCCGCCCACTACCTCTTCGAGGAACTCGCCCTGAAACAGGAGGGGTTCGCCGCCGGAGCCGCGGCCCGTGAACTGCTGCGGGACTACCGCGCCTCGGTCGGCGAAGGCGGCTACGCCCAGGAGCTGGCCGGTCTCGAATCCCTCGCCGAACAGGCCCAGTTGGTGGAGTCCTGGCTCGCCGCGGGCGCCGCGGCGAACGGCACCCCGGCCTCCGCGGACGACCTGGCGGAGGCCGTGGCGACCGAACTCGCCCCGGAGTTGACCCGCTACGCCGTGGACGCACCCCTCACCGAAGAGGTCACCGGCCTCCTCGGCACCCACCCGCGGATCAGCGGCGGCACCCTCACGGTGCGGCTGGACGAGTTCCTGGCCCGCACCCGCCGCCACCGCACCCGGGTCCTGCCCGGCTTCCGCGACTACCAGAAGCTGCGCTCCCGGCTCATCACCGCGGAACGCGAGCGGATCGGCCTGGACGCGCTGCGGCCCTCGGTACACGCCGGCTTCGTCCGCAACCGGCTGGTGGACGAGGTGTATCTGCCGCTCGTCGGCGACAGCCTCGCCGCCCAGTTCGGCACCGCGGGCGGCCTCCTCCTGCTGGTCTCCCCGCCCGGCTACGGCAAGACGACGCTGATGGAGTACGTGGCGGACCGCCTCGGCCTGGTCCTGGTCAAGGTCGACGGTCCGGCCCTCGGCAACCGCACCACCTCCCTGGACCCGGCCACCGCCCCCGACGCGGCGGCACGCCGCGAACTGGAACGCGTCAACTTCGCCTTCGAGGCCGGCGGCAACGTCCTGCTGTACCTCGACGACATCCAGCACACCTCGCCCGAACTCCTCCAGCGTTTCATCCCGCTCTGCGACGGCCAGCGCCGGATCGACGGGGTGTGGGAGGGCCGCCCGCGCCGCTACGACCTGCGTGGCAAGCGCTTCGCCGTGTGCATGGCGGGCAACCCGTACACCGAGGACCAGGGCCGCTTCAAGATCCCCGACATGCTCGCCAACCGGGCCGCCGTCTGGGACCTCGGCGAAGTCCTCGGTTCCAAACAGGACGCGTTCGCCCTGAGCTTCGTGGAGAACGCGCTCACCGCCCACCCGGTACTGGCGCCGCTCGCCGGGCGGGAGCGGGCCGACCTGGAACTGCTGCTGCGGATCGCCCGGGAGGAGCCCGGCGCCCGCGCCGACCGGCTCGCCGTCCCCCTCGACGGCGCCGAACTCACCCGCACCACAAGGACGTTGAGGCATCTGCTGGCCGCCCGGGACACCGTGCTCCGGGTCAACTCGGCCTATATCGCGTCCGCCGGGCAGAGCGACGGCGCCCGCACCGAACCCCCGTTCCTGCTCCAGGGCTCCTACCGCGACCTGAACCGCATCGCCGCCCGCATCGACCCCGTCATGGAGGAGGCCGAACTCGACGCCCTCATCAGGGACCACTACACCGCCGAGGCCCGCACCCTCACCTCCGGCGCCGAGGCCAACCTGCTCAAACTCGCCGAGCTGTGCGGCACCCTCACCCCCGCCCAGGCCGCCCGCTGGGACGAACTGCGCGCCGCCCATGTCCGCGTCCGCGACCTCGGCGGCGACGAACAGGACCCGCTGGCCCGCGCGGTCGGCGCGCTCGGACTGCTCGCCGACCGGGTGGCCGCCGTGGAACGCGCCATCGACCGCGCGGCGGGCCCGCACCACCCGCACGACCGGTCCCAGCCCAGGCACGCGAACCGCCCGTGAGATGCCCCCAACCCTCCCGATGGGTTACAACTCTCTACACGGGGGCGGCAACCGGGCACAGCGGGGGGACACAGGTGGCGGGTCAGGACATACCCGAGCAGTACCTCGACGGGTACGGCCCGATGCTCGCCGAGATCGCCGCCACCGGCCGCCGCCTCACCCGGGACGAACTCCAGCGGCGCCGGGACCTGGGCGAACAGGCCGCCGAAGCCGGTTTCGGACTGCGCGCCCTGGTCTCCGCGCACCTCTCCGCGATCCGCGCGCACTGGCCGCCCGGCGCCGGTCCCGGCGACGTGGGCCACATCCTGGCCGCGGTCGAGCAGGCCGTGGACGCCGTCGCCGAGGGCTATGAGCGGGCCCAGCTCATCGCGGTCCGCCAAGAGGAGGCGGCCCGCCGCGAGTTCATCGACGACCTGCTCTTCGGCCGCAGCGACCTGGGGCGGCTCGCGGAACGCGCCGAACGCTTCGGGATGCGGCTCTCACTGGAGCACGCCGTCGCCGTCGCCGAGGGCACCACCGGCTACACCGAGGGCGACTCGGTGCCCCGCCAGGTCGAGCAGGCCCTCATCGCCCGCTTCGGCGACCGCCGCATACTCCTCACCACCAAGGACGGCCGCCTGGTCTGCGTCGCCCCCGGCGGCAGCCCCGAGGTCCTCACCTACTTCGCCAAGCACGCCTACGCGGGCACCGACGGCGGCCGGGTCGCCGTGGGCCGCCCCCAGCAGGGCCCCGGCGGCGTGGTGCACTCCTACGAGGAGGCGCTGAGCGTGCTGGACCTGGCCCGCCGCCTGGAACTGACCGACCCGGTACTGCACGCCCGCGAACTGCTGGTCTACCCCGTCCTCACCCGGGACCGGCAGGCCATGGCCGAACTGGTGCTGGCCACCCTGGGACCGCTCGCCGACGCCCGCGGCGGGGCGGGCCCCATGCTGGAGACGCTGCGCGCCTACTTCGACTCCGGCTGCGTGGCGGCGGAGGCCGCCCGCCGACTGTCCCTGAGCGTACGGGCCCTGACCTACCGGCTGGCCAGGATCCACACCCTCACCGGCGCCGACCCCACCGACCCCGGTGACCGCTACACCCTCCAGACCGCGGTCATCGGCGCCCGCTTCCTGAACTGGCCGACCCGGGAACTCTAACCACGGGATCCGGGGTGCGCTCCGGTTGTCCACAGGCCGGGGTCTGCGGTGTGATTTACCCGCGGCCGACGGTCCGCGGCGGGAGTTGTCCACAGGTTGGGGGCCGTCCTCCCACGAGGCCATCCGGTCCGTGCACTATGGGGCCATGACTGAGAACAACGCGAGCAACGCACCGGACACCATGCCGGACTGGGAGCAGCGCTTCCGCGCCCCGCGGGTGTCGCTGCCGGACTGGGCGCAGGACGCACCCGACCGGTCGCTGTTCGTGTCCAACGCCTCCGGCACCTACGAGCTGTACGCCTGGGACCGCGCCACCGGCGAGCAGCGCCAGGTCACGGACCGGCCGAACGGCACCACGGACGGCGTGCTCTCCCCCGACGGCGCGTGGATCTGGTGGTTCGACGACAAGGACGGCGACGAGTTCGGCATCTGGCGCCGCCGCCCCTTCGAAGGCGGCGGCAAGGCGGGGGACGGTGACGAGCCCGCGGTGCCCGGCCTCGATCCGTCCTATCCGGCCGGGCTCGCCATCGGCCGGGACGGCACCCTGGTCGTCGGCCGCTCCACCGACGAGGACGGCTCCACCGTGCATGTGGTGCGGGACGGCGGCGCCCCCGCGGAGATCTACCGGCACCGCGAGTCCGCCGGAGTCGGCGACCTCTCGCACGACGGCTCCCTCATCGTGATCGAGCACACCGAGCACGGCGACGCGATGCACTCCGCACTCCGCGTGGTACGCCCCGACGGCAGCACCGTCGCCGAGCTGGACGACTCCGAGGGCGGCACGGTCGAACTCGGCCTGAGCGCCCTGGGGTTCGCCCCCGTCGAAGGCGACACCCGGCTCCTGGTGGGGCACCAGCGCCGCGGCCGCTGGGAGCCCATGATCTGGGACGTGGCCACCGGCGAGCAGCAGGACCTGGCGATCGACCTGCCGGGCGACGTCTCCGCCGACTGGTATCCGGACGGCTCCGGGCTGCTGGTGGCGCACAGCTTCGAAGCCCGCAGCGAGCTCTGGCGCTACGACGTCGCCGGGCGCACCGCGAAGCGCGTCGACACCCCGGCGGGCACCGTCTCCGGCGCCACCGCCCGGCCCGACGGCACCGTGGAGTACCTGTGGTCCTCCGCCGCCGAGCCGCCCGTGGTGCGCTCCACCACCGGCGAAGTGGTGCTGGACCCGCCGGGCCGCAAGGCCCCCGCCTCGGTGCCGGTGCAGGACGTGTGGGTGGAGGGGCCCGGCGGCCGGATCCACGCCCTGGTGCAGCGGCCCGCCGGCGGCACCGGCCCGCTGCCCACCGTCTTCGACATCCACGGCGGCCCCACCTGGCACGACAGCGACTCCTTCGCGGCGGGCCCGGCGGCCTGGGTGGACCACGGCTTCGCCGTCGTCCGGGTCAACTACCGCGGCTCCACCGGATACGGCCGGGCCTGGACGGACGCCCTCAAGCACCGGGTCGGCCTGATCGAGCTGGAGGACATCGCCGCGGTCCGCGAGTGGGCCGTGACCTCGGGCCTCGCCGACCCGGAGCGGCTGGTGCTCACCGGCGGCTCCTGGGGCGGCTACCTGACCCTCCTCGGCGTGGGCAGCCAGCCTTCCGCCTGGACGGTGGGCGTCGCGGCGGTCCCCGTCGCGGACTATGTGACGGCCTACCACGACGAGATGGAAGCCCTGAAGGCCCTGGACCGCACCCTCCTCGGCGGCACCCCCGAGGAGGTCCCGGAGCGCTTCGAGGCGTCCTCACCGCTGACCTACGTGGACGCGGTGAAGGCCCCGGTGTACATCTCGGCGGGCGTCAACGACCCGCGCTGCCCCATCCGCCAGATCGACAACTACGTCGCCCGCCTCGCCGCCCGGGACGCCGTGCACGAGGTCTACCGCTATGACGCGGGCCACGGCTCCCTGGTGGTGGACGAACGGATCAAGCAGGTACGGCAGGAGGTGGAGTTCGCGCTGCGCCACATCTGACGGCGGACCGGTCGGGGGCGGGTGCGCCGGAGGCCGCCCCCGAGGCCGGGCGGTGGGCGCGCGCCCCGTACCTTGGTGGGTGTGTACCGGTTCCTCCTGACCCCCCGCTGGTGGGGAATCAACGTCTTCGTCGTCCTGGCGATCCCGTTCTGCGTCTTCATGGGTTCCTGGCAGCTCGGCCGGTTCGAGGACCGCGTACAGGGTCATGAGTCCGCCCAGCGGGACTCCGCCGGGGCGCATCAGGAGGCGGCGCGACCGCTGGCCTCGCTGTTGCCGGTGAGCCAGGACACCGCGGGCCGCCGCACCACCGCCACCGGCCGCTACGACCGCCAGTTGCTGGTCCCGCACCGCAGCCTCGACGACCGGCAGGGCTTCTATGTACTGGGACTGCTGAAGACGGTGGACGGCCGGGCGCTACCCGTGGTGCGGGGCTGGCTGCCGGGCCGTGCGGACCGGGCCGCGGTACCGGAGGCGCCGTCCGGCGAGGTCACCGTGACCGGTGCGCTCCAGGCCTCGGAGTCGGCCGGCGCGAACGGCGTGACCGCGGTCGGCGGCCTCCCCGAAGGCCAGGTCGGCATGATCAGCGCCGCGTCCCTGGTGAACCTGGTCCCGTACCGGGTGTACGACGCCTGGGTCACGCTCGACCCGGCGGACCGCGGGCTGACGGCGGTACCGGCGACGGCGCCGCAGGGCAGCGGCCTCGATCTGAAGGCCTTCCAGAATCTGGGCTACACCGGCGAGTGGTTCGTCTTCGCGGGCTTTGTGGTCTTCATGTGGTTCCGGCTGCTGCGACGGGAGGCGGAGGCGGTCCGCGACGCCGAACTCGGCCTGCTGCCGGGCCCGGAGACGGCACCGGACGCGGACCGGCACCGGCCGCCGCGGAACGCCAGGACCCGGCCGAGGTCGGCTGAGACCAGGACCGGGTCCGGCACCGGCCGCAGCCGGGAGGGTCAGCGGCCTTGAGCATCAAGCGCCTTGACGATCAAGGGCGTTGAGGGGCAAGGGCGCCAAGGGGCAGAGGCCCTGAAGGGCACTGAAGGTCAGGAGCCCTGGAGGATGCCCGTCCGGTAGAGGGTGCCGGCGCAGGCGTCGGGGATGGTGGCCTCCGCGGCGGGCGAGCCCGGCTCCGCGGTGTGCGCCACGGTGACACTGCCGCCGGACGACGGCTCCACCCGGTTGGTCTGGGTGTCCACCCCGCTCTGGTCGCCACCGCCACCGCCGCCGGCCCCCTCGGAGGGCGTCGGATCGGGACTGGGTCCCGCACTGCCGCCGTCGCCGCCGCCATCTCCGCCACTGCCACCGCCGTCGGCGGTACAGGTCGCCGACGGTACCCAGGCGAAGCGCACCTCGTACGTCTGGCCGGGCCGCAGGACCAGCGGGGACTGCTCCGCGGAGGGTGCGGGCAGGCCGGTCGCGGCGTCGCCGGCGGTGTGGTCCACCACGGAGATCCGGGTGGCGTCCGCCGTACCGAGGGCGGCGGCGCTGACACTGCCGGGCCCGTCCACGGTGCAGTTGCCGAGGGAGATGTTGGAGACGCGGAACGACCCGTAGACCCGGCCCGAGGCGTCGGGGGTGCCGACGCTCGCCACCTGGTTGCCCAACTCCGCGGCGCCGCAACTGGGCGAGCTGGCCGCCATGGTGCTCGACGGGCCGGGCCCTCTGCTGGCGCCGCCTCCGCCGGACTCCTTGCCGTCGGAGGTGCCGTGCTTCCGCTTGTCGTCCGGGTTCTTGCTCCGCTGGGCGTCGTGCGACTGCCCGGGGGAGACATAGCCGTTGCCGGGGCCCTTGCCCTGGCCGGTGCCGCCGTGCGCGTCCTCACCGTGACCGGCGACCGAGGTGCGGTCCCGGTCGGAGCCGCCCGAGCGGGAGACATGGACGACGGCGGGCGCCGCGGTGCCCAACAGGACCGTGGCGGCGGCCAGTCCGACGAGTGCCTGCCGGCGGCGGGCGCGCCGGGCGGGCACGGCCTGCAGCAGGTGGTCGAGGGCGTCCTCGCTCGGCTGCACCTCGGCCACCGACTGCTGGAGCAGCCGGCGCAGCGCCTGCTCGTCGGCGGGCGGTTCGGAGTCCGCTGGCCCGGTGGGCGGCGCGGACCGGTCACCGTTCACCGCGCTCCGGAACGGCTGCGGCCGGTCCTCGCGGCGCCCCTCGGGGCCGGTGTTCTCGGGCCCGTTCATACCGGGGCCTCCATGGCTATACGCAGTGCGGCGATCCCGCGGGAGCCGTACGCCTTGACGGAGCCCAGCGATATACCGAGGGCCTCGGCGACCTGGGCCTCCGTCATATCGGCGAAGTACCGCAGCACCAGCACCTCGCGCTGGCGGCGCTGGAGGCCGCGCATGGCGCGGATCAGCGCGTCGCGCTCCAGTTGCTCGTAGGCGCCTTCCTCGGCGCTCGCCATGTCGGGCATCGGCTTGGAGAGCAGCTTCAGCCCGAGGATGCGGCGGCGCAGCGCGGAGCGGGAGAGGTTCACCACGGTCTGGCGCAGATAGGCCAGGGTCTTCTCCGGGTCCCGCACCCGCTTGCGCGCGGAGTGGACCCGGATGAACGCCTCCTGGACGACGTCCTCGCAGGAGGCGGTGTCGTCCAGCAGCAGGGCCGCCAGTCCGAGCAGGGAGCGGTAGTGCGCGCGGTAGGTCTCGGTCAGGTGGTCGACTGTGGTGCCCGCGGCCATCGTCTCGTCAGCGCCCTCGCGTGCCGAGGGGATGGTCCCGGGCCGGGCGGCGGGTGCGGGCGCGATCACCGGCATTCCGCCGGACACCCGGGCCCGGCCGGGCGGACGGCGAAGGGCCGCGGCGCCGCCGACTGCTGTGAATTGGAGTACCTCTGCCACGCTGGTTTGACACTCTTCCCTCCGTCAGGGTTGTACGTGACGGCGGATCGGTGTGCGCCGGGTGGCCCGGAGATGCAGGGCACCGCTTTTGACGGTGTGTCAATGGCTGCCATCCATACCAGCTCTTCCCCTATGCCCGTTTTCCACCGGCGGGTTGACGCCCGGCGCGCCGTCCGCCACTACCGGGTGAGGGCGTAGACGCGCTCCGCCGCGTGGACGGTTCCACGAGCGGGAAAGGAAATCTTCGGCTGTGCACGGGGGTCGGCACAAGCGATCCGGGTCACAAACCCGCACATAAAAATCACATGGATCCTACAGGCGGGGCCTGCGGCCACCGAGCCCGGTGCCCTCGCCCGGAATCACCGTCTCCGGCAGGCCGTCCTGGGAACGGACCCCGGTTCAGGCGCCGGTGAACTCCGCCGCCACCAACTCCGCGATCTGCACCGCGTTGAGAGCCGCGCCCTTGCGCAGATTGTCGCCGCAGACGAAGAGTTCCAGCGCGCTCGGGTCGTCCAGGCTGCGGCGTACCCGGCCCACCCAGGTCGGATCGGTGCCCACCACGTCGGCCGGGGTGGGGAACTCACCGGCCGCCGGATTGTCGAAGAGGACGACCCCCGGCGCGGTGGCGATGATCTCCCGCGCCCGGTCCACCGTGACCTCGTTCTCGAAACGGGCGTGCACGGTGAGGGAGTGGGTGGTGACGACCGGCACCCGCACGCAGGTCGCGGCCACCGGCAGCCGCGGCAGGCCGAGGATCTTGCGCGACTCGTCCCGTACCTTCATCTCCTCCGAGGACCAGCCGTCCTCGCAGAGCGACCCGGACCAGGGCACCACATTGAGCGCGACCGGCTCCGCGAAGGGGCCGGTGTCGTCGCCGACGGCGCGGCGCACATCGCCGGGGCTGGTGCCGAGTTCGGTACCGGCGACCAGCGAGAGCTGCCGGCGCAGCGCCTCCACCCCGGCCGGCCCGGCGTCGCTGACCGCCTGGTACGAGGAGACGACGAGCTCCCGCAGCCCGAACTCGGCGTGCAGGGCGCCCACCGCGACGATCATCGACAGGGTGGTGCAGTTCGGGTTGGCGACGATGCCGCGCGGGCGGACCCGGGCCGCGTGCGGATTGACCTCCGGCACCACCAGGGGCACTTCGGGGTCCAGCCGGAAGGCGGCCGAGTTGTCCACCACGACCGCGCCGCGCGCCACGGCGACCGGCGCCCACTCGGCGGCGACCTCCTCGGGGACGTCGAAGACCGCGATGTCGACCCCGTCGAAGACCTCCTCCGACAGCGCCACCACCTCGGTCTCCTCGCCGCGCACGGTCAGCTTGCGGCCGGCCGAGCGCGGGGAGGCGACCAGTCTGATCTCGCCCCAGATGTCCGCGTGTTGGGACAGGATCCGGAGCATGACCGAACCGACCGCCCCGGTCGCTCCCACGACCGCGAGCGCCGGCCGGCCGGTCATCGTCCGGTACCCCTCATCACACGGGCTCCCCTACCGTCCGGTGCCCCCGTAGACCACGGCCTCGTCCGAGTCGGAGTCCAGGCCGAACGCGGTGTGCACGGCGCGCACCGCCTCGTTGACGTCATCGGCGCGGGTGACCACCGAGATGCGGATCTCGGAGGTCGAGATCAGCTCGATGTTGACGCCCGCGTCGCTGAGCGCCTCGAAGAAGGTGGCGGTGACACCCGGGTTGGTCTTCATCCCGGCGCCGACGAGGGAGATCTTGCCGATCTGGTCGTCGTAGCGCAGCGAGTGGAAACCGACCTGCGAGCGGGTGCGCTCCAGGGCGTCGATGGCCTTGCGGCCCTCCGTCTTGGGGAGGGTGAAGGAGATGTCGGTGAGACCGGTGGACGCGGCCGAGACGTTCTGCACGACCATGTCGATGTTGATCTCGGCATTGGCGATGGCCCGGAAGATCGAGGCGGCCTCCCCCGGCTTGTCCGGTACGCCGACGACCGTGACCTTGGCCTCGGAGGTGTCGTGGGCGACGCCCGAGATGATGGCCTGCTCCACCTTCTGATCCCCTTGCGGTTCGTTGCTGACCCAGGTCCCGCGCAGCCCCGAGAAGGAGGACCGCACATGGATCGGGATGTTGTACCGGCGGGCGTACTCCACGCAACGGTGGAGCAGCACCTTGGACCCGGAGCTGGCCAGCTCCAGCATGTCCTCGAACGAGATCCAGTCGATCTTCCGCGCCTTGGGGACGACCCGGGGGTCGGCCGTGAAGACGCCGTCGACGTCGGTGTAGATCTCGCAGACGTCCGCGTTCAGCGCGGCGGCCAGGGCCACCGCGGTGGTGTCGGAGCCGCCGCGGCCCAGGGTGGTGATGTCCTTCTTGTCCTGGGACACCCCCTGGAACCCGGCCACGATGGCGATGTTGCCCTCGTCGATCGAGGTCTGGATCCGGCCCGGTGTGACGTCGATGATCCGCGCTTTGTTGTGGACCGAGTCGGTGATCACGCCGGCCTGGCTGCCGGTGAACGACTGGGCCTCATGGCCCAGGTTCTTGATCGCCATCGCCAGCAGGGCCATGGAGATCCGCTCCCCGGCGGTCAGCAGCATGTCGAACTCCCGCCCGGCAGGCATCGGGGATACCTCCGCGGCGAGATCGATCAGCTCGTCCGTCGTGTCGCCCATCGCGGAGACCACGGCAACCACCTGGTTGCCGTTCTTCTTGGCTTCCACGATCCGCTTGGCGACGCGCTTGATGCCTTCGGCATCGGCTACGGAGGAACCTCCGTACTTCTGCACGACAAGGCCCACGTGCGCTCCTCGCTCAATCCGTGTCGATCCGCGTGATTGCGGCCGGTCAATTCTAGCGAGCGACCGGAATCCCACCCTCCTCTGCCACATCGTGAGATGTCCCGCTCACTCAGTGGTCTCATGAGTCAGGGCCGTGCGCCTCCGCTGGTCCGCGGTGCACACCCGGCCGCCCCACACGGCATCTGCCCCCATCCCTCCCGCCCACTCCGGAAAGTGGCCCGCCTCACAGCAGTAGCCCCGACGCCATGGCCGGCCCCGAACTCACCGCCCCCGCCGAGGAGTTCGCCGGCCCAATAGCCTAAGAACCGGGCGGCCTCAGTCGCGCTCGCGCAGGCCCAGCGGCTCGGCGATCTCCTCGGCCATGACGCGGCCGGCCTCCTCGTCGAGGGTCTCGTCGCCCAGGTCCTGATCGGTGTCGAGGCCGTCCAGCTCCTCCAGGGGCTGGTTCAGCCGCACATGCGCCACCACGGACTGGAGCGCCCGCAGCGAGGCCGAGGCGGTCGACCCCCAGTTGGAGAAGTACGAGAACTGCCACCACCACAGCGCCTCCACGGTGCGCCCGGCGCGGTAGTGCGCCATACCGTGCCGCAGATCGGTGACGACGTCCGCGAGATCGTCGGAGATCCGGCAGGCCACCGGCGCCTTCCGCGGCTCGTACGGGTCGAAGACCTCCGAGTACACGTCGACCGGTTCGAGGATGGCGGCGAGGCGCTCCCGCAGCTCGTCCACATCGCCCTCCGGCCCGAGATCCGGCTCGTAGCGCTCGTCGGGGACGATGTCCTCGTGGGCGCCGAGGCGGCCGCCGGCCAGCAGCAACTGCGAGACCTCCAGCAGCAGGAACGGCACCGCGGAGTCCGGCTCGTCGCCCTTGGCCACCTCGGTGACCGCCATGATGAAGCTCTGCACCTGGTCGGAGATCTGGACGGCGAAGTCGTCCGGATCCGCGCCGTCCGGCAGAGCGGTCGCGGTGGTGTGCTCGGCGGTCGCTTGCAGCGTGGTGTCAGACATCTAGGAGTCGTCTCCCCTCGAAAGCGCGGCCCAGGGTGACCTCGTCCGCGTACTCCAGATCGCCTCCCACCGGGAGGCCGCTGGCCAGGCGAGTGACCTTGAGGCCCATGGGCTTGATCATGCGCGCGAGGTACGTGGCCGTGGCCTCGCCCTCCAGATTGGGGTCGGTGGCGAGGATCAGCTCGCCGACGGTGCCGTCGGCCAGGCGGCCCAGCAGCTCCCGGATCCGCAGGTCGTCGGGGCCGACGCCCTCGATGGGGCTGATGGCGCCGCCCAGGACGTGGTAGCGGCCCCGGAACTCCCGGGTCCGCTCGATCGCCACGACGTCCTTGGGCTCCTCGACCACGCAGATCACGGCCGGGTCCCGGCGGGTGTCGCGGCAGATTCCGCACTGTTCTTCCTGGGCGACGTTGCCGCAGACCGCGCAGAAGCGGACCTTGTCCTTCACCTCAAGCAGGGCCTGCGCCAGGCGCCGCACATCGGCGGGCTCGGTCTGCAGGATGTGGAAGGCGATCCGCTGCGCGCTCTTGGGACCGACGCCGGGCAGCCTGCCCAACTCGTCGATGAGGTCCTGGACCACGCCTTCGTACAACGGACTGCCTCTCTCGGTGCTCTGCCTTCGGCCGGCTGCTCGTACGACCCGTACCGTAGTGGCGAACGGGGCGGGTCAGAAGGGGAGGCCGGGGATTCCGCCGCCGCCCATGCCCTGGGCGAGCGGGCCGAGCTTCTGCTGCTGGAGCTGCTGGGCGTTCTCGTTGGCGGCCTGGACGGCGGCCACGATCAGGTCGGCCAGCGTCTCGGTGTCCTCCGGATCGACCGCCTTCGGGTCGATCCGCAGGCCGCGCAGCTCTCCCGAGCCGGTCACGGTGGCCCGGACGAGACCGCCGCCGGCCTGCCCGTCGACCTCGGTCGCCGCGAGCTCCTCCTGCGCCTGAGCGAGGTCCTGCTGCATCTTCTGGGCCTGCTGCAGCAACTGCTGCATATTGGGCTGGCCACCACCGGGAATCACGATCAGCTCCTGGAAATTCACGGGTGCTACTCGGGTGTATGGCGGGGTTTGCCGCCTGGCACGAGCCTACGTGTTCCGGGGCCGCCTCGCCCCAGCACTCTTTCGAGTGAGTCGAACCAGGGTCCTATACCTGATCAGAACCCCCTTCCGGGCGTAAAACACGCGGAACGCGCCGCAGCGCCACCCGTTGGGCGGTAGAGAGAGCCCTGCACACACCGCGACCGGACTCCCCGAGGGGTCCCGGGCCCGGTGCTGTCCGCCGCACACACACGGTGTGCGGCACTACGTACGCGCGACGAGGGAGTGCCGGGTGAGCCAGCCGGAGATGCAGCCCGAGCGGCCGTCCGAGGGGGCGTCGTCGGAGGGGGTACCACCAGGGGAGCCGGCGAGCGGGCCACCCGCCCGCCGGCCGCGCCCCGGGGAGGAGGCCGCGGCCGCCGGCTGGGGCCCGGGCGCCCCCTTCCCGTCCGGCGTCCCCGTGCCGCCTCCGCCCGACCCGTACCGGAGCGGGGATCCGTACGGTGCCGCGCGGGTGCGGCGGGGCGGCGGGGGGCGGCCCGGGGATCTGTCCGGGCGGCGCTTCCCGGACGGGGACTGGGAGGAGCCGGCCGCCTCGCTGGACGAGCTGTACCGGTGGGTGGAGCGGGGCGCGCTGACCACCGCCACCTGGTATCTGGCCGGCCGTGCCGGGAAGCGGCGGGCGGCCCGGCTGCTGCGGGCCGGGGCCGGGATCGGTGCGCTGGCGGGCGCCGCGCTGCCGCTGCTGGAGCTGACCGGCACCGTGTCCCGGGGCACCGCCTGGGGTTATCTGGGGCTGCTGGTCGCGGTGGCCTGTGTGGCCGCCGACCGCTACTTCGGGCTGACCGCCGGCTGGATGCGGGACATGGCGACGGCGCAGGCGGTGCAGCGGCGGCTCCAGGTGCTCCAGTTCGACTGGGCGTCGGAGAGCGTGCGGGAGGTGCTGGGCCCCGCGGAGGGCACCGCGAGCGAGGCGGCGGAGCGCTGCCTGGGGGTGCTGCGGCGGTTCTGCGACGACGTGACGGAACTGGTCCGGGTGGAGACGGCGGACTGGATGGGCGACTTCCGGGCGGGGGCGCTGCCGCTGGGTATGCGGATCTCCGCCGGGGTGGGGCAGCCGGAGGGCGGCGGGGCGGCGGGCACGGCGACCCGGGTGGTCTCGGCCCGCGCCCCGCACATGCCGCGCCAGCGCCCGGAGTCCCGCTGAGGCCGGCCCGAATCCCGCCGGGGTCAGGAGAAGACGATCATGCTGCCCTGGGCCAGGCTGCGGGTGGCCGCCGCGTGCAGCCCCAGCCAGACGTGCCGTTCCCGGGCGAAGGGGCCGCCGTCGTCGGGTGCGGGCGGTGCGGGCTCCTCTAGTTCGGTGGGGCCGCGCGGCGGCTCCGGGGGGAGCGGCGGATTGGCCGGATCTATCCCCAGGGCGGGGGCCACCTGCTCCAGTTCGCGGAGCAGTCCGTGCGAGGAGCCCAACGGGCCGCCGCCATCGAGGAGTTCGTCGTTGGCGAGGGGCGCGGGGAAGTCCACCGGCACATAGGCCCCGGCGTGGTCGTAGTGCCAGACCAGGTGGGACTGCTGGGCGGTGGGCTCGAACATCTCCAGCAACTGCTCGTAGTCCCCGCCGAGTTCGTCGACAGGCGTGACGGCGAGGCCGCACACCTGGAGGAGATAGGCCCGGCGCAGGAAGTGCAGTGCGTCGTAGTCGAACCCGGCGACGGGGGCGACATCGCCGGAGAGGCCCGGCATATAGGCGTAGACGGGGACGGGGGGCTGGCCGGCGGCGGTCAACGTCCGGTCGTAGAGGGCGAGTTCCTCGGCGAAGGGATTGTCGGGGCTGTGGCACAGCACGTCGACGAGGGGCACGAGCCACAGGTCACAGGCCAAGGACTACTCCTCTACTCGGCTTGATCGGTTCCCGATCACTCTTGTATCGCTCTTGTTCGGTCCGCGGTCACCGCAGGTCCGTGACCGGCGGTCGGCTGCGCACGACCCTAGTGCGTGGCCTGGCAGGGGGCTTTCCCGCTGGGCGGCCCCGGTATCCCTGCCGGGGGCGGGCCGCCGGTCAGTCGGACAGGTGCGGGGAGAGTTCCAGGGCGCGGGAGTGGTAGCGGGCGACGATGGTGCGGGCGGTGTCCATCTCCTGCTGGAGCAGGGCGTCGATCAGGTCGGTGTGCTCGTCCCAGAGGCGGTCGCGCAGATCGTGGCAGCGGTGCAGCACCGGCACCGCGCAGGCCCAGGATCTGACCCGCAGCCCGTGCAGGAAGTCCGACAGGTACGGGTTGCCGTAGAGGACGGCCAGCTCGCGCCAGAAGCGCAGGTCGTAGCCGACGAGGATGGCGAGTTCGCCGGTGCGGGCGGCGCGTCCGGCCTCCTCGCCGCGGCGCCGTACGGCCAGCAGGGAGTCCGCGACAGCGGCGGGGGCGGGCGGGTCCGTGGTGGAGCGGTCGGCGAGGACGTGGAACATGCCCTCGGTGACGAGGTTGCTGGCCTCGACCAGGCCCAGGTAGTCCGCGCGGTCGTAGGTGTGCACCCGGAAGCCGCGGTGCTGCACGGCGTCCAGGAGTCCCTGCGCGGCCAGGTCGACCAGGGCCTCGCGGACCGGGGTGCCGGAGACGCCGTACGACTCGGCGATCTCCTTGACGGTGAACTCCCGCCCGGGGCACAGCCGTCCGGACAGCACCTCGTCGCGCAGCGCGTCGGCGAGCTGCTGGCGCAGGGTGGAGCGGGTCACGCTGGCGCGCATGGCTGACGGGCCTCCCCTGGGTGCCGCTGGGCCGGGTCCGCGGAGCCCGGCGCCGGACTCCGCGGACAGGCCCGGGCCAGGTCCTGACATGGACCCGGTGATCGCAACCCTACGCGGCGCCCGGGGGTGGCGGCGGCTACACGGTGTGCTCGTCGGCCACCGTGAGGGCCTCGTCCAGCGCGGCCAGGCCCTCCTTCGCCTCGGCCTCGCCGAGGTTGCAGGGCGGCACCACATGGGTGCGGTTCATGTTCACGAAAGGCCACAGGCCGCGCTGCTTGGCGGCGCCCGCGAAGGCCGCCATCGGCGCGTTGTCGGCGCCGCTCGCGTTGTACGGGACCAGGGGCTCGCGGGTGGTGCGGTCCCGTACCAGCTCCAGGGCCCAGAAGGCGCCGACGCCGCGTACCTCGCCGACGCTGGGGTGCCGCTCGGCGAGTGCCCGCAGCCCGGGGCCGAGCACCGTCTCGCCCAGCTTCGCGGCGTGCTCCACGATGCCCTCCTCGGCCATCGCCTCGATGGTGGCGACGGCGGCGGCGCAGGCCAACGGGTGCCCGGAGTAGGTGAGTCCGCCGGGGTAGGGGCGGCGGGCGAAGGTCTCGGCGACCGCGCCCGAGATGGCGACGCCGCCGAGCGGGACATAGCCGGAGTTGACGCCCTTGGCGAAGGTGAGCAGATCGGGGACGACGTCGTAGAGGTCGGCGGCGAACCAGGTGCCGGTGCGGCCGAAGCCGGCCATGACCTCGTCCAGGACGAGCAGGATGCCGTGCTGGTCGCACAGTTCGCGTACGCCCGCCAGATAGCCGGGCGGCGGCGGCATGATGCCGGCGGTGCCCGGGATGGTCTCCAGGATGACGGCGGCGATGGTGCCGGGCCCTTCGAAGGCGATGGTGTCCGCGAGGTGCGCCAGCGCCCGCTCGCACTCCTGCTGCTCGCTCTCCGAGTAGAACGGCGTGCGGTACAGGAAGGGCGCCCAGAAGTGGACGGTGGCCGCGGCCCCGGTGTCGGAGGCCCAGCGGCGCGGGTCACCGGTGAGGTGGATCGCGGCGTTGGTGGCGCCGTGGTACGAGCGGTAGGCGCTGAGGATCTTGGGGCGGCCGGTGTGCACCCGGGCCATCCGGGCCGCGTTCTCCACGGCCTCGGCGCCGCCGTTGGTGAAGAAGATCTTGTCCAGGTCGCCGGGGGTGCGCTCGGCGATGAGGCGGGCGGCCTCGGAGCGGGCCTCGATGGCGAAGGCGGGCGCGAAGGTCGCCAGCCGCCCTGCCTGCTCCTGGATCGCGGCGACCACCTTGGGGTGCTGGTAGCCGATGTTGGTGAAGACGAGGCCGCTGGCGAAGTCGAGGTAGCGGTTGCCGTCGTAGTCCCAGAAGTAGGACCCCTCGGCGCCTGCTACGGCGAGCGGGTCGATCAGCTCCTGCGCTGACCAGGAGTGGAAGACATGGGCGCGGTCGGCCGCCTTGACGGCGGCGCCGGCCGCCGGGTCGGGCTTGGCGTGCTGAGGGGTCATGCCGCTGAGGGTAGGACGCGGGCCGCCGGCGCTGCCATCGGCGTCCTGTCTGCGGTCACCGGGCAGACCGGACACTGTGTCGCGTCCGCGCCCACCCGGGAGCGGGCGCGCGCGGACGTCGTTACGGAGCCGTAGCGGCGGTGCCTGGGACCGGGGCCGCGGAGCCCACTATTCTCTTCGCTGACAGGGGCGGCCAGGGGGAGCACAGGGGAGCACATGGGTATGGGGCGGCTGGGGCCGGACGACCCGCCGTACGTGGGGGCGTACCGGCTGCTGGCGCGGCTCGGGGCGGGCGGCATGGGGCAGGTGTACCTGGCCCGCTCGGCGCGCGGTCGCATCGTGGCGGTGAAGCTGGTGCGCGAGGAGCTGGCCGCGGTGCAGGAGTTCCGCGACCGCTTCCGGCTGGAGGTGGCGGCGGCGCTCCAGGTCGGCGGCGAGTGGACGGCGCCGGTCCTGGACGCGGACACCGACACGGCGGTGCCGTGGGTGGCCACCGGTTATGTGGCCGGGCCCTCGCTCCAGCAGGTCGTGGGCCATGACCACGGCCCGCTGCCGGAGCGCTCGGTGCGGATCCTCGCCGCGGGACTGGCCCGCGCCCTGACCGACATCCACACCGCGGGCCTGGTGCACCGCGATCTGAAGCCGTCGAACGTACTGCTCACCATCGACGGGCCGCGCGTCATCGACTTCGGGATCGCCCGCGCCCTGGAGACCATCGCCGACGGCGGTATGACCCGTACCGGGGCGCTGGTCGGTTCGCCCGGGTTCATGGCGCCCGAGCAGGTGCGCGGCGAGCGCATCACCCCGGCCGCCGACATCTTCTGCCTCGGCTCGGTGCTCGCCTTCGCGGCGACCGGGCGACTGCCGTTCGGCAGCGACACCAGCGGGGTACACGCGCTGATGTTCCGGATCGCGCAGGAGCCGCCGAATCTGGACGGGATCCCGGAGGGCCTGTCCGAGCTGATCGCCGACTGCCTGGAGAAGGACCCGGTCGCCCGCCCCGCCCTCGCCGACATCCTCCGGCGTACCGGCGCCGAGGACACCGTCGGCGACGGCCGCGCCCACGAGCCCTGGCTCCCCGGCGCCCTGGTCGCCCAACTCGGCCGCCACGCCGTGCAGTTGCTCAACACCGAGTCCCCCGACGAGGCCCCGGACGCACCCCCGGCCCCGGGTGCCAGCGACCCGACGGCGACCCCTTCCGGTACGCCCGGCTCCGGTACCCCCGCCGACCCGGACGGCTCCGGTCCGGACGACTCGGCGAACCCGCCGGCTCCGGGGACGCCGGGGCAGGGCGATCACACGGTCACCGGCAGCCGCTCGTCCGGTTCGCTGAACCATCTGCCCACCATGCTCGGCACCTCCCCCACCCCGCCGTCACCGCCGTCCCCGCCGTCGACCGGCGCCCCGTACGGCGGCGCCCCGCACGCCGGGCCGCACCCGTCGGCCGCCTACGGCTACCCGCAGCACAGCGGCCCGTCCGTCACCCCGCCCTACGGCCCGAGTTCGCCGTACGGCACCGGGGGCACCGGGCCGTACGGGATGCCGGGGCCGCAGCCGAGGCGGCGTACCCCACGGTCCACGGTGGCGCTGGTGGTGGTGGCGGTGGTGGTGGCGCTGGGCGCGGGCGGCTCGGTGTACAGCGCGATGAAGAACGCCGGCGCGCACGGCAAGGGCGGCAGCTCCAACGGCGGTTCCGGGAGCGGTGGTTCGGGCGGGAGCGGTGGCGGCAAGGTGCCGGACCGGTTCCTCGGCACCTGGAAGAGCGGCCTGGACACCGCGTCGGGGCACAGCAGCCGTACCGTCGTGATCAAGCAGGGTTCGGTGGGCGACACGGTGCTGGCGCTGACCGCGGACGGCCCCACCGCCGACGGCTCCGGCTACCACTGCATCTTCCACGCCGACCTGGACCGCGCCCCGTCCGGCGGCAGCGTCCACCTCGGCCCGTCCACCGTGACCACCGGGCCGTCCGCCTCCTGCTCCCCCGGCGCCGCGACCACCCTGACGATCCTGTCCGACGGCCGCCTCCAGCGCGTCAACGACAAGACCGGCGAGAAGCTGACGTACAGCAAGGACGACTGACCGCGGCCGGCCCCCAGTCCGGGAGGCCGGCCGCGGTCGTCGCCGACTCGGAGGAACTCAGAGGAAGGAGTTGACCTCGATGGTCTCGTCGCGGCCCGGGCCGACGCCGATCGCGGAGATCGGGGCGCCGGACATCTCCTCCAGGGCCTTCACATAGGCCTGCGCGTTCTTCGGCAGATCGGTGAAGGACTTGGCGCCGGTGATGTCCTCGGACCAGCCCGGCAGCATCTCGTAGACGGGCTTCGCGTGGTGGAAGTCGGTCTGCGAGTAAGGGAGTTCGTCCACCCGGCGGCCGTCGATCTCATAGGCGGTGCAGACCGGGATCTGCTCCCAGCCGGTGAGGACGTCGAGCTTGGTGAGGAAGAAGTCGGTCAGGCCGTTGACGCGGGTGGCGTAGCGGGCGATGACCGCGTCGAACCAGCCGCAGCGGCGGTCCCGGCCGGTGGTGACACCGCGCTCGCCGCCGATGGTCCGCAGCGCCTCGCCGTCCGCGTCATGCAGCTCGGTGGGGAACGGGCCGGCCCCGACGCGGGTGGTGTACGCCTTCAGGATGCCGATGACCCGGCTGATCTTCGTCGGGCCGACTCCGGAACCGGTGCAGGCGCCGCCCGCGGTCGGGTTGGAGGAGGTGACGAAGGGATAGGTGCCGTGGTCGATGTCGAGCAGGGTGCCCTGGCCGCCCTCGAAGAGGACCACCTTGTCCTGGTCGAGCGCCTGGTTGAGGACCAGGGTGGTGTCCGCGACATAGCCCCTGATCTGCTCGGCGTAGCCCAGCAGTTCCTCCACGACCTGGTCGGTGAGGATGGCGCGGCGGTTGTAGAACTTCGTGAGCATCTGGTTCTTGACGTCGAGCGCGGCCTCCACCTTCTGGTTGAGGATCGACTCGTCGTAGAGGTCCTGGACGCGGATGCCCATGCGGTTGATCTTGTCGGCGTAGGTGGGGCCGATGCCGCGGCCCGTGGTGCCGATCTTCCGCTTGCCGAGGAAGCGCTCGGAGACCTTGTCCATCGTCACGTTGTACGGCGTGATGATGTGCGCGTTACCGCTGATCAGCAGCTTCGACGTGTCGACACCGCGCTCGTTCAGACCGCTCAGCTCGGAGAGCAGGACCGACGGGTCGACGACGACGCCGTTGCCGATGACGGGCACACAGTCCGGGGAGAGGATCCCGGAGGGGAGCAGGTGCAGGGCGTACTTCTGATCGCCCACCACCACCGTGTGGCCGGCGTTGTTGCCGCCCTGGTAGCGCACCACGTAGTCCACGGACCCACCGAGCAGGTCGGTGGCCTTTCCCTTGCCCTCGTCACCCCACTGAGCACCGAGCAGCACAAGTGCGGGCACAGGCGTACACCCCTTCCGGGCGGGGCATGTCCAGGGTCAGGGGCGCACGCCGCGTACGGCGGCGTGCACCGGCGACCGCCGTTGGCCGCGACCCGTCGGACCGGATGCCCCGGACTAGACGAAACCCCCGGCGCAATAGCGCAGGGGGCTCTTGCACAAAGATGCTACCCGAGGAAGCGAGGCAGGGACCGAGGTGTCGGCTTGCGGCCACCTGCTGGTGGTCATCGATCCGGCTGCCCGGCGCAGTGACGGGGAGTCGGTGCGGATCGCGAAGGACGTGCTCGGCGCGGGGGCACCGGCCCGGGTGTGCCTGCCCGAGGACCCGGCCGAGTTCGCCCGCGCCCTGACCAGGCGGGGTTCCCGGCGGCCGGTGGTGATCGGCGACGACCACGCGCTGCTGCGGGCGGTGGCGGTGCTGCACCGGGAACGCGAGCTGGACGGCTGCCCGCTGTCCCTGGTCCCGGTCGGCTCCGGGCGGGCGCTCCACCTGGCGCGTTCCCTGGGGGTGCCGACGGGGGTGGTGGCCGCGGCCCGTGCGGTACTCGAAGGCGTGGAGCGGCAGTTGGACCTGCTGGTGGACGACAGCGGCGGAGTGGTGCTGGACGCGCTGCGGATACCGTCGCCCGGCTCACCCGGGGGCGAGGAGGGGGGCGCGGTGAGCGGTGTCCCGCCCGGCTTGGACGCCCCCGGCTGGCTGCGGCACTGCCACGCCCTGCTGCGGAATCTGGCCGCCCGGCCCACCGACCGGCCGGACCGCCCCCAGCCCCCTGCCCCGGCGGCGTCGACCCGGCTGCGGGTGGAGGCGGACGGCGTGACGCTGGCCGATCTGGACCGGCCGGTGGCGGGCGTCTCGCTGGCCCCCACCGCGGACGGCCTCGCCGAGGTGGAGGTCCGCCCCTGGCCGGGCGGCGACACCGGCCCACTGGTCGCCCGCGCCCGTACGGTCACCGTCTCCGGGCCCGACTTCCGCTACCGGGCCGACGCCCTTGTCGCGGGCCCCGTCCGCACCCGCACCTGGACCGCGCACGCCAAAGCCTGGAGCCTGACGCTGCCGGGGTGAGGGGGTGGTTCGCGGTCGGCGGGAGGGTCAGGCCGTGTCTTCGGGGTCGCTGCGGGAGGCGCGGTGGGGCGGCTCGCGTTCCCAGGCGCCTTCCGCGGCCAGCTTGTCCCGGTGTACGCGCCATCGGTCCATCAGGTCGGCCAACTCGTCCTCCAGGAAGCTGAAGAACTCCAGCGTCTCGGACATCCGGCGGCCCGGCAGGGTGTCGGGACCCATCGCCGTTATGCCCTCCCGCAGGGTGACCGCCCAGCGCTTCATCACCGCGTCGCGGTTGGTCAGCGCCTCGTACCACTGGTCCGCGTAGACCCGGTAGCGCTCGCGGCGGGAGCCGGGCTCGCGCTCGCGGGAGACCATGTTGACCTGGCCGAGATAGCGCACCGCGCCGGAGACGGCGGCCGGGCTGACCCGGAGCCGCTCGCTGAGCTGGGCCGAGGTCAGCACCCCGTCGTCGGAGGCGAGGAGCGCGGCGAAGACCCGGGCCGGCATCCGCGCCATCCCCGCCTCGACGAGCTGGGAGGCGAAGGCCTCGACGAAGCGGGAGACCACCTCCGGATCGGCGGACAGGGCGGCATCGACGTGCGGCTTCGCGGGGCGCTGCGCCCCGGCCGCGTGCTGCTCGGACATCTCCCGATCATCTCCCTGCCTGCTCCTCGACCCGCTCCCCGGACGGTGGCCGCCGCCCCCTTCACTCATACGAGTTTATACAATTCCTTAACTTCACAACTTTCTGAAGGAAGCGTATGTTCTGAAGCATGACCAAGGACAATCGCGCGCTAGAGGTGACCGGACTCCACAAGGCGTTCGGGCGCACCCACGCTCTGGACGGGCTCGACCTCACCGTCGAGGCCGGCGAGGTGCACGGCTTCCTCGGACCGAACGGCGCCGGGAAGTCCACCACCATCCGCGTCCTGCTCGGCCTGCTCCGCGCCGACAGCGGCACCGCCCGGCTCCTCGGCGGCGACCCCTGGCAGGACGCCGTCACCCTGCACCGCCGCCTCGCCTACGTACCCGGCGACGTCACCCTCTGGCGCAACCTCACCGGCGGCGAGGTCATCGACCTCTACGGGCGGCTGCGCGGCGGGCTGGACGCGGCACGGCGTGAACGGCTGCTGGAGCGCTTCGAGTTGGACCCCACGAAGAAGGGCCGCACCTACTCCAAGGGGAACCGGCAGAAGGTCGCCCTGGTCGCCGCCTTCGCCTCCGACGTCGACCTCCTCATCCTCGACGAGCCGACCTCCGGCCTCGACCCGCTGATGGAGGAGGTCTTCCAGTCCTGCGTCGAGGAGGAACGGGAGCGCGGCCGCACCGTGCTGCTCTCCTCGCACATCCTCAGCGAGGTCGAGACGCTCTGCGACCGGGTCAGCATCATCCGCAAGGGCCGCACCGTGGAGAGCGGCTCCCTGGCCGAGATGCGCCATCTCAGCCGGACCAGCATCAGCGCCGAACTCGCGGGCGAGCCAGGCCGGTTGGCCGAGTTGCCTGGCGTTCACAACCTGGACGTGCAGGGGCGGCGCATCAGCCTCCAGGTGGACACCGACAAGCTGGACGCGGTGCTGCGCACCCTCACCACGGCCGGCGTCCGCTCCCTCACCGCCACCCCGCCCACCCTGGAGCAGCTCTTCCTCCAGCACTACACCTCGGAGACCGGTCCGGCCGAGGCCCCCGACGAGACGGCCGGGGCGGTGGCCCGATGACCGCGCTCGCCGAGCCCTCCCTCGCCGCCCCCGCCGCCGGCGGCAGCCGTCCGCTGGCCGGCACCGCGTCCCTGCTGCGGCTCGCGGTGCGCACCGACCGGATCATGATCCCGGTATGGCTGCTGGTCAACGCCATGATGGTGCTGAGTATGCCGAACACGCTGAACAGCATGTACGGCACCGCGGCCCAACGGGCCGAGCTGGTGCGGTCGATGACGGCCAACGGCTCGATGCGCGCCATGCTCGGCCCGATCCACAACGACGGCCTCGGCGGGCTCACCGTCTGGCGGGTCGGCACCTTCGCCGGGCTGATCGCCGCCGCCATGAGCCTGCTCATCGTGATCCGGCACACCCGGGACGAGGAGGAGACCGGCCGCCAGGAAGTGATCGCCTCCGCCGCGGTCGGCCGCCACGCCCCGCTCACCGCCGCCCTGTTGACGGCCGCCGCGGCCAACGCGGTACTGGCCCTGCTGATCACGGGGGGCCTGTCCGCGCAGGGCTCCGCCGGGGCGCTCGCCTTCGGTCTCGCCGTCGCCGGTCTCGGCATGGTCTTCGCCACCGTCGCCGCGATCGCCGCCCAGCTCACCGAGAGCGCCCGGCTGGCCCGCGGGCTGACCGCCGCCCTGCTCGGCGCGGCCTTCCTGCTGCGCGCCGCGGGCGACTCCGGCTCCGACGACGGCTCCTCCGTACTGACCTGGCTCTCCCCCATCGGCTGGCTGCAGAACACCCGGGCCTTCGCGGCCGAACGCTGGTGGGTGCTGCTGCTGTTCGCGCTCGCCGTCGCCGCCCAGGCCGCCCTCGCCTACGGGCTGGCCGGGCGCCGGGACCTCGGGATGAGCTTTCTGCCGACCAGGCCGGGGCCCGCCCGGGGACGGCTCGGCACGGCCGGTGCGCTGGCCTGGCGGTTGCAGCGCGGCAGCGTCCTCGGCTGGAGCCTCGGCTTCCTGCTCGCCGGACTCGTCTTCGGCGGGATGACGGGCAACGCCGCCGACCTGATCAAGGACAACGAGAGCGCCCGCGAGATCTTCCAGCGGATGGGCGGCCAGAGCGGCCTGACCGATGCCTTCCTCGCCTCGATGGTGGCGATGCTCGGCCTGGTCGGCGCGCTCTACGTGGTGTCCTCGGTACTGCGGCTGAACGGCGAGGAGAACGCCGGGCGGGTGGAGTGGCTGCTCGCCGCGCCGGTGAGCCGTCTGCGGTGGGCCGGCGGACACCTGGTGATCGCCTTCGGCGGGTCCGCCCTGCTGATGGTGGTCGGCGCCCTGGGCCTGATCCTCGGCTACCGGCACGACGCGGGCCCGATCCTGGCGGCCTGCCTGGTGCAGCTCGCCGCGATCTGGACCATCGGCGGCTTCGCCGTCCTGCTGCTGGGGGTCCTGCCCCGGGCGGCCCTCGCGTCCTGGGCGGTGGCCGGTGCCGCACTGCTCCTCGGCTGGGTCGGCCCCGCGCTGAAGCTTCCCCAGTCGGTCCTGGACCTGTCCCCCTACGCCCACCTGCCCCGGCTCCCCGGCGCCGGCATGTCCTGGCCCCCGGTCCTCCTGCTGCTCCTCATCGCCGCGGCCTTCACCACCACCGGCCTGGCCGCCCTCCGCCGCCGCGACCTCTCCAACTGACCCCGGACCCGGACCACTTGGGGTTCCGACCCCCATCCGCCCCGCCGGCCCCGGACGGCTACGAGAGCCGCCCGGGGCCGAGCCGCGTCCGGACGCCCTCTACCGCACGTAGTCCTTCAACACCCCGGTGTCCAGGGGGAATCCGACCGGGTCCGGCAGTTCCAGCGGCTCGCCGAACCTCACCGCGCACTGCACCCGGTACCCACCGCCCTCGGGATCCGGCCGGTGGAAGACGGTGACCGAGCCGGCCTCCCGGTCGATCAGCAGATACACCGGAATCCCGGCACCCGCATAGGCACCTGGCTTCTCCTTGCGGTCGCGCTGGTCGGTGTCGGAGTCGTAGGAGGTGACCTCGACGACCATCAGCACGCTGGCCGGGTCGGCCCACTCGCCTTGTCCGGCGAAGGTGCCCGAGGGTGCCAGCGTTCCGTCCGGCCTCGCTCTGCCCCGCCGGTAGTTCTCGACCTTCAGTCCCCGCTCCCCGTACATCCACAGATCCGCCCTGCTCTGCATACAGCGCTGCTGCAACCAGCGCAGGATCTCGTCGTGGTCTCCGTCCGGCATCTGCTTTTCCCTGACCCGTCCGCCGATGAACTCGAACCTGGCGGCCTCGGATTCCACGGCGGCGACATGGGCGATCACCTCGAATTCCTCGACCGAGATGCCGGACGTGTGTGCGCGCTCACCCATGACTGTCATGGTGCACCCCCTTCCGAACAGCCACCACTGTGCCGGGGCCGCGGCCGTACGAACGGCGGTTCGCAGTGTGATCACCCGGATGGGTGAGCGGGACCGGGGTTTGGCGGTGGTCAGCCCGGGGTGACCAGGCGGGCCTCGTAGGCGAAGACCGCGGCCTGGGTGCGGTCGCGGAGGTCGAGTTTGACCAGGACGCGGCTGACGTGGGTCTTGATGGTGGACTCGGCGACGACGAGACGGGCGGCGATCTCGCCGTTGGAGAGGCCCTGCGCGATCAGTATCAGTACCTCGGTCTCGCGTTCGGTGAGGTCGCCGAAGGCGTCCGGGGAGCCGGCGGTGGGGCGGGGCGTCTCGGCGAGCCGGGAGAACTCGGTGATCAGCCGACGGGTCACCGCGGGCGCCAGCAGTGCGTCACCGGAGGCCACCACCCGTACGCCGTCGGCGAGTTGGCGGGCAGAGGCGTCCTTGAGGAGGAAGCCGGAGGCGCCCGCGCGCAGCGCCTGGTACACATACTCGTCCAGGTCGAAGGTGGTGAGGACCAGGACCTTCGCGTCGGCGTCGGCCGCGACGATCTCGCGGGTGGCGTCGATGCCGTTGAGTTCGGGCATCCGGATGTCCATCAGGACGACATCGGGGGCGAGTTCGCGTACCCGGTCGACAGCTTCCCGGCCGTTCACCGCCTCGCCGACGACCTCGATACCCGGCATCGCGTTCAGCAGTACCGAGAAGCCCTCGCGCACCATCATCTGGTCGTCGGCGATCAGCACCCGTACCGTCATACCGCTTCCTTCCCGGGTTCCTCGGTGGTGGGGGCGGGCGGGACCGGCAGGAAGACCGCCACCTCGTAACCGCCGTCCTCGGCCGGGCCCGCCGTCATCTCGCCGTCCAGCATGGACACCCGCTCCCGCATACCGGTGACCCCGTGCCCGGCGCCCGGGGAGGGCGGGACGGGGCCGGTCGGCGGGCCGTTGACGATACGGAGGCCGAGGCCGCCCAGCACATGGCCGATCTCCACCTTCGCGGCGGCACCCGGCGCATGGCGCAGCACATTGCTGAGCGCCTCCTGCACGATGCGGTACGCGGAGAGTTCGACGCCCTGCGGCAGGCCGCGGGCGGCCCCGGTCACCACCAGCTCGGCGTCCAGCCCGGCCTGCCGCACATTGGCGAGGAGGGCGTCCAGATCGGCGAGGGTGGGCTGCGGGGCGTCCGGCGCCTCCTGGTCCTCGGCGCGAACCACCCCGAGGACCCGGCGGAGTTCGGCCAGCGCGGCCACCGCGTTCTCCCGGATGGTGACAAAGGCCTGCGCGAGTTCCGGCGGGGTGTTCTCCACCCGGTAGGGGGCGGCCTCCGCCTGGATGGCGACCACCGACATATGGTGCGCCACCACGTCGTGGAGCTCCCTGGCGATGGTGGTGCGCTCCTCCAGCAGGGTGCGGCGGCCGCGTTCCACGGCGGTGACCTGCTGCTGGGCGGTGACGTCCTGCCGTGCCTGCCGCCGGGTCTGCACCACGGTGACGCAGAGCAGCACCAGCGCGGAGAGGAAGAGCAGGCCGAAGGCGTTCGAGCCGGAGAACGGCTCCCACAGCGCGGTGATGACCGCCGCGAAGAGCGCGGTCAGCAGCCACATCCAGCCACCGGTACGGGGCCGGGTGCGCGCCGTCACCACCGTCAGCACGGTCAGATGGGCGAGGAAACCGGCGAGTGTCCACGGCCACATGTCCCAGTCCCCGGCGAGCTGGCTGAGGAACGGGGTGATGGCCAGCGACAGCCAGAAGGCGCCCAACGGCCGTACCAGGGTGAGCAGTACGGCCGCCGTCGGCAGCAGGCTGGCGAAGAGGTGGGCACCGGTCTCGAAGATGTTGCCGCCGATTCCGGAACGGGTGGCGCCGGCGAAGAGGACCAGCAGCGCCATACCGCCCACCAGGGCGTGCGGCAGCCACACCGTGCGGTGCGACCAGCGGGCGGGCAGCCGGCGCACCACCGGCGAGTCGGGGGCGAGGGGCGGCAGGGGCCGGTAGGCGAAGGCCCCGTCTATGAGGTCGCCGCGGAGTCCGCGCAGGAGGCCCGCGGTGAAGCGGTACTCGGGGCTGTCGGACAGCCGCTGGGTAGGGTTCTCGGTCACCCCAGCACCGTAGGCCGCGCACCCCGCCCCGGTCGTCCCCTCCCAGTAGGGTCCGCGGAGGTCCCTCTCAGGTACTAGACGGTGTCTCCAGAGAGGCGGATGGGCGGAACTGGCGTACTCACCAGGCGAGTTGGGCGATCTCCTCGGCGGCTGTGGCGCTCGCGTCGGACGACGGGTCGATCAGCGGGTAGTGGCCGGTGCCGTCGAGGAGGGTCAGGCCGGGCAGCTCGCCGGCGCGGGCCGCCGCGTCCGCGAAGGCCAGGGCCACCTCGCAGGGCACCTCGGTGTCCAGGCGGCCCTGCACCACGGTGGTGGCGATGCCCGTCGGCAGCAGCGCCACCGGGTCCGCGTACGGCAGGCGGGCCTCGAACTGCCCGGGGCCGCCTAGGAGTTGGCCGGCGGCGCCGGAGCAGACGCCGAGTTCCTCCGCGGTGCGGAAGTCCGCGATGGGGGCGAGTGCGACCACCCCGCGCAGGGCGGGCGGGCGCCGGATGTGCCAGGGCGAGTCGGCGGGCAGCACATGGCGGGCGGCGGCCCACAGCGCGAGGTGGCCGCCGGCGGAGTGCCCGGCGAGGACGGTGCGCCCGGGGTCGGCCGCGGGCAGGGCGGCGGCGGCCAGCTCCGGCAGCGCGTCGCAGGCCGCGGCCACGTCGTCGAAGGTCTCCGGCCAGCGACCGGCGGGCGCCGTACCGCCCGGCTCCGGAAGCGGCCGTCCGCGCCGGTACTCGACATTGGCCACCGCGAAGCCGCGGCGCGCCAACAGCGCGGCGAACGGGCTGAGATGGCGCCGGTCGTAGGGGGCCCGCCAGGCACCGCCGTGCAGCAGCACCACCAGCGGGACGGGGCCCTCGGCGGGGCCGGGGTGCGGGGCGTAGAAGTCGACCACCTGATCGGGGTGGTCGCCGTAGGAGGCGGTGGCGTCGGGCGGTACCGGGGGGTGCGCCAGCAGGGAGCGCTCCTCCGCCGCGTCGCGCGCGGCACCCTCGCTCCGCCAGGCGTCGTCCGGCATGTTGCACACCCTCCCCGCGGCGGACTCTCCGCCGGGACGCTACCAGCACGGGCACCGGCCGCCCCCGGTCGCCCCGGCCCCCGTCCGGCCGGCCCGGCTGTCCGGACGGGGGCGGTGGAGCGGAGTGCCCCGGGTCAGCCCAGGGTCTGGGCGGCCGTCGGTGAGGAGTCCTTCAGGAACTGCGAGCAGCGCTCGTACTCCTCGCGTTCGCCGATCGCGTCCGCGGCCCGCGCCAGCGCGTGCAGCGCCCGCAGGAAGCCGCGGTTCGGCTCGTGCTCCCAGGGCACCGGACCGTGCCCCTTCCAGCCACTGCGCCGCAGCGAGTCCAGCCCCCGGTGGTACCCGGTGCGCGCGTAGGCGTACGACTCGACCACGCTGCCCGCCTCGAAGGCCCCGTCGGCGAGCTGCGCCCAGGCGAGGGACGACGTCGGGTACTTCGCGGCGACGTCCGCCGGGGCGGTGCCGTTCGCCAGCAGCTCGCGCGGCTCCGGGTCGTCGGGCAGATGGGTGGGGGGAGGTCCCCCCAGCAGGTTTTCGTGAATGGCCATACCTCCGAGTCTCCCACCCGGCCCGCCCCGCACACCGCGGGCCCGGCACCCCCCGGTGGGCGGGGTGCCGGGCCCGGAGGCGGCGGTCGCTACTTGAGGCGGGTGCCGGTGGAGCGGAGGTTGGCGCAGGCCTCGGTGACGCGGCGGGCCATGGACGCCTCGGCGAGCTTGCCCCAGGTGCGCGGGTCGTACTGCTTCTTGTTGCCGACCTCGCCGTCCACCTTCAGCACACTGTCGTAGTTCGCCAGCATGTGGCCGGCGACGGGGCGGGTGAACGCGTACTGGGTGTCGGTGTCCACGTTCATCTTCACCACGCCGTTCTCCAGCGCGGTGCGGATCTCCTCCTCGGAGGAGCCGGAGCCGCCGTGGAAGACGAAGTCGAACGGGGACGGCTTGCCGAACTTCGCGGCGACGCCCTCGTTCAGCTCCTTCAGCAGCTCGGGGCGGAGCACCACGTTGCCCGGCTTGTACACGCCGTGGACATTGCCGAAGGAGGCGGCGAGCAGGTAGCGGCCCTTCTCGCCGAGGCCCAGTGCTTCCGCGGTGCGGATCGCGTCATCGACCGTGGTGTAGAGGGAGTCGTTGATCTCGTGTGAGACGCCGTCCTCCTCACCACCGGTCGGGGTGATCTCCACCTCCAGGAGGATCTTGGCGGCGGCGGCCCGCGCCAGCAGCTCCTGGCCGATGGCCAGGTTGTCGGCGAGGGTCTCGGCGGAGCCGTCCCACATATGGGACTGGAAGAGCGGGTCGCGGCCCGACTTCACCCGCTCCTCGGAGACCGCGAGCAGCGGCCGGACATAGCCGTCCAGCTTGTCCTTGGGGCAGTGGTCGGTGTGCAGCGCCACCGTGATGTCGTACTTCGCCGCGACGATGTGCGCGAACTCGGCGAGCGCGACGGCGCCCGTCACCATGTCCTTGCTGTGCTGGCCGCCCAGGAACTCGGCGCCGCCGGTCGAGATCTGGACGATGCCGTCGCTCTCCGCCTCGGCGAAGCCGCGCAGCGCGGCGTGCAGGGTCTGCGAAGAGGTGACGTTGATCGCCGGGTAGGCGAACTTGCCTGCCTTTGCCCGGTCGAGCATCTCGTTGTAGACCTCGGGGGTTGCGATGGGCATCTGTCCGCTCCTTGTGATGTGCGGGTGAGTACGTACCGGCCCGGCGTCCTGGCCGCGGAGGCCCCTGCGGGCGCCTTCGGGGGGCGGATGCGGTGGCGTCGGGCGGGGTGCTCCCGGGTGGTTCTCAGGTGTGACTCTCGGGCAGCGACATCATCGTCGTGCCCATCCTCCCAGACGGCGGGGGGCGTGGGGGAGCCCGTCGTGTCGCGGGTGGGCCGCTGCGTGGCGCGGGGCGGCCTGGGCGGGCGGGGCGCCGTCGCGGGGTGCGCTCGCGGTGCGCGTCGGCGGTGCGTTGTGTGGTGCGCTTTGGGTCAGGTGAGGCCCAGTTCGTCCTTGTCGTAGGCGAAGAGGTAGGGGACGCCCGCGCCTTCGGTGATCTTTTCGGCGGCGCCCGTGGCGCGGTCCACGATGGTCGCCACGGCCACCACCTCCGCGCCCGCCTCGCGTACCGCCTGCACCGCGGTCAGGGGTGAGCTGCCCGTCGTCGAGGTGTCCTCCACCACCAGCACCCGGCGGCCCTTGATGTCGGGGCCCTCCACCTGGCGCTGGAGGCCGTGCGCCTTGGCGGCCTTGCGCACCACGAAGGCGTCGAGGCGGCGACCGCGGGCCGCCGCCGCGTGCAGCATCGCCGCGGCCACCGGGTCGGCGCCCAGCGTCAGGCCGCCGACCGCGTCGAAGTCCAGCCCCGCGGTCAGCTCCAGCAGCACCTCGCCGACCAGCGGTGCCGCCTCCCCGTCCAGGGTGATCCGGCGCAGGTCGACGTAGTAGTCGGCCTCCAGGCCCGAGGAGAGCGTCACCCTGCCGTGCACCACGGCCTTGTCCCTGATCTGCTGCAGCAGGCTGCCGCGTGCGTCGTCCGTCATGCCTGCCAGCTTAGATTCCGGGGCGGTCAGAGGTGGTGCCAGGTCCACGTGGTGGTCGCCTCCAGCGGGTCGATGGGGGTGACCAGGCGGGGTGTGGTGTTCAGGCCGTCCGGCGGGCCGGTCTGCGGCTCCACGCACACCGCCTCGTCCTGCTCGTCGTAGACCACCACCCACTGCTCGCGGGAGGTCACGTCCAGCCGGAGGCGGCCCGGCCAGGTCACCGACACGTCGACGCCGTCCGGCATCCCGAAGCAGTCGTCCCAGGGGCCGGGGCGCTTGTCGATCCGCTGGCCGGTGGGCAGGTGGTCGGGGCCGCGCTCCTCCTGCCAGGCCGGGGCGAAGTCGACGCGGGCGCCCGCGAGATGGGGGTCGTCGCCGGCCAGCCCGCGCAGGAACCAGGGGTGCCAGCCGAGTTGCGCCGGGAACGAGGACTCGTGGGCCTCCACGGCCAGGGACAGGGTGAGCGAGTCCGGGGTGAGGGTGACGACCTGGGTGACGCGGCCCGGGTACGGCCAGGGGTCGGTCAGGTCGTAGGTGAAGACTGCCTCGTCCTTGGTGGTGCGGGCGGTGCGCCAGGGGGCGTCGCGGGCGGTGCCGTGGATGGCGTGCGGGGGGTCGTTCAGGGGCATCTGGTGGACGGTGGCGCCCTCGCGGAAGCGGCCGTCTCTGATGCGGCCGCACCAGGGGGCCATGGGGAAGCAGCCGTAGTGGTCGCCTTGCCGCAGCAGTTCCACGTCCTGTACTCGGAGGCTCGATACGCGGCAGCCGTTGGCCGGGCGCACCACGGCTTCGGCGCCTGCGGTGGACAGGACCACATCCTCAGTCATCACCTGGCAGACCCTACGTGGGTGGGAGGTGCGGTTCGCTTTCGCCTGTGCGGGTTGGCGGTGCGCGTTTACCCCGGTGCGGTTTGCGCCGGTGCGTTTTGCGCCGGTGCGTTTTGCGCCGGTGCGTTTTGCGCCGGTGCGTTTTGCGCCGGTGCGGTTTCGCGTGGGGCGGGGGTGTGGGGGGATGTCCGTCCTCGGAGCCGGTACGTGGACGTCGGACGTCGGGCTGACGCCTGCTTGCACCGGCTCCTGCGGGCGGACATCGCCCCGCACCCCCTTCGGTGCGTTTTCGGCTTTCTCGGGTTCGCCGGTCAGTGTCTTCTGCGGAGGGCCCGGGTCAGGATGATGGCTCCGGCTACTGCGGCTGCGGCGGCGGGGGCTGCCCAGCGGAGGGCGGCGCCCGCGGGGAACGCCTCGGGTACGGGGACCGGTGCGTAGCGGCCGCGGGGGGGTGCGTGGTCGACCTCTTCCGCGCTGCGTCCGATCATGGTGCGCCGGGCGTGGGCTGCTTCCGCGGGGGCGTCCTCGCCGGACGGGGGCTCGGGTTCCGGGGCGGGTTCCTCATCCGGCTCGGTGGGGGCCGGGGTTTCCGCCAGGGATGTGGCGCAGCGTTGGAGGAGGCGGTGGCCTGCGGTGCGGGCTGTGTCGGGGGGCACGGAGGCCAGGCGGCCGGTGGCTTCCGCGCCGCCGGTGATGGTGAGGGTGGTGCCCTCGGGGGTCTCGGTGAGGCGGACGGTGAGGGTGAGGGTGACGGTGCCCTCGCCGCGTGCTTCCTCGGCCTCACCGTGGACGGTGTACGTACCGTCGGGCTCCGCCTCGACGCGGAGGGTGCCGCGGTAGGTGATCGAGCTGCTGCCGATACGGACCTTGAGCCGGCCGGTGAGGGGTGGCTCGCCCGCGTCCTGCTGAAGGCCGGGAATGGCGCGGGCCACCCGATGGGGATCGGCCAGGGCCTGCCGCAGAGGCCCTGCCGCTGCCGGGACGAACACCTCATGCTCCATGGCAACGGAGCCTACCCACGGGCGCCCGCGTACACCCGTGGGACCGGGAATCAACTGCCGTAGCGGGGATGGAGCAGGGTGGACGGGGTGCGGGGCGGGAGATCGGTGGCGGGGTGCGGGACGGGGGTGGGGCGGGGGGTGCGGGTGGCGAGTACGTAGCCCTGGCCTGCGGTGGTGTACGGGGTGGGGTGGAGGCCGGCGGCGCGGAGGGTGGCGGTGACGGTGGCGAGGGCGGGGGTGCGGGCGGGGCCGGTGTGAACGGCGAGCCGTCCGCCGGGGCTGAGGGCGCGGGCGAGGAGGCCGTACGTCTCCGCGGCGTAGAGGGTGGGGGCGGTGCCGGGGGCGGGCAGGTCGCAGAGGATGACGTCGTAGGGGCCGGGGTGGGTGCGGAGGCGGGTGAGTACGTCGCCGGCGGTGGAGGTCAGCCGGGGGTCGGCGAGGGCGTGGTGGTTGAGGCGGGTGAGGGCGGGGTCGGTGCGGGCGAGGCGGACCAGGCCCGGGTCCGGGTCGAGGAGGTCGACGCGGTGTACGCCGGGGATGGTGAGGACGGTGCGGGCGGTGCGTCCGTCGCCGCCGCCGAGGATGAGGACCCGGCGGTGCGGGCCGTCGAGGGCGGGGCGGGCGAGGTGCCTCGGTGGGCGGCGGAGGCGGCCGTCGACGTAGAGGGAGAACGTTTCGCCGTGGCCGGTGAGGACGATGTCCTGGTCGGCGGAGCGGGCGGCGAGCCGCACCTGCGGGCCGTACACCGCCTGGCGGGCGGCGGCTTCGAAGTCGTCGACGGTGAGCGCGGCGGCGGTGAGGAGGGTGAGTACGGCGAGGTTGGCGGCGAGCAGGGCGCGGCGGCCCCGGCGGGACAGGTCGCCGCGGAACAGGCCCAGCACGAGCGCCCCGCCCGCGAGTGTGTTGACGGCGCCGGTGAGCAGGGCGCCGGTGAGCTGGCCGAGGAGCGGCAGCAGGGCGAACGGGAAGGCGAGGCCGCCGATGAGGGCGCCCACATAGTCCGCAGCGAAGAGGTCGGCCACGGCGCCGCCCGCGTCCTGCCGCCGCACCCGCTGGATCAGCACCATCAGCAGGGGCACCTCGGCGCCGATGAGGACGCCGATGGTGAGGGAGAAGCCGGCGAGCAGCCAGCGGGAGCCGCCCGGCCAGACGCCGCCGGTCCAGGCGAAGGCCGCGTAGAGGGCCATCGCGCTGCACCCGCCGACCAGGCCGAGGAGGGCCTCCAGGGCGGCGAAGCCGGCGGCGGCGCGGTGCCGCAGGCGTTTGGCGGCGAGGGAGCCGACGCCCATGGCGAAGACCATCACGGACAGCACCACGGAGGTCTGGGTGACGGTGTCCCCGATCAACGTCGAGGCGAGGGCGACGAGTTCGAGTTCGTACACCAGGCCGCAGGCGGCGCAGACGAAGGCGCCGGTGAGGACGAGGAAGCGGCCCGCGGTGGGGCCGACCGGCAGCCGCGCCGGCCCCGTCTCGGACATCGGCGGCCGGGACGGGACCGGCGTATGCGACTCGATCACGCGCGGAACGTCACCCGCAGGCGGGGACCGCGGCGGGTACGCGGGCCGCCAACCGGGTGCGGGTGGTGACGAGTTGGCCGTCCTGGGGGTAGGCGTGCCAGGTGCGCCACTGCACCAGGCCGTCGTCCTGGACGCGGGCCAGCAGGGCGGTGAAGGCGTGAGGGCTGCCGGGGAAGACGCCGGCGAGACCGCGTGGGTGGTCGGCGACCAGGGCGATCAACTCCTGTGCGCGAGTGGAGAATTGATTGGCCGTCAGCATCTCCACCCGGGCGGCGAACTCGTACTCCCGGCCGCCGATCTGGCGGGCCACGCCCAGGGGCAGTGGGGAGCAGCGGCCCGGCATACAGGCCACGGTCTCGGAGCAAGTGCCGTTCGGTTCTTCGAGGATGACCTGGTGGGAGGCGCCCAGCAACCTCAACTGCATGTGTCCGGCGTCGAGTTCGAGGTCGAGGGTGTCGAGGGCGGGCAGCGGCTCGCGCCCCAGCGCCCAGGCCAGATCGGCCGCACGGGTGTCGGTGTAGGTGGTGTTCAGGGTCGTGAGCATGGGTCGGCTCCGCTGGCGACGCAATGGAAGTGAGGCCGGTACCGCCCGAGTTGGGCGAGGGTGGGGCCCCTCGGTGGCATCCCGGGAGGCCGCCCAGGGACGTCTGGGGGATCCCGATCGCACTTCGGGGATCCGAGTGCCGGCTCGTGCCCACGAGCTGTGTCCGAGGGCGCATTGACGGATAAAAGGGAATCACGAACAGTGCGTCTTCCACAGCTTTTTCAGGCAAGTTGGCCTGGTTTCCATCCCTCTGAGGGACTTGGGACCACCACTTCACTCCGTAGTGCGTCCGGCCGTTCGTCTGTACGACGCCCGCCGCCGCCTCAACACAGCGATGCCCGGCGGGGGTTACCGCCCCACCGGGCACTCATGCCGTACGGCCTGGCAGGTGCGGGTCAGCCGCCTCCGCCGCAGCCGCCTCCGCCTCCGCAGCCGCCACCGCCGCACGAGGAGCCTCCCCCGCAGGACGAGTGGCCGCCACCGCCACCGCAGGAGTGGCCGCCGTGCGAGCCACCGCCTGAACCGTGGTGGGACGAGGAGTCACCGCCCCCGCTGTCCCCCGCCCACCAACTGCCGCCGGACGAATCGCCGCTGGACGAACCACCGCCGCCGGAACCGACCCCGGAACCGGACGACGCCATCTTGATGACGAAGGTGATACCGATCAGGAAGATCATCGCGATGAGGATGATCGCCACCATGGCCACCCCTCCTTTCTGTCCCCCGTCGGCCGCCCGATGCGGCCGGCTCACGGCGCCCGGGTCCGTGTGTCGCGTGTCCTTCCGCCCGCCCGGAGCGCCGTGTGCGAGTTGGATGCCCACGGCGACGGCAGGGCAAAGCGGAGTTGAGGAAGTCCAGAGGTTCGGCCCAGGATGGCGGCCATGACTCCAGGTGGAAGCACTCCAGGCGGAAGCACTCCGGGTGGAAGCACTCCGGGTGGGAACGAGGGCTCCAGGCCGCTGTTGAATCGGCGACTGGCGGGGCACGGGTCGACGATCTTCGCCGAGATGTCGGCGCTGGCGGTGCGGACGGGGGCGATCAATCTGGGGCAGGGGTTCCCGGACACGGACGGCCCGGAGGAGGTCCGTGAGGCGGCGGTGCGGGCGCTGCGGGACGGGCGGGGCAACCAGTATCCGCCGGGCCCGGGTGTGCCCGAGCTGCGGGAGGCGATCAGCGAGCACCAGCGGCGCTTCTACGGCCTGAGCTTCGACCCCGACACGGAGGTGCTGGTCACCGCGGGGGCGACGGAGGCGATCGCGGCGGCCATGCTCGCGCTGCTGGAGCCCGGCGACGAGGTCATCGCCTTCGAGCCCTTCTACGACTCCTACGCGGCCGGGATCGCCATGGCCGGCGCGGTCCGCGTCCCCCTCACCCTGCGCGCCCCCGACTTCCGTCCCGACCTGGACGCGCTACGGGACGCCGTCACGCCCCGCACCCGGCTGCTGCTGCTCAACTCCCCGCACAATCCGACCGGTTCGGTCCTCACCCGCGAGGAGGCGGAGGCCATCGCCCGGCTCGCGGTGGAGCGCGATCTGCTGGTGGTCACCGACGAGGTCTATGAGCACCTGGTCTTCGAGGGCGAGCACCTTCCGCTGATCTCCCTGCCGGGTATGCGGGAGCGCACCGTCTCCATCTCCTCCGCGGGCAAGACCTTCTCCTTCACGGGGTGGAAGGTCGGCTGGGTGACCGGTTCGCCGGCGCTGGTCGCCGCCGTGCGCACCGCCAAGCAGTATCTGACCTTCGTCAGCGCGGGTCCCTTCCAGTACGCGGTGGCGGAGGCGCTGCGGCTGCCCGAGGCGTACTTCCACGGTTTCCGCGAGGAGTTGCGGGGCAAGCGGGATCTTCTCGCGGAGGGGCTGACCGCGGCCGGCTTCGAGGTGTACCGGCCGCAGGGCACGTACTTCATCACCACGGATGTCGCGGCGCTCGGCGAGGAGGACGGCGTCGCGTTCTGTCTGGCCCTCCCGGAGCGGTGCGGGGTGGTCGCCGTGCCGAACGCGGTTTTCCACGACGATCCGCGGGCCGGCCGTGCCCAGGTCCGTTTCGCGTTCTGCAAGAGGCGGGAGGTCCTGGAGACGGCGGCCGAGCGGCTTCGGGGGCTGGCGAAGGGGTAAGCCGCGCATCCCCCTCGGGCGCCGGGGGTCAGTGGCCGCGGTGTCTGGTCCCGGCCTTGGCGCGGGCCTGGGCGCGGCGGTGCTCGGCTTCGGTGTGGCGGCGGCGCCGGGTGGCGGCCCAGGAGGCCAACCGGCTTGCGCGGAGGGCCCGTTCCCCCGGAGAGATCCGGGGGAACGGGCCCTCTCTGTCTGCTCTGGCTGCTCTGTCTGCGGAGCCGCCGTCAGTCGTCGGACTCGGGCTTGTCTTCCTCGCCGGAGGCGGAGTCGACGTCCTTCTCCAGACCGAACTGCTCCACGACCCAGCGGTCGAACTCGATCGCCGCGCGCACCCAGCTCACCGTGGAGGACACGAAGTGCTCCAGGCTGACGCCGGTGCCGATCAGCATCTGCGCCTCGCCGATGAGGCGGACGGTGCCGTCGTCGTGGGTGTGGCTGTAGACCTTGGGCCACAGGGTGCGGCGGTTCCAGTCGTCGACGGCCTCCAGGATCCGGACCTTCTCTTCGATCTTGTGCGGCCGGTCGTAGAACGTCCGCACCGAGAAGACCTGCTGGTCGTCCTCGCCGCGGAACATGAAGTACGTACGGAACTCCTCCCACGGCGCCGCGAGGTCACCCTCTTCGTCGACGACGTATTTGAGCTCCATCTGGTCCAGGAGCTGCTTGACGAGATCCTGGTCCGGGACGACGGGGCCCGCCGGTCCTTGGGGCTGCGGCTCGGGCTGCTGGCCCCCGAAATTCGGAATCGAGGACGGGTCGATGCTCACCGTGATTTCCCTTCGTACGGATGCCCTCCAATCCTCCCCCATCCGGGGCGGGGGGCCGCAACCCCCGCCCCGGTCGGAGTGACCCCTGACTTGGGCCGGTCATCAGAGGGTCTTACCTGTGGCGGGGCCGACCAGCAGGCCGTCGCCGAAGGCGTCGACCCGGACCGTGTCCCCGTCCTTGATCTCTCCGGCCAGGATCTCCCTGGCCAGGCGGTCCCCGATGGCTGTCTGGATGAGGCGGCGCAGCGGCCGGGCACCGTACGCCGGGTCGTTGCCCTCCTCGGCGAGCCAGGCGAGGGCGGACTCGGTGACGTCGAGGGTGAGGCGGCGCTCGGCGAGCCGGGCGGCGAGCCGTTCGACGCCCAGGCGGGCGATCCGGGCCAGCTCCTCCTTGCCGAGGGCGGAGAAGACCACCAGGTCGTCCAGGCGGTTGAGGAACTCCGGCTTGAAGGAGGCCCGCACCACTTCGAGTACCTGCTGCTTCTTCTCCTCGTCACTGGTGACCGGGTCCATCAGGAACTGGGAGCCGAGGTTGGAGGTGAGGATGAGGATGGTGTTGCGGAAGTCGACGGTGCGGCCCTGGCCGTCGGTGAGGCGGCCGTCGTCCAGCACCTGGAGCAGGATGTCGAAGACCTCCGGGTGCGCCTTCTCCACCTCGTCCAGCAGCACCACCGAGTACGGCCTGCGGCGGACCGCCTCGGTGAGCTGGCCGCCCTCCTCGTAGCCGACATAGCCGGGGGGCGCCCCGACCAGCCGGGCCACGCTGTGCTTCTCGCCGTACTCGCTCATGTCGATGCGGACCATGGCGCGCTCGTCGTCGAAGAGGAAGTCGGCGAGGGCCTTGGCCAGCTCGGTCTTGCCGACGCCGGTGGGGCCGAGGAAGAGGAAGGAGCCGGTGGGCCGGTCCGGGTCGGCGACGCCGGCCCGGCTGCGGCGCACCGCGTCGGACACGGCCTGCACGGCCTCGGTCTGCCCGATGAGGCGGCGGCCCAGCTCCTCCTCCATCCGCAGCAGCTTCTGCGTCTCGCCCTCCAGGAGGCGGCCGGCGGGGATGCCGGTCCAGGAGCCGACCACGTCCGCGATGTCGTCCGGGCCGACCTCCTCCTTGACCATGGTGTCCCGGGCGGCCTCTTCCTCGGCCTCCGAGGCGGCCTCCAAGTCCCGTTCCAGGGTGGGGATCTCGCCGTAGAGCAGCTTGGAGGCGGTGTCGAAGTCGCCGTCGCGCTGGGCGCGTTCGGCCTGGCCGCGGAGGTCGTCCAGGCGTTCCTTCAGCTCGCCGACGCGGTTGAGGGACTGCTTCTCCTTCTCCCAGCGGGCGGTGAGGCCGCGCAGCTCCTCCTCCTTGTCGGCGAGATCGCGGCGCAGCTTCTCCAGGCGCTCCAGGGAGGCGGCGTCGGTCTCCTTGCCGATGGCCAGCTCCTCCATCTTCAACCGGTCGACGGCGCGCTGGAGTTCGTCGATCTCGACCGGGGAGGAGTCGATCTCCATCCGGAGCCGGGAGGCGGCCTCGTCCACCAGGTCGATGGCCTTGTCGGGCAGGAAGCGGGAGGTGATGTACCGGTCGGAGAGGGTGGCGGCGGCGACCAGGGCGCTGTCCGCGATCTGCACCTTGTGGTGGGCCTCGTAGCGGCCCTTGAGTCCGCGGAGGATGGCGATCGAGTCGGCCACGGTGGGCTCCGCGACCAGCACCTGCTGGAAGCGGCGCTCCAGCGCCGGGTCCTTCTCGATGCGCTCGCGGTACTCGTCCAGGGTGGTGGCGCCCACCATGCGCAGCTCGCCGCGGGCCAGCATCGGCTTGAGCATGTTGCCCGCGTCCATCGCGGAGTCGCCGCCGGCGCCCGCGCCGACCACGGTGTGCAGCTCGTCGATGAAGGTGATGATCTGGCCGTCGCTGTCCTTGATCTCGGAGAGGACGGTCTTCAGGCGCTCCTCGAACTCGCCGCGGTACTTGGCGCCCGCGACCATCGCCCCGAGGTCCAGCGACACCAGCCGCTTGTTCTTCAGGGACTCCGGCACATCGCCCTTGACGATGCGCTGCGCCAGGCCCTCCACGACGGCGGTCTTGCCGACGCCGGGCTCACCGATCAGCACCGGGTTGTTCTTGGTACGGCGGGACAGCACCTGCACCACGCGGCGGATCTCGTGGTCCCGGCCGACGACCGGGTCCAGCCGGCCCTCGCGGGCGGCGGCGGTGAAGTCGGTACCGAACTTCTCCAGGGCCTTGTACTGGCCCTCCGGGTCGGGAGTGGTCACCCGGCGTCCTCCCCTGTTGTTCCGGAACGCGGTGAGCAGCTTCTGCGGGGTGGCGCCGTGGCCGGTGAGCACCTCGGCGGCGGCCCCTCCCTTGGCGGCGGTGCCGATGAGGAGGTGCTCGGTGGACAGGTACTCGTCGCCCAGCTCCTGGGCCCGCTCGGCGGCGTCGGCGATGACGGCCAGCAGCTCGCGGTTGGGCTGCGGCGGGGCCACCGTGGATCCGGTGACGCTGGGCAGCCCGGCGAGGACCCGCTCGGTCGCGGTGCGTACGGCGGCCTGGTCGGCGCCGACGGCGGCCAGCAGGTCGACCAGGTTCTCGTTGTCCTGGCCAGCCAGGAGGGCCAGCAGCAGATGGGCGGGGGTGAGGTCGGGGTGCCCCTCTTTCACGGCCCGGTTGGTGGCCGTGTTGATCGCGTCACGGCTCCTGTTGGTCAGCTCGGCGTCCACGTGTGCGGTCTCCTCCTCGTCGTCGCTCCGGATATGACTCCATCGGCGTGTACAAAGTTGAGTCTACTCCACTCAAGCCGATGAACGCGCCCCCGCGGCCGATATGTTCCGGAGATGCCCACCCGCCGACGCGACCCCCGCAGGCCCGACCGGCCGTTCCTCGACTTCTGGCGGGAGCGGCACCTCTGCACCCTGACCACCCTCCGGCCCGACGGCACCCCGCACGTGGTCCCGGTCGGCGTCACCTACGACCCGGACGCCGGCCTCGCCCGCGTCCTCACCTCCGGGACCAGCCGGAAGGCGGCCCACATCCGGGCCGCCCAGGACGGGCCGGACGGCGCACCGGTCGCCGTCTGCCAGTTCCAGGGCCGGCACTGGGCCACGCTGGAGGGCCGCGCCGTACTGCGTACCGAACCGGAGCTGATCGCCGACGCGGAGCACCGCTACGCCGAGCGCTACGGACACCCGCCCCGCCCCAACCCGCGCCGCGTCCTGGTGGAGATCGCCCTCACCGGCGCCACGGGCAACGTCTGACCGGCCGCGGACCGGGGGCGAAAACGCCAGCGGCGCCACCGTGACTCAGGTTCACAGTGGCGCCGCTTCGGGGGGAGCGCCTGGGCGATCTGTATGACGGGGGGATCGCGTCAGGCGCTTCGGGGGGTGGCGGAGATGGTTTCTGGGACTCCGGGGACCTCGGGGCCGGCCAGCCGGTGGTCCCGCTGATCGAGGTTCACGAAGATCATTCCGTATCGGACGGCACAGCGCACCGGGCGGGGGGCGCCGCGCGGCTTGCGCAGGCACCGGTACGCCTTGATGCCGTCCTCACCATCCCGCGCCACGACGACCGGCTCACCGAAGAGGGTCACGGTCAGCGAGTCACCGTCGTGGGGGATGGCGGTGACGAGGTCGACGAAGTGCCACCCGGAGCGGTAGGCCGTGGCCATTTCGCGCCGGAAGGAGCGGTCGTCGGGCGGGGTGGTCATGCGTCTCGGGAGGTCGGCGCGGAGGCGGGGGCGATGTGGCCCCAGCCGCTGTCGTTGGGCGAGGCGGTGCCCCAGCCGCTGTCGCCGGGCAACGCCTGCACCGTCGACGTACGGCTGTCCGGTCCCGCCGAGGCGGGCGCGTCACCGAGGGCACCGAATGCCGCACCGGCAACAACCGCGGAGAAAGCGATCGCAAGTACCGAGCGAAGCATTTTCCTGTACATAGTCGGCTTCGTCCTCACTTGATAAGTCCTCTTCCCCGGTGCAAGAAGACGATGGCTCATTCAGCCACGTCAGCGCCACAGGAGCGATGCATCATGTTCTTGCACGTTCAAGACCCTGGGGGGTGGAGATTTGAACACTAAAGCCGCAAAAGAGACACATCCCCACTCGGTGTCCGCGCTGTGCGACACGGGAACGCAGCTCTATGCAAGCGCTCTCAGTGCCGGACGCATCAGCCGCGCCGAAGTGGAAACCGCTCCGTGCTTGCTCGAATTCGCACTTCTGCTGCCCGATCCCGACGATCCGAACTGGCTGCGTCCCGTTCCGCCGTCGGTCGCCCTCGCCCAGCGCCTGCAACCGCTGGAACGCGAAATACTGGAACGGCGGCGCGTGTCCATCGAACTGACCGAATCTTTCGAGCCGTTCATGGCGATCAGCGCGCAGAGCCCCGCGCCCACCCACGCCATCACCGTGCTTGAGGGCATCGACCGCATCAACGCCGCGCTCAACGTGGCGACCGCCGAGTGCCGTACCGAGATGCTCACCGTCCAGCCCGGCGGGCGCCGCAGCGAGCACATCCTCAGCCAGGCCCTGGAACGCGACCGCCCCCTCACCGACCGCGGCGTCACCATCCGCACCCTCTACCAGCACACCGTCCGGCACAGCCAGGGCACCATGGCCTACGTCGACAGCATGGCCGACGGGCGGGTGCAGATCCGCACCCTGGAGGAGCTGATAGAGCGGCTGATCATCTGCGACACCACGGTCGCCTTCATCCCCGCCGGCAACGACGAACTGGCCCTGGAACTACGCCATCCCAGCCTCGTCACCTACCTCCGCAAGGTCTTCGAGCAGCTCTGGAGCCGGGCCGTCCCCCTGGTCGAGCAGGTCCCCTACGACCCCCGGCCGGACGGCATCACCGGGGTCCAGCGCGCCATCGCCAAGCTCCTCGTCGAGGGCCACGTGGACGAGGCCATAGCCCGCCGGCTGGGGATGAACGTACGGACCTGCCGCGCGCACATCGCCAAGCTGGCGGCGGCCCTCGGCAGCGGCAGCCGCGCCCAACTCGGCTTCCTCATAGCCCGATCCGGCATCCTGGACCAGCAGGGATGAGCACCCCCGACCGAAGCCCCGCCCCCCGGGCCACCACCCACCCGCACGGCGTCGAGGAGCTGTGCGAGGCCGGCACCGAACTGTACGCGGAGGCGGTACGGGCCGGGGGCATCGACCGCCCGGCCGCGGCGGAGGCACCCTGCCTGGTCGAGTTCGGGCTGCTGCACCCGGACCGCGACGACGACCAGCGGCTGCTGCCCACCTCCCCCGCCGTCACCCTGCCCCGGCTGCTGCGCACCATGGAGGACGACATCGCGCGGCGCCGCCGGCGCGAGACCACACTGGCCGATGTCTTCGAGCGCTTCCTGACCTCGGACCAGAGCCCCGGGGCGTCCTCCGGGGTGACCGCACTGCGCGGCCTGGAACGGATCGACTCCGCGATCGGGCTCGCCTGCGCCACCGCCTCGGTGGAGCTCCTCACCATCCAGCCGGGCGGCAAGCGCTCCCCCGACCTGCTCGCCGGCGCCCTCCCGCGGGAGCAGGGACCCCTCTCCCGCGGCGCCCGGATGCGCACCCTCTACCAGCACACCGCCCGCCACTCCCCACCCGTCCTCGCCCACTACGAGCAGCTCCGGGGCGACGTCCAGGTACGGACCCTGGACGAGGTCACCGACCGGATGATCATGGTCGACCGGGCCTGCGCCTACATCCCGCTGGGCACCGGCGACACCGACGCCCTGGAGATCAGGCACCCCGGGCTGCTGCGGTACCTGGCGGTGATGTTCGAGCGGTTCTGGCGGCTGGCGGAGCCGATGTGGCCGGTGCCCGGGCCCGCGCCGCGGCAGTCCGCCGAGGGCGTCACCTCCCGCCAACTCGCCATCGCCCAGCTCCTGGTGGAGGGCCTCACCGACGAACGGATCGCCCTCCGCCTCGGGATGAACGTCCGTACCGTGCGGGTGCACATCGCCAAGCTGGCGGCCACCCTCGGCAGCGGCAACCGGGCCCAGCTCGGCTATCTCATCGGCCGCTCGGGAATCCTCCAGGAGGACCGCTGAGCCACCCCGCCGCCCATCGGAACAACTCGGCGTTTGCCCCCTCCGGCGATACCTGACTAGAGTCAGAGAATGGCTGGGGAACGGTTCGCGCAGGTGGCGCAGGTACGGAGGTTCAACCGGACGGTCGCCGAGCGGGTGGGCGTCCTCCAGGACCGCTATCTGGGCGGCGCGCGCCCCTACGGCCAGGCCCGGGTCCTCTGGCAGATCGGCGACGGGGACGCCCACGACGTCCGGGGTATCCGGGACCGGCTCGCGCTGGACTCCGGCTATCTGAGCAGGCTGCTCAGGGCACTTGAGCGGGACGGCCTGATCACCGTCCAGCCGCATCCGCGGGACCGGCGGGTGCGCACCGTGCGGCTCACCGAGGCCGGACGGGCGGAACGGGCCCTGCTCGACGAGCGCAGCGACACCCTCGCAGCCTCCCTGCTGGACCCGCTCGACACCCGGCAGCGGGACCGGCTGACCGAGGCCATGGCCGAGGTCGAGCGGCTGCTCACCGCCTCCGTGGTCACCCTGGAAGCACTCGACCCGGACCATCCGGACGCCGCGTACTGCCTGCGCGCCTACGCGGCCGAGTTGCAGCAGGTCTTCGACAGCGGCTTCGATCCGGCGCGGAGCAAGCTGCCCGATCCGGGTGAACTCCGGCCGCCGCGCGGCCAGTTCCTCGTCGCCAGGCTGCACGGGGAGCCGGTGGGCTGCGGCGGGCTCAAGCTGCCGGCCGATGCGCCCGCCGAGATCAAACGGCTGTGGGTCGCGCCCGGTACCCGAGGTCTCGGCCTGGCCCGCCGCCTCCTCACCGAACTGGAACTGCGCGCCGCCGAGCACGGCAGCGGACTCGTCCGGCTCGACACCAACAAGGCGCTGGAGGCCGCCACCCGCCTCTACCGCAGCAGCGGCTACACCGAGGTCCCCGCCTTCAACGACGAGCCCTACGCACACCACTGGTTCGAGAAGGCACTCCCCCGCCGGGCCTGAACGCGCCGCGCCCGAACCGCGTCAGGCGTCAACTCCCTCAGTCCGCGGGGCGCTTGGGCCGCCAGACGACCAGCGCACCGGTCTGCTGGACCTCCTGGTACGGCACCAGGTCCCGGCGGTAGGAGGCGTGCACGGCGGCCTCGCGCTGCCGCATCGCGGCGGCCGCGCCGTCCACCGCGGACTGAAGCTCCGCGACCCGCGACTGAAGGGCGCTGACCTGGTTCTCCAGCTCGATGATGCGCTTGATGCCGGCCAGGTTGATGCCCTCGTCCTGGGACAGGGCCTGCACCTGGCGCAGCAGCGCGATGTCCCGGGCCGAGTACCGCCGGCCGCGGCCGGCGGTACGGTCCGGCGAGACCAGACCCAGCCGGTCGTACTGACGCAGGGTCTGCGGGTGCAGACCGCTGAGCTGGGCGGCCACCGAGATGACATAGACCGGGGTGTCATCGGTCAGCGAGTAGCCCCGCCCGAACGAGCTCTCCCTGCGACGGCCGTCCATTGCGTCACGCTCCCTTCGCTGCCTTGAACAGCTCCGCCCGCGGATCCTCGGCCGAGGTCGCCTCGCGGTACGCCTCCAGTGCGTCCCGCGCCGCGCCCTGCACATCCAGCGGGACCGCCACCTCGACGGTGACCAGCAGATCCCCGCGAGAGCCGTCCTTGCGTACCGCGCCCTTGCCGCGGGCGCGCATGGTGCGGCCGTTGGGCGTGCCGGGCGGCAGCTTCAGGGTGACCGGCGGGCCGCCGAGGGTGGGCACCTTGACCTCGCCGCCCAGCGCCGCCTCCGTGATGGTGACGGGCACGGTGACGGTGAGGTTGTCGCCCCGGCGCCCGAAGACGGGGTGCGGGTCGACGTGCACCACCACATACAGATCGCCCGCCGGGCCGCCGCGCTCACCGGGGGTGCCCTTGCCGCGCAGCCGGATCCGCTGGTTGTCGGAGACGCCGGCGGGGATGCGGACCTGCATGGTGCGGGACGACTTGGCGCGGCCGGAGCCCTTGCAGACGTCGCACGGGTCCTCCGCGATGAGGCCGCGGCCCTTGCAGTCCACACACGGGTCGGTCAGCGAGAAGCCGCCACCGCCGCCGCGGGAGACCTGGCCGGTGCCGACGCAGGTGGGGCAGACCCTGGGGGTGCCGTTCTTGTCGCCGGTGCCGGAGCACGCCTTGCAGGGCGCCTGGGACGACATCCGCAGCGGGACCGTCGCCCCGTCCACCGCCTCGGTGAAGCTGAGGGTGACCTCGGACTCGATGTCCTGGCCGCGGCGCGGCTGGGTGCGGGTGGTGCCCGCGGTGCCGCCGCGGTTGAAGAGTCCTCCGAAGACGTCCCCGAGTCCGCCGCCGAATCCGCCGGCGCCGGTGCCGCCCGCGGTGCCGCCCTGGGGGGTGCCTCCGAAGAGGTCGCCCAGGTCGAAGTTGAAGGAGCCGCCGCCACCCGCGCCGGGACCCGGCCGGTAGCCGCCGTTCCCGAACAGCGAGCGCGCCTCGTCGTACTCCTTGCGCTTCTTGGGGTCGCCGAGGATGTCGTTCGCCTCGGAGATCTCCTTGAAGCGGTCCTCGGCGCGGGTGTTGCCCTTGTTGGCGTCGGGGTGGTTCTCGCGGGCGAGCTTGCGGTACGCCTTCTTGATCTCGGCTTCGGTGGCGTCCTTGGGGACGCCGAGAACCTTGTAGTAGTCCTTCTCGATGTAGTCCTTGGTGCTCATCCCCGACGCCCCTCCTTCCGTGCCGTCTGTGCGTGTGCGGCCGTCCCGGATGCGGATGCGTCCGATGTGCCGGCCGGTCCCCCGGCCGGCACACCGGTCGCGTCAGCCCTCGTCCGGGCCACCGTTGTCCTTCTCGGCGGTGTCCGCGGACGCCGCTTCCACGTCGCCCTCTGCGGTCTCCGCCTTGTCGCCGCCCGCGGTCTGCGCCCCCGGCTGCGGTTCGGCGACGGCCACCCGCGCGGGGCGGATGGTGCGCTCGCCGAAGCGGTACCCCGGCTGCAGGATCGCCACGCACGTGGTCTCGGTGACGTCCGGTGCGTAACTGTGCATCAGGGCCTCGTGGATGGTCGGGTCGAAGGGCTCGCCCTCCTCGCCGAACCGCTGCAGCCCCATCTTCCCGGTGACCGTCTCCACGGATTCGGCCACCGACTTGAACCCGCCCACCAGCTCGCCGTGTTCACGGGCGCGGCCGATGTCGTCGAGCACCGGCAGCAACTCGCTCAGGAGGTTGGCCACCGCGATCTCCTTGACGGAGACACGGTCGCGTTCCACCCGGCGGCGGTAGTTCTGGTACTCGGCCTGGAGCCGCTGGAGGTCCGCGGTGCGCTCACCGAGCGCGGTACGCACCTGGTCCAGCTGGGCCGTCAGGCCGGCCGTCGCTGAGTCCCCGGCCGGGGCCGCCGCGCCCTCCTTGGAGGACTCGGCGGCCGTCGGCTCGGCGTCGTCGGGGGTGGCGCCGGAGGAGACATCAGCGGGCTCGTTCTCGTCGAAGCCCGACGTCTCCTCTGTCACGCGGCACCGTCCTTGCGGTCCTCGTCGACGATCTCGGCGTCGACGACGTCGTCAGCGGAGTCGTCCGCGGCCTTGCCCTGCGCGGCACCCTCGGCGCCGCCCGCGGCCTGCGCACCCTGGGCGTCGGCGTACATGGCCTGGCCCAGCTTCTGCGAGACGGCGGCGACCTTCTCGGTGGCCGTGCGGATCTCCGCGCTGTCCTCGCCCTTGAGCTTCTCCTTCAGCTCGCCGACGGCCTCCTCGACCTCGGTCTTCACCTCGGCCGGGACCTTGTCCTCGTTGTCCTTGAGGAACTTCTCCGTCTGGTAGACGAGTTGCTCGCCCTGGTTGCGGGACTCGGCGGCCTCGCGGCGGCGGTGGTCCTCCTCCGCGTACTGCTCGGCCTCCTGGCGCATCCGGTCGACCTCGTCCTTCGGCAGCGAGGAGCCACCGGTGACGGTCATCTTCTGCTCCTTGCCCGTGCCGAGGTCCTTCGCGGTCACGTGCATGATGCCGTTGGCGTCGATGTCGAAGGACACCTCGATCTGCGGGACGCCGCGGGGCGCCGGCGGCAGACCGGTCAGCTCGAACATCCCGAGCTTCTTGTTGTACGCCGCGATCTCGCGTTCGCCCTGGTAGACCTGGATCTGCACGGACGGCTGGTTGTCCTCGGCCGTGGTGAAGATCTCCGAACGCTTCGTCGGGATCGTGGTGTTGCGCTCGATCAGCTTGGTCATGATGCCGCCCTTGGTCTCGATACCGAGGGACAGCGGGGTGACGTCGAGCAGCAGGACGTCCTTGACCTCGCCCTTGAGGACACCGGCCTGGAGCGAGGCGCCGATGGCGACGACCTCGTCCGGGTTGACGCCCTTGTTGGCCTCCTTGCCGCCGGTCAGTTCCTTGACCAGTTCGGCGACGGCCGGCATCCGGGTGGAGCCGCCGACCAGGACCACGTGGTCGATCTCGGTGAGCTGGATGCCCGCGTCCTTGATGACGTTGTGGAACGGGGTCTTGCAGCGGTCCAGCAGGTCGGAGGTGAGCTGCTGGAACTGGGCGCGGGTGAGCTTCTCGTCCAGGTGCAGCGGGCCCTCGCTGGAGGCCGTGATGTAGGGCAGGTTGATCGTGGTCTCGCTGGACGAGGACAGCTCGATCTTCGCCTTCTCGGCGGCCTCACGCAGCCGCTGGAGCGCCATCTTGTCCTTGGACAGGTCGACGCCGTGGCCGTTGCTGAACTGCTTGACCAGGTAGTCGACGACGCGCTGGTCCCAGTCGTCGCCACCGAGCTGGTTGTCGCCGTTGGTCGCCTTCACCTCGACCACGCCGTCGCCGATCTCCAGCAGCGAGACGTCGAAGGTGCCGCCGCCGAGGTCGAAGACCAGGATGGTCTGGTCGTCCTTCTCCAGCCCGTACGCCAGGGCCGCGGAGGTGGGCTCGTTGACGATGCGCAGGACGTTGAGGCCCGCGATCTCACCGGCCTCCTTGGTGGCCTGCCGCTCGGAGTCGTTGAAGTACGCCGGGACGGTGATCACCGCGTCGGTGACCTTCTCACCCAGGTACGACTCCGCGTCCCGCTTCAGCTTCTGCAGGATGAACGCGGAGATCTGCTGGGGGTTGAACTTCTTGTCGTCGATGTCGACGTTCCAGCCGGTGCCCATGTGGCGCTTGACCGACCGGATGGTCCTGTCGACGTTGGTGACCGCCTGGCGCTTGGCGACCTCGCCGACGAGCACCTCGCCGTTCTTGGCGAAGGCGACGACGGACGGCGTGGTCCTGGCGCCCTCTGCGTTGGTGATGACGGTGGGCTCACCGCCCTCCAGAACGCTGACGACGGAGTTAGTCGTGCCCAGGTCGATGCCGACCGCACGTGCCATTTCGATTCCTCCAGATGACTTGAGTGGAACAGGCTCAAGAATGCACGACGGATCCCGGAACGTCAACAGGCATGAGTCGAGCAGACTCAACTTTTATACGGTCCTTATGGGCAAGGCCCAGGAACCCGCAGGTCGGAGCGCTGCTTACCCGCGAGGCCCGGCCAGATCCGCCGGCACCGTCTCCCGCCCACCGGGATGCCGGTGCCGCCACACCCAGAACACGGCACAGGAGACCGCCGCCCACGCCGCCAGCACCAGGAACGGGAACGCGTGCTGGTGGCCGCCGAAGTAGACCGCGGTGTGCTGGGCGTTGACCGACGCGCCGGGCGGCAGCCAGCGCCCGACGGTACCCAGCAGCGAGGGCAGCAGCGGCCAGGACACGGCACCGCCCGAGGAGGGGTTGCCCAGCAGCACCATCAGCCCCCAGGTGGGGACCATCGCCCACTTCCCGACCAGGGTGTTGAACATCGTGAAGACCATGCCGGAGGTGAAGAGGGTGAGCGCGAGGATCGACCAGGACTCCGCGAACGGCAGGTCGAGCGCGCCCAGCCCCCAGTCCACCACCGCCGCGATGGTGAAGGCGCCCAGCAGCGAGTAGCCGGCGGTGAAGGCGATCCGCTCCAGCGGGTTGAGGTCGCGGGCGTGCACGCTGAGCTGGATCGCGCCCACGAAGCCGATGATCACCGAGGCCAGCGAGATGTAGAAGATCGCCAGCCCCCGCGGGTCGCCCGGCTGGAGCGGCCGTACGTCGTGCACCACCACCCGCACCCCGGTGGCCCGACCCACCTTCACCCCGGCCTCCGAGAGCACCTCCGCCACACTCGCCCCGGAGGCCCCGGACACGTCGAGCACCGTCCTGCGCCCGTTGTCGCGGACGTCGAAGACGGCGAAGATCCGCTGCTCGTCCATGGCGTGCCGGGCCTCGGACATCGTGGCGTAGGAGTGCAGCGAGAGCGAGGCGTCCATGGCCTGCTCCATCCCGCCGACGAAGGCCCGCCCCCGCTCCTGCTGATAGGAGCCGATCACCCCGACCGGCACATGGTGCGGCGTCGGGTTCGCCATCGAGTACGTGTAGGAGCCGGCGAAGAGGCCCGCGGCGGCGGCGATGATGAGGAGCAGCACCGTCGCCGGGTAGAAGGGCGACCGCCGGAACGACCGCCACCGGGCGCTCCACGGGGACGGCTCAGGACCCGGCCCGGAGCCGCCCGCGGTCCCGCCGCCGTCCTGCGGAATCTCCGGCGTATCAGGCATAGCGACCAAGCTAAGGCACGGGACGGCCGGGTTCCTCCGGGCGGGAAGCCGGCAGGAGGTGCCCATGCCCTTCGGCGGGCGGTGGGATAAGGGTTCGCCAGGGATTTGGCGGAGGTGAGATCCTGGGCTCCGTATGTCCACACATCCCGCCCCCGCCCTCGGCTCCCTCGCCGCACGTCTGACGGAGCCCTCCAAGCTGTCGCTGCGCGACGTGCACCGGCTCGGCCGCCGGCTCGAAGGCGCGCGCCGGATACGCAAGCCCGAGGCCCGGGCCGCGGTCCTCGCCGAGATCGAGGCCGAGGCCACCAGGAGCGAGGCCCGTACCGCGGCGCGTGCCGCCCGGGTGCCGGCGGTGGAGTACCCCGAGCAGCTCCCGGTCAGCCAGAAGAAGGACGAGATCGCCGAGGCGATCCGGGAGAACCAGGTGGTGATCGTGGCCGGTGAGACCGGCTCCGGCAAGACCACTCAAATCCCGAAGATCTGCCTGGAGTTGGGCCGCGGGGTGCGCGGCATGATCGGCCACACCCAGCCCCGCCGGATCGCCGCCCGCACCGTCGCCGAGCGGGTCGCCGAGGAACTGCGCACCCCGCTCGGCGCGGCCGTCGGCTGGAAGGTCCGCTTCACCGACCAGGTCGACCCGGACGCCACCTTCGTCAAGCTGATGACCGACGGCATCCTGCTCGCCGAGATCCAGACCGACCGCGAGCTGCGCGCCTACGACACGATCATCATCGACGAGGCGCACGAGCGGTCCCTCAACATCGACTTCCTGCTCGGCTACCTGGCGCAGTTGCTGCCCCGCCGCCCCGATCTCAAGGTCGTCATCACCTCCGCCACCATCGACCCCGAGCGCTTCTCCCGGCACTTCGGGAACGCCCCGATCGTCGAGGTCAGCGGCCGGACGTATCCGGTGGAGGTGCGGTACCGGCCGCTGCTGGAAGAGGATTCGGCGGACAGCGACCGGGACCAGATCACCGCGATCACCGACGCCGTGGAGGAGCTCCAGCGGGAGGGCCCCGGCGACATCCTGGTGTTCCTCTCCGGCGAGCGCGAGATCCGCGACACCGCGGACGCCCTGGACAGGAAGAAGTACCGGGCCACCGAGGTGCTGCCGCTGTACGCGCGCCTCTCGCACGCCGAGCAGCACCGCGTCTTCCAGCGCCACACCGGCCGCCGTATCGTCCTCGCGACGAACGTGGCCGAGACCTCGCTGACCGTCCCCGGCATCAAGTACGTCATCGACCCGGGCAATGCCCGCATCTCGCGCTACAGCCACCGCACCAAGGTGCAGCGGCTGCCCATCGAGGCGGTCAGCCAGGCCAGCGCCAACCAGCGCAAGGGCCGCTGCGGCCGCACCTCGGACGGCATCTGCGTCCGGCTGTACTCCGAGGACGACTTCCTGTCCCGCCCGGAGTTCACCGATGCCGAGATCCTCCGTACCAACCTCGCCTCCGTCATCCTGCAGATGACCGCGGCCGGCCTCGGCGACATCGAGAAGTTCCCCTTCATCGACCCGCCGGACCACCGCAACATCCGCGACGGCGTCCAACTCCTGCAAGAACTGGGCGCGTTGAACGCGGCGGAGAAGGACCACCGCAAGCGCCTCACCGAGCAGGGCCGCAAGTTGGCGCAGCTTCCCGTGGACCCGCGGCTGGCCCGGATGGTGCTGGAGGCCGACCGCAACGGCTGCGTCCGCGAGGTGATGGTGATCGCCGCCGCCCTCTCCATCCAGGACCCGCGCGAACGCCCGCAGGACAAGCAGGCGCAGGCCGACCAGCAGCACGCCCGATTCAAGGACGAGACCAGCGACTTCCTCGCCTTCCTCAACCTCTGGCGCTATGTACGCGAGCAGCAGCGGGAGTTGGGCTCCTCCGCCTTCCGCCGGATGTGCAAGCGCGAGTACCTGAACTTCCTGCGGATCCGCGAGTGGCAGGACATCTACAGCCAACTCCGCACCGTCGCCCGGCAGATGGGCATCCACCTCAACGAGGAGGACGCGGCCGGCGACCTGATCCACGTCTCCCTCCTGGCCGGCCTGCTCTCGCACGTCGGCATGAAGGACGTGAAGGAGTCCAAGGACGGCAAGGAGTCCGTCCAGAAGGACCCCAAGCAGCAGGGCCGCGGCCGGAACGAGTACATCGGCGCCCGCAACGCCAAGTTCGCCCTCTTCCCCGGCTCGGCCCTCTTCCGCAAGCCCCCGCGGTTCGTGATGTCGGCGGAGCTGGTGGAGACGTCCCGGCTGTGGGCGCGGGTGAACGCCAGGATCGAGCCCGAGTGGATCGAGCCGCTCGCCGAGCACCTCCTCAAACGCACCTACAGCGAACCGCACTGGGAGAAGGACCAGGCGGCCGTGATGGCGTACGAGAAGGTCACCCTCTACGGCGTGCCGATCGTCGCCCAGCGGAAGGTCAACTACGGGCGGATCGACCCGGAGACCAGCCGCGACCTCTTCATCCGACACGCCCTGGTCGAGGGCGACTGGCGCACCCACCACAAGTTCTACGCCGACAACCGCCGACTCCTCACCGAGGTCGAGGAGTTGGAGCACCGCGCCCGCCGCCGCGACATCCTCGTGGACGACGACACCCTGTACGACTTCTACGACCAGCGCATCCCCGAACACGTGGTGTCCGGCGCGCACTTCGACTCCTGGTGGAAGCACAAGCGGCACGAGCAGCCCGAACTCCTCGACTTCGAGCGGGAGATGCTGGTCCGCGAGTCCGCCGAGCGGGTCACCAAGGACGACTACCCGGACCACTGGCGGCAGGGCGCCCTCACGTTCCGCGTCACCTACCAGTTCGAGCCCGGCGCGGACGCGGACGGCGTCACCGTCCACCTCCCGCTCCAGGTCCTCAACCAGGTCACCGGGGAGGGCTTCGACTGGCAGATCCCGGGGCTGCGCGAGGAGGTCGTCACCGAACTCATCCGCTCCCTGCCCAAGCCGATCCGCCGCCACTATGTGCCCGCCCCCAACCACGCCAAGGCCTTCCTCGCGACCGCCGCCCCCCGGCAGGAGCCGCTCACCGCGACCCTCGCCCGGGAGCTGAAGCGCCGCGTCGGAGTGCCGCTGGCCGCCGAGGACTTCGACTGGTCCAAGGTCCCCGACCATCTGCGGGTCACCTTCCGCGTGGTGGACGAGCGGCGCCGCAAGGTGGACGAGGACAAGGACCTGGAGGCGCTGCGGCTGCGGCTGCGCCCCAAGGCCCGCAAGGCGCTCTCCCAGGCCGCTGCGGCCACCGCGGAGCGCTCCGGCGGCGAGTCCGTGGAACGCGCCGGGCTCACCGACTGGACGCTCGGCACCCTCCCCCGCGTCTTCGAGACCCGGCGCGCCGGCCAGCCCGTGAAGGCCTACCCGGCCCTGGTGGACGACGGCGCCGCCGGCACCGTCTCGGTACGGCTCTTCGACAGCGAGGCGGAGCAGCAGCAGGCCATGGTGCGCGGCACCCGCCGCCTCATCGTGCGCAACATCCCGGTGAACCCTGCCAAGTTCGCCGCGGACAAGCTGACCAACCCGCAGAAGCTCGCCCTCTCCGCCAATCCGCACGGCTCCGTCCAAGCCCTCTTCGAGGACTGCGCGCTCGCCGCCGCGGACAAGCTGATCGCGGACTTCGGCGGCCCGGCCTGGGACGAGGAGTCGTACCGCAAGCTCTTCGACCGGGTGCGGGCGGAGATCGTCGACACCACCGTGCGGGCCGTCGGGCAGGTACAGCAGGTGCTGGCCGCCTGGCAGTCCTGCGAGCGCCGCCTGAAGTCCACCAGGAGCCCCGCCCTGCTCGCCAACCTCACGGATGTACGGCGGCAGTTGGACGCGTTGATCGGCCCCGGCTTCGTCACCCGCACCGGCCTGCGCCGGCTGCCCGACCTGATGCGTTACCTGGTCGCCGCCGACCGCCGCCTCCAGCAGATGCCGACGGGCGTCCAGCGGGACACCACCCGCATGGAGAAGGTCCACGAGATGCAGGACGAGTACGCCTGGCTGCTGGAGCAGTTGCCGCAGGGGCGCCCGGTGCCGCCGGAGGTGCGGGAGATCCGCTGGATGATCGAGGAGCTGCGGGTCAGCTACTTCGCCCACGCCCTGGGCACCGCCTACCCGGTCTCCGACAAGCGCATCGTGAAGGCGATCGACGCGGCGGTGGCGTAGGCCGTGCCGTTGCCGCGGAGAGTGGTGGGACCGTCGCCCAGGGTGAGTTCGACCAGCGGTCCCGCCCTGCTGTAGAGTCTCTTCTCGCAGCACAGAGCGCAGTTCGGACTCTGATGCGGCAACTCCTGGTCCTGTGGAGCAGTTTGGAGTGCTCGCCACCCTGTCAAGGTGGAGGCCGCGGGTTCAAATCCCGTCAGGACCGCACGTAGAAAGGCCCGCACCGAATGGTGCGGGCCTTTTGATTGCGTATGGATCCTTGCTCAGAGTCTTGACGGCGTCACGTTGAGTCGGTACTCAATGAGGCCATGGGGTCCGCGCCCGGTGTGCGGCCGGGTGGACCCGGGGAGGTGGTGGCCTGTGCCGGCAACCGCGAGGCACGCAACGCGCGCGCTGCTGCGCGCCCACCTGTCCGCCGCCTCCGGGTACCGGCATCACACGGCCCGCTGCGCGGTCTGCCGCCGGCTACGGCACCTCGCCATGGAACGGCCCGACGGCTCGGGCCCCGACGAGAATCCGGACCGCGCATGATCGGCTGGCGCTCGTCCCAACACCCTTGCGGCCAGGCCGAGTCGGCGCCGCACCACCCTCGCCGAGGATTACGTCCCACACCCGCCCATTAGCGCAATACGGGCCAGCAGGACAAGGACTACGAGGTGTGACGGGTGTCACCAAAACTCTCTGAGATGTGCGCTTGCTTACACCTGCCGCACAAGTGGTCAATTTAATATGTGCAATTGCACTCACCGTCTCCACACTCCTCGAACCCGAGTAACCTCGACACCCCCACATCCGGACCCCGCACCCGCCGGACATAAGTAGGCCCCGGCGGACAAGCCGGGGCGCACGCCGGAGCACACACAAGATCGCGCTGGACCCGGCGGAGTCCAGCGCGATCAACGACGCACCCGTGCCGTTCTGTCCGGGCGGAGGTCCCGTTGGGGCGGAACCGCGTCAAGTGGAACTGCGTTTGGGCGACTACGAGTTGGGGGACCCGCGGAACGCCCTGGTCAAACTGATTTTCAGGCTTCGCTGCGCTGCTGCGGAATTCCCGCGAGCAGTGCGCGTACTTCCGCCTCGCGGTAGCGGCGGTGACCGCCGAGCGTGCGGATCGACGTGAGCTTGCCGGCCTTCGCCCAGCGCGTGACCGTCTTCGGGTCGACGCGGAACATCGTGGCAACCTCAGCGGGGGTCAGCAGCGGCTCGGCATCAGGGGTGCGAGCTGTCATGAGCGGCCTCCTCGGGAGAACCGAACCTTCGGTTCTTTCCTCTAAATTCTGCACCTTGACCCGCGATGCCCGATATGGCGGACGCGGGTCGAGTCGGTTATAGGACGAACGGCTTGTCCTCGGCACTACAACTACACCATCGATACAGCCGCGTCGGCCAAACCGATGGAATTGCCCTCCCAGGTGTTCATCACCGGCGGAAGCCGATGGACCATGCCATAGCGGACAGTCACCCGGTTGTGACGATCAGTCACAGGGCCTTCATGAGTTGGCATAGTCCAAAAAGGTCCCCCCCAAAGCATGTGATGCCGCGCATCCCACCCATGGCCGGACGGACGGCACCGGGTAGCCGCAGCGGACAGGCCAGGCCGCCCCCGAACTCCTTGTCCTATTTTGGCACGAGGGGGGGTGATGGGCGCAAGAGCCAGGTAAGTGCCATCCATCACGCTTGATGCAAAAGCCCGGATCAGGACGTACGTCCTCCACAACTGGACGTCAACCCTCCGCACTTCTGCCGGTAGTCCCCCGGAAAACCCCACCCCGATACCCCCACGATCACCCGGCCCCACGGATCACCCGGCCCCGAAGATCAGTTGGCCGACTGCCGCTCCCGCACCGCACGCCAGCGCTCCACCAACCGCGCATACGCCTCCCCGGCACCCTCGCCGTCCCCGACCCGCAGCGCCTCCATCCCCTCCGCCACATCCGCCGCCGAATGATCCGCGTCCAGCGCGGCCCCGGGCAGCGCATGCACCAGCCCGCCGTAGTCCAACTCCACCAGCGACCGCGGATGGAACTCCTCCAGCCACCGGCCCACATCGAACAGGCCGTCCAGCAGCGGCCCCTCGTCCAGCGTCTCCTTCAGCGTCCGCAGCCCCCGTGCCACCCGCCGCCGCGCCTCCACCATCGGCGTGCGGTACCGCAGCATCGGCGGCACCGACTCGGTACGCGGCTCATAGCGCCGCTCCGCGTCCGACACCAGCACGAACCAGTTCAGCGGTACATGCCAGGTCGCCGAGCGGATCCAGGGGCGGGCGTCCGGATGCCGGGCCAGCCACCGCTCGTAGTCCGCCTCCGACTGCCGCCGCACCACCGGCGGCACCACCGTGTCCAGTACCGAAGGCGCCAGCCGCCCGTCCAGTTCCTCCAGCGCCTGCCAGCTCCGCAGCCGGGTCCGCCACGGGCACACACAGACCGCCCCGTCCACCTCGGCGACGAACGCGTCCTCGCTCTCCCGCACCGGCACCACCACCGGCGGCGTCGACAGCAGACCGGCCAGCGACCGCCGCAACTCATCCTGGTACGAGAGCCGCTCCGCCTGCTCCGCGTAACGCGCCCAGTGCCGCCGCTCCGCCTCCGGAAAGGCCGCCAGCGGCTCATATACGCGCAGATAGGACGTGTAGGGCACGATCAGCGAGGACACCTTGGGCACCCCTGCTCCCTCCCCTGTCGGTCCGGCGGAAAACCCCCCGCCGGGACCGGCGGGTGAGGCGCCACCGCGCTGCTCATCGTGCCACGCACCACAGGCCCCGGAAGGTGATCCCCCGCTCTTCCCCGATACCCCGCCGGGCGGGGCTAGTCTGCTGCCCAGCAGCCCACCGGACCGCCCCGCCACAAGCAGGGAACCACCGGGCCCGTCCCCACCCGCCGCACCCACCCGGGAGTCACCACAGTGACCGAAGCAACCGGCGCCTCCGCAGACGTACTGCACACCCTGTTCCGCAGCGAGCAGGGCGGACACGAGCAGGTCGTGCTCTGCCAGGACCGCGCCAGCGGCCTCAAGGCCGTCATCGCCATCCACTCCACCGCCCTCGGCCCCGCCCTCGGCGGCACCCGCTTCTACCCGTACGCGGACGAGCAGCAGGCAGTCGCCGACGCGTTGAACCTCGCCCGCGGCATGTCCTACAAGAACGCCATGGCCGGGCTCGACCACGGCGGCGGCAAGGCCGTGATCATCGGCGACCCCGAGCTGATCAAGACCGAGGCCCTGCTGGAGGCCTACGGCCGCTGCGTCGCCTCCCTCGGCGGCCGCTATGTCACCGCCTGCGACGTCGGCACCTATGTCGCCGACATGGACGTGGTGGCCCGCACCTGCCGCTGGACCACCGGGCGCTCCCCGGAGAACGGCGGCGCCGGCGACTCCTCGGTACTCACCGCGTTCGGCGTCTTCCAGGGGATGCGGGCCAGCGCCCAGCATCTGTGGGGCGATCCCACGCTGCGCGACCGCACCGTGGGCGTCGCCGGCGTCGGCAAGGTCGGCCACCACCTGGTCGAGCACCTGCTGTCGGACGGCGCCAAGGTCGTCATCACCGATGTACGCGAGGAGTCGGTACGCAGGATCACCGAGCGGCACCCGGAGGTGGCCGTCGCGACCGACACCATGGCGCTGATCAGCCGGGACGGCCTCGACATCTACGCCCCGTGTGCCCTCGGCGGCGCCCTCGACGACACCACCGTCCCCCGGCTCACGGCCTCCGTGGTCTGCGGCGCCGCCAACAACCAACTGGCCCACCCGGGCGTGGAGAAGGACCTCTCCGACCGGCACATCCTCTATGCGCCGGACTATGTGGTGAACGCGGGCGGCGTCATCCAGGTCGCCGACGAGCTGCACGGTTTCGACTTCGACCGCTGCAAGGCGAAGGCGTCGAAGATCTTCGACACCACGCTGGCGATCTTCGAGCGGGCCCAGGCGGACGGCATCCCGCCCGCCGCGGCGGCCGACCGGATCGCGGAGCAGCGCATGGCGGAGGGCCGCGGTACACCGGCCTGAGCCGCGACCACACGAAGGTCCGGTCGGCCCGGTGGGCGACCGGACCTGCTGGTCTGCCCTGAACCCGCCGGTGGCACGGATCGGGCACCGGCGGGCGAAGCGAGACATCAGTCACCCTATCGGCGGGTCGTACTGCGCGAAGAGGGTAAAATCGCACCTGACCAGCGCGGACGGGACGTCTCGCAGGTCCCGCGACGGGGTGCGTACCGTGGGCGACGTACCGTATGGGCGCGGAAGCAGGTACCGTTAAAGCACAGGGACCGGTCTCTCTACGGAGAGTCCGTTCCGGATCATGAACGCGTGTCAAGACTCTGGGGCCGTCGAGCCCCGTCACCGAGGGGGTCGAGCCATGGGGCGCGGCCGGGCCAAGGCCAAGCAGACGAAGGTCGCCCGCCAGCTGAAGTACAACAGCGGTGGGACTGACCTCTCACGTCTGGCCAGCGAGCTGGGCGCATCGACTTCGAGCCAACCGCCGAACGCGGAACCGTTCGAAGAAGAGGACGAGGACGACGACCCGTACGCGCGGTACGCCGACTTGTACAACGACGACGAGGATGACGAGGACAACGAGTCCGGTCCCTCGTCACAGCGCCGCGGCGCTTGACCGCCTTCCCGCGGTCCTCGCCGTCCCACCGCTCTCACTGACGGTACGGGCGGTATCCGCACTTCTCCCGGTACCGGCCACAGCGCCGGACCGGGTTTCGTGCTGTCCTGGGCCGTGATCGCGGCGTGGCTGCCCACCGTGGTGGTCCCGTCCGGTCAGGCGGCCGGGTGGCTGCCGGTGAGGGCGGCCCCGGTGGGGTGCTCGCCGCGTTCGGTGATCCGTCCCGCGACCCAGGCCTCGACGCCGCGGTCGGCGAGCGTGGCGAGCGCCGGGTCCACGGACTCCTCGGGCACCACGGCCATCATGCCGACGCCCATGTTGAGGGTCTTCTCCAGCTCCGCCTGCTCGACCCGACCGGTACGGCCGACCAGGTCGAATACCGGGGCCGGGGTCCAGGTGGCGCGGTCCACCGTGGCGTGCAGCCCGTCGGGGATCACCCGGGCCAGGTTGGCGGCGAGCCCGCCGCCGGTGATGTGGCTGAAGGCGTGCACCTCGGTGGTGCGGGTCAGGGCCATGCAGTCCAGCGAGTAGATCTTGGTCGGTTCGAGAAGCTCCTCACCGAGGGTGCGGCCGAAGTCCTCGTGGTGGGCCTCCAGATCCAGCCCGGCCCGCTCCAGCAGTACGTGCCGCACCAGCGAGTAGCCGTTGGAGTGCAGCCCGGAGGCGGCCATGGCGATCACCGCGTCACCGCTGCGGATCCGGTCCGGGCCGAGCAGCCGGTCCGCCTCCACGACACCGGTGCCGGCGCCCGCCACATCGAAGTCGTCCGGGCCGAGCAGCCCCGGGTGCTCCGCGGTCTCCCCGCCGACCAGGGCGCATCCCGCCAGTACGCAGCCCTCGGCGATGCCCTTGACGATGGACGCGACGCGCTCCGGGTGGACCTTGCCGACGCAGATGTAGTCCGTCATGAACAGCGGCTCCGCACCGCAGACCACGATGTCGTCCATGACCATGGCGACCAGGTCCTGACCGATCGAGTCGTAGACGCCGAGGCGGCGGGCCAGGTCGACCTTGGTGCCGACGCCGTCGGTGGCGGAGGCCAGCAGGGGGCGCTCGTACCGCTTCAGGGCGGAGGCGTCGAAGAGGCCGGCGAAGCCGCCGAGGCCGCCGAGGACCTCGGGGCGGCGGGTCTTGCGGACCCATTCCTTCATCAGCTCGACGGCGCGGTCACCGGCCTCGATGTCGACGCCGGCGGATGAGTAGGAGGCCGAAGCGGATGCGGCACCAGTGGTCTCGCTCATGAGGGTGAGAGCTTTCGTGTCGTGGGACTGCGGGGCGCCGCGGGCTACGGGCGGCGGAGCGCGTCGGTCGCGGCGGTGGCCGCGGGGCCCGCCGCGAGTTCGGTCTCCAGGAGCTGCTTGCCGAGCAGCTCGGGGTCGGGCAGCTCCATCGGGTACTCGCCGTCGAAACAGGCCCGGCACAGATCGGGCTTGGCGATGGTGGTCGCCTCGATCATGCCGTCGATGGAGATGTACGAGAGGGAGTCGGCCCCCAGGGAGGCGCCGATCTCCTTGATGCTCATGCCGTTGGCGATCAGCTCGGCGCGGGTGGCGAAGTCGATGCCGAAGAAGCAGGGCCACTTCACCGGCGGCGAGGAGATCCGGATGTGCACCTCGGCGGCGCCGGCCTCGCGGAGCATCTTCACCAGGGCGCGCTGGGTGTTGCCGCGGACGATGGAGTCGTCCACGACGACCAGCCGCTTGCCCTTGATGACTTCCTTCAGCGGATTCAGCTTGAGCCTGATGCCGAGCTGGCGGATGGTCTGCGAGGGCTGGATGAAGGTGCGGCCCACATAGGCGTTCTTCACCAGGCCGTTGCCGAAGGGGATGCCGGAGGCCTCGGCGTAGCCGACGGCGGCGGGGGTGCCGGACTCCGGTGTCGCTATCACCAGGTCGGCTTCGACCGGTGCTTCCCTGGCGAGCTTGCGGCCCATCTCCACGCGGGAGAGGTAGACGTTCCGCCCGGCGATGTCGGTGTCGGGGCGCGCCAGATAGACGTACTCGAAGACGCAGCCCTTGGGGCGGGCCTCGCCGAAGCGAGTGGTGCGCAGGCCGTTCTCGTCGATGGCGACGAACTCGCCGGGCTCGATCTCGCGGACGAAGCTCGCGCCGCAGATGTCGAGCGCGGCGGTCTCGGAGGCGATCACCCAGCCGCGCTCCAGCCGGCCGAGGACCAGCGGGCGGATGCCCTGCGGGTCACGGGCGGCGTACAGGGTGTGGTCGTCCATGAAGGCGAGCGAGAAGGCGCCGCGGAGCTCGGGCAGTACGCGCTTGGCGGCCTCTTCGACGGTGAGCGGCTTGCCCTCGGCTTCGCCGCTGTCGGTCTGGCCGGCCAGCAGCGCGGTGATCAGGTCGGTGTCGTTGGTGGCGGCGACCCGGGTGGCGCGGCCGTTCTCGCTCGGCAGGTCGGCCACCATCTCGGCGAGCTGGGCCGTGTTGACCAGGTTGCCGTTGTGGCCGAGGGCGATGGAGCCGTGGCCGGTGGCGCGGAAGGTGGGCTGCGCGTTCTCCCACACCGAGGCGCCGGTGGTGGAGTAGCGGGCGTGGCCCACCGCTATATGGCCTTGCAGGGAGCCGAGAGAGGTCTCGTCGAAGACCTGGGAGACCAGGCCCATGTCCTTGAAGACGAGGATCTGGGAGCCGTTGCTGACCGCGATTCCCGCGGATTCCTGGCCTCGATGCTGGAGGGCGTAGAGCCCGAAGTAAGTGAGTTTGGCGACCTCTTCGCCCGGAGCCCAGACACCGAAGACGCCACAAGCGTCCTGGGGGCCCTTCTCACCGGGGAGCAGGTCGTGGCTGAGTCGTCCGTCACCACGTGGCACGGCACCGAGTGTAGGCGAGATCGACCACTGGTCCGAATTGCCGCCGCCGGAATTGAACATTCCGCACACGCTGGGTAGTTGGCTCATCGCTCACCGTCTAGGGAATCCGGTCTCTCACCGGGTTGTCGGGGCTGACAGGGGGCTCGGGGCTGTGACGGGACCCACAGGCGCGGGGCGGCCGGCGGAGGTTCGGAGGCTCGGGGCGGGCATGACCAGTGGCGCTCAGTGCAGGATCGGTAGGAGTCCGGAGAGGTCGGCGCGTTCGCCGCTGGCGTGCACCCGGGCCGCCGTCCGCTCCTCGGCCCAGGTGGTGCGGCCCGTCGCCAGCCGGATCCAGGTGAGCGGATCGGTCTCCACCACGTTGGGCGGGGTGCCGCGGGTGTGGCGGGGGCCCTCGACGCACTGGACGACGGCGAACGGCGGCACCCGCACCTCCGTGGCCCCGCCCGGTGCCGCCGCGGCCAGCGCGTCCGCCAGCAGCCGGGTGCAGATCGCCAACGCGCCGCGGTCCAGCGGGACTTCGGTGCCGGTGGCGCGGGACAGGTCGTCGCAGTGCACCACCAACTCGACGGTGCGGGTGACGAGATAGTCGGCGAGCCGCATCCCGCCGGTGCGGGTCTCCAGCACCCGATCGTCCGGCGCCTCGGGGAGCCGCTGGGTCAACTCCCCTTCCACCGCCGCGAACAGGGCGTCCGGATCCGGGTGCGCGGCGGCGAGCGCCCGGGTGTCCTGGTCGACGGCGGCGGCGCGGGAGGCGGTGGAGCGGGGCCAGTCGACCAGCTCCAGCGTGGGCGCCGGTGGCTCCGGCCCGTCCAGCAGCCGCAGCACCGCCCCCGGCGCCATGGCCAGATGGGCGGCCAACTCCCGCACCGTCCACTCCCCGAGGCCCGAGGGCGCGGCCAACTGCCCGTCCGTCAAGGCCCGTACGGCGATGCGGGCATGGGCGAACTGGGCGAGGAGGGCAGCCCTGGTCCTCGCGGGATCGTAGGTGCGGGGGCGTTTCTTCCTGGTGGGAGGCATACCCGGACCTTACGGCCGCGCCCGCTCCCCCGTGGTGGCCTGTGGATAACTCCGCCGGCACACCCTGTGGACAACGCCGAGGGCCCGCCCGCAGCAAGCGGACGGGCCCTCGACCGACCCCGGAGCGGGCGGCGTACTACGCCAGCAGCCCCGGAATCGTCGCCTCATGTGCGGTGCGCAACTCGGCCAGCGGCAGCGCGAATTGGCCCTGCACCTCTACCGCCGCGCCGTCCGACTCGACGCCGTCCACCACGCCGATCCGCGTCACGGGCAGCCCCCGCGCCCCGCACATATCGGTGAACCGCAGCTCCTCGGAACGCGGCACCGCCACCACGGCGCGCCCCGCCGACTCGGAGAAGAGGAAGGTGAAGACATCCAGACCGTCCGGCACCACCAGCCGCGCCCCGTGCCCGCCGAGCAGGCAGGACTCGACCACGGCCTGCACCAGACCGCCGTCCGACAGATCGTGCGCCGCGTCCACCATGCCGTCCCGCGAGGCCGAGATCAGGATCTCCGCCAGCAGCCGCTCCCGGTCCAGGTCCACCTGCGGCGGCAGCCCGCCGAGGTGCCCGTGCACCACCTGCGACCAGGCCGAACCACCGAACTCCTGCCGGGTCTCCCCCAGCAGGTACAGCAGTTGGCCCTCCTCGGCGAACGCCACCGGTGTGCGCCGCGCCACATCGTCGATCACCCCGAGCACCGCGACCACCGGCGTCGGATGGATCGCCGCCTCGCCGGTCTGGTTGTACAGCGACACATTGCCGCCGGTGACCGGCGTGCCCAGCTCCAGGCAGCCGTCCGCCAGCCCGCGGATCGCCTCCGCGAACTGCCACATCACGGCCGGGTCCTCCGGCGAGCCGAAGTTCAGGCAGTCCGACACGGCCAGCGGCCTGGCCCCCGTCGTCGCCACATTCCGGTACGCCTCGGCCAGCGCGAGCTGCGCGCCCGCGTACGGGTCGAGCTTCGCGTAGCGGCCGTTGCCGTCCGTGGCCAGGGCCACGCCGAGGCCGGACTCCTCGTCGATGCGGATCATGCCGGAGTCCTCCGGCTGCGCCAGCACCGTGTTGCCCTGCACGAAGTGGTCGTACTGGGAGGTGATCCAGGCCTTGGACGCCTGGTTCGGGGAGGCCACCAACTGGAGGACCTGCTCGCGGAGTTCGCTTGCGTCCGCGGGGCGGGGCAGCTTGTCGGCGGTGTCCGCCTGGAGCGCGTCCTGCCACTCGGGGCGGGCCAGCGGCCGCTCGTAGACGGGGCCCTCGTGGGCGACGGTCCGCGGATCGACGTCCACGATCCGGCCGCCGTGCCAGAAGATCTCCAGCCGGTCGCCGTCCGTGACCTCACCGATGACGGTGGCGATCACATCCCACTTCTCGCAGATGGCGAGGAAGCGGTCCACCTTCTCCGGCTCGACGACCGCGCACATCCGCTCCTGCGACTCGCTCATGAGGATCTCCTCCGGCGAGAGCGTGGAGTCGCGCAGCGGTACGTCGTCCAGGGTGACGCGCATTCCGCCCGAGCCGTTGGACGCCAGCTCCGAGGTGGCGCAGGACAGACCGGCCGCACCGAGGTCCTGGATGCCGACGACGAGCTTCTCCGCGAACGCCTCCAGCGTGCACTCGATCAGCAGCTTCTCCTGGAACGGGTCGCCGACCTGGACCGCGGGACGCTTCGAGGGCTTGGCGTCGTCAAAGGTCTCGGAGGCGAGGATCGAGGCCCCGCCGATGCCGTCGCCGCCGGTCCTGGCGCCGTACAGGATGACCTTGTTGCCGGTGCCGGAGGCCTTCGCCAGGTGGATGTCCTCGTGCCGCATCACACCGATGGCACCGGCGTTGACCAGCGGATTTCCCTGGTAGCAGGCGTCGAAGACGACCTCGCCGCCGATGTTCGGCAGGCCCAGGCAGTTGCCGTAGCCGCCGATGCCGGCGACCACTCCGGGCAGTACCCGCTTGGTGTCCGGGTGGTCGGCCGCGCCGAAGCGCAGCGGGTCCACCACGGCGACCGGGCGGGCGCCCATGGCGATGATGTCCCGCACGATGCCGCCGACCCCGGTGGCCGCGCCCTGGTAGGGCTCGACGTAGGAGGGGTGGTTGTGCGACTCGACCTTGAAGGTGACGGCATAGCCCTGGCCGACGTCGACCACGCCGGCGTTCTCACCGATGCCCACCAGCATCGCCTCGGACTGCGGGGCCTTCTCGCCGAACTGGCGCAGATGCACCTTGGACGACTTGTACGAGCAGTGCTCGGACCACATGACCGAGTACATGGCCAGCTCGGCACCGGTCGGACGGCGGCCCAGGATCTCCCGGACCCGCTCGTACTCGTCCTTCTTCAGGCCGAGTTCGGCCCAGGGCTGCTCGACGTCGGGGGTCTCGGCCGCGTGCTCGACCGTGTCCAGGGGGAGGCGGCTCATGCGCTGACCAGCTTCTTGAGGATCGAGGTGAAGAACGGCAGACCGTCGGTGCGGCCGCTGCCGACCAGCGGTTCGGTGGCGTGCTCCGGGTGCGGCATCAGACCGACCACATTGCCCGCCTCATTGGTGATGCCGGCGATGTCGCGCAGCGAACCGTTCGGATTCAGGTCCAGGTAGCGGAAGGCGACCCGGCCCTCCGCCTCCAGCATGTCGAGAGTGCGTTCATCGGCCACATAACGCCCGTCCATGTTCTTGAGCGGGATGTGGATCTCCTGACCCGTCCGGTAATCGGCCGTCCAGGCGGTCTCCGCGTTCTCCACCCGGAGCTTCTGATCGCGGCAGATGAAATGAAGGTGGTCGTTCCCCAGCATCGCGCCGGGCAGCAGATGCGCCTCGGTGAGTACCTGGAAGCCATTGCAGATACCGAGCACCGGCATTCCCGCACGGGCCTGGTCGATGATCGTTTCCATCACCGGCGAGAAGCGGGAGATCGCACCCGCCCGCAGATAGTCGCCGTAACTGAATCCGCCGGGCAGCACGATCGCGTCGACCTGCTTGAGGTCCTTGTCCTTGTGCCAGAGCGGCACCGCCTCGGCCCCGGCCAGACGGATCGCCCGCCGGGTGTCCCGGTCGTCGAGGCTGCCGGGGAAGGTGACGACGCCGATACGGGTGGTGGACGGGCCGGAGGTCACTTCGCCTCCTCCACCTTCACGGTGAAGTCCTCGATCACGGTGTTGGCGAGGAAGGATTCCGCGAGCTCATGGACGCGGGCGAGCGCGGCGTCGTCCACCGGCCCGTCCACCTCAAGCTCGAAACGCTTTCCCTGACGTACGTCGGAGATGCCCTCGAAGCCGAGGCGCGGCAGCGCACGCTGCACGGCCTGCCCCTGGGGGTCGAGGATCTCCGGCTTGAGCATGACGTCGACTACGACGCGTGCCACTGGCACTCCCGGTGGTGTTGCTGGATGCTGAGCAGGTCGCTTCAGCGTACCCGCACAAAAAGTCTACGCGGGTAGATTATGGACTAACCGACGAGATCCGGATCACACACGACCAGCACACCGCATCCCTTTCACCGAAAATCCCGGGACACTCCCCGGAAACACCCCGCCCTCCGGCCCGACGGCAGGCAATGTCTACGCCGGTCACACTCAATCCCCGCCCCCGACCAGCCGGAAAACCCGACGGACACGCTGGTGGATTAATCAACTCTTCCCCCCGCCACACCCCGCACGGTAGAAAGGGAAATGACACCGCCCGGAAATCGCCGAAGAACCGGCGTACCGGTCTCGTTCGCGCATCCCATCACCGGCCAATGCTCATGAGGGCAGGTCAACGCGGCGATATCGGTCCGGACCGGGCGAGGATTGTCACACGGAGACGTCTTCCAGGGATGTCCCAGGAAGGGACCGTATTCATGGCGCAGCAAGTCGTGGTCACCCTCTACGACGACATCGACGGCGGAGAAGCGGCGGAAACCGTCGCCTTCGGCCTTGACGGCATGTCATATGAGATCGACCTGAATCTCACCAACGCGAAAAAACTCCGCAAAGCGCTGGCCCCGTATGTGCACGCGGGACGCAAGCGCGCGGCAGGCGCCGGCGGAAAGGCCCGCCCCGCTCCCACCACGCACACCACGCTCGCCCCGGACCCGGCGGCCGTCCGCGCCTGGGCCCGGTCGCACCGTATGGACCTCCCGCCGCGGGGCCGTATCCCCAAGGCGGTCTACGAGGCCTTCGCCGCGGCCCAGTGAGCGAGCGGGGCATCCGGCGCGGGGCGGTCCGGACGCCCGGCGCCGCTGCCGCCCGCCCGTGCCCAGGCGACTTGCGCAGCACCCCTGTTGATCAGCTAGAGTCTGGAGCACGCCGAGGGGCACGGACCGAAAGGACCGGATCCCGAGGAGTCATGCGGGTGTAGTTCAGTAGTAGAACACCCCCTTTCCAAGGGGGAGGCGCAGTGTGCGATCCCTGTCACCCGCTCTGCATCGCCTCACGGTCCATAAATGCGGTCAACGCATCCGGATGGATCGGGTAGGCTGGTGCCTGCGCCGGTCGGTGAGAGCCGATCGGAGGCAATGCGGACGTAGCTCAGCTGGTAGAGCGCAACCTTGCCAAGGTTGAGGTCGCGAGTTCGAACCTCGTCGTCCGCTCCAGACCGAAGCCCCGGTGGCCCAACCACCGGGGCTTCGTCATGCCCGGGTATCCGGCACCCGAGGGCAGGCACTCAGCGCCGAACTCGCCCTGTTCCGGGGGGAGTTCGGCCTGCCGAACTGGTGCGTCTCGCGGTCTCACGCGGTTGGGTATAGTGACGTTCGCGCTCAAGGGCGTATGCGGACGTAGCTCAGCTGGTAGAGCGCAACCTTGCCAAGGTTGAGGTCGCGAGTTCGAACCTCGTCGTCCGCTCCGGATCGAAGCCCCGGTGGTCCTGCCACCGGGGCTTCGTCGTGTGCACCCGCTGGTCCTAGGACCAGCGGGTGCCGGTGAGGCGTTCGTAGGCCTCGATGTACTTGGTGCGGGTGGCGTCGACCACCCGCTCGGGCAGGGGTGGGGGCGGCTGCTCGCTGCGGCGGTCCCAGCCGGACTCCGCCGAGGTCAGCCAGTCCCGGACGTACTGCTTGTCGAAGGAGGGCTGGGGCCGGCCCGGCTGCCAGGTGTCGGCGGGCCAGAACCGCGAGGAGTCCGGGGTCAGCACCTCGTCCGCCAGGACCAGGGTCTCGCCGTCGAAGCCGAACTCGAACTTGGTGTCGGCGAGGATGATGCCGCGCTCCCGCGCGATGTCCCGGCCCCGGCCGTACACGGCGAGCGTCGCCTGCCGCAGTTGGGCCGCGGTCTCCGCACCGACCTGCCGGGCGACCTCCTCGTACGAGACGTTCTCGTCGTGGTCGCCGACGGCGGCCTTGGTGGCGGGGGTGAAGATCGGGGCGGGCAGTTCGGAGCCGTCGACCAGGCCCTCGGGCAGGGCGAGGCCGCAGACGGTGCGCGAGCGGTCGTACTCGATGAGGCCGGAGCCGGTGAGGTAGCCGCGGGCCACGCATTCGACGGGGGCCATGGCGAGCGAGCGGCAGACCAGGGTGCGGCCCGCCCAGTCGGCGGGGGCACCGGGCGGGAGTTCGGTGCTCAGTACGTGGTTGGGGACCAAGTCGGCGAGCTGGTCGAACCACCAGAGGGAGAGCTGGGTGAGGACCCGGCCCTTGTCGGGGATCTCCGTGGGCAGCACCCAGTCGTAGGCGGAGATACGGTCGCTCGCGACCATCACGAGGTCGCCCGCCTCGTTGCGGTACAGCTCGCGCACCTTGCCGGTGTGGAGATGCAGCAGGCCCGGAACCTGCGGTGGTTCGGGCTTCGCTACGAATCCGGACACGGTTCCTCCCCGTGGTGGTATCCAATGCGTCGATTCTCCCGTATGCGGCCGGGCACGGCTCGGCCAGGGGTCCACCGACGTGCGCAAACGCCCCCGCCCCGGCCGGGACCGCGCCGGCCGCGATGTCGGAGTGGGGCCGGGGCCAGGAGGGCACCACGGCGCGCGGCGGGGAGCGGGAGCGGCTGCTGCGGGAGTGGGCGGGGCGGAAGTGGCGGGCAGGCGGGCGGGATTCAGTCGCGTTTGCAGATGCGGTCGAGGAGGTTCGCGGTGGCGCGCTGGACCCGGGGGTCGACATGGCCGGGGCGGTCCAGCGCCGGTGACCAGGCGAAGGTGCCGGAGGCGAAGACCAGGGCGCCGGACGGGGCCCGGTAGAGCGAGGTCTCCTGGTGCCGGGTGGCGCCCTCGCCGTCCTGGTAGGGCGAGTGCGCCAGGAGGATGCGGTCCTGGTGGGCGGGGAGCGGGACGCGCGGGAAGTACCGGTCGGCCTCGCCGGCGACGAGGCCGGGGAGCCGATCGCCCTCCCGGGCGCCGGTGGCCTCCCACAGCCAGTGGTCCGCGTTGCGCACCACCAGCGGCGACGGCTCCCGCACCCGGCCCGCGTACTGGATGCCGATCAGCTCCTGCTCCGGGCGGTCCATCTCGCGCCAGAGGGCGGGGCGGCCGGGGCCGCGGCGCTTGCGGCAGGTCAGCAGGCGGTCCGGCACCCCGGCCGGGGAGGGGCCCAACTCCACTTGCCAGTACATGGTGTTGGCCGAGAGGAAGACCAGCGAGGTGCCGTGGTCCCGCGCCGCCTCGGTGGTGCGGCGCATCTCGGTGGACCAGTACTCGTCATGGCCGGGGAAGACCAGGCCGCGGTAGCGCGTGGGGTCGACGCGGCCGGCGTGCAGGTCCCGGGTGTCGGCGTAGGAGAGGTCGTAGCCGTAGCGCTCGGCCCAGCGGATGAAGTCGTAGGCGTGGCCCACGTGGAGGGGGAGGCCGGCGCCCGCGTAGGGCCGGTCGAAGGAGACGGTGACGGCGGCCTCGCGCTCGCCGAGGAGCCCGCCGTGCTCGTCCCAGGCGTGGTAGAGGCTGGCACCGGTGCGGCCGTCCTCCGGGTAGAGGTTGTAGGCCTGCCAGGTGATGTCGGGCAGGATCAGCAGCAGATCGGCCGGCCGGTCGTCGCGGACGGTGAACGGGATGTGGGAGCGGTAGCCGTCGGCGGTGGTGAGGACGGCGACATGGGCGCCGACGTCCCAGTCCTCGGGGACCTGGAGGCGCCAGGAGAGCCACCAGTGGTGGCAGGAGACCGTGCGGTCGGCGGCGAGCGGCGCGGGCTGCACGATGCCGGACAGCCGGGGACTGGTGGTGATCTTGGAGGCGCCGTCGCCGCCGTAGTGCCCGATGCGGTAGACGTCCACGCCGAACTGCTGCGGCGGGTCGACCGTGACATGGAAGTCGAGGGCCTCCCCGGGGGCGACCGCGCTCTGCGAGGCGAAGCCCTTGATCTGGCGGTGCACATCGTCGGCGGTACGGGGGCCGGAGGCGGGGCGCTGGTGGGGGATGTCGGCGCCGGGCGCGGTCGCGTGGTCCACATACCAGGGCACCACATGGCCGGTGTCGTCGAAGTAGTGCTCACTGCCGCGGAGCCAGGGCAACGGGCCTTGTCCGAAAGGGTCGTTGACCGCGTGCGCCAGGGCGCCCGACTCCCAGCGGCCCGGGTGCCCCCCGGCCCGCGGCGGACCGGCGACCGGGACGGAACGCTGGGCCGGGGTCTCGGCGGAGGGGGTGCGGGCGGGTGTGCCGGTGGGTGGCGGGGGTGTGCCAGTCGGTGGCTCGGGGGTGCTCGCCGGTGGCGTGGGGTGGCCGGCCGGTGGCGTGGGGGTGGGGGAGGTGGTCCGCGGTGGCTGCGGAGGCCCGGCTGAGTCCGGTCGTCCCATGGCTGCTCCCCTCCCTCGGCCCCCGGTGGTACTCGTCCCGATGCGCCGTGCTGTGCGGATGCGTTGCGGTGTGGATGCCGTAGCTACTACGTGGCTGCCGTCCTTGTGGGTTCGTCGCCGTGTGGATGCCTCGCCGTGTGGATGTGGTGGCCGGTGTCGCGGTGGCCGGTGTCGCGGTGGCCGGTGCCGTACTCGATGCGTGCTCTGTCCTGATGCGTGCCGGTCGGGTGCCCACCCCAAGCACATCACATTGCGCACGCACTTCGTCACCCTTCGTCGTGAACAGGCGTCAACTGGAAGGCATTTCTCCCCTTTTCTTGGGGAACCGATCTCGCCCTTCGGGGGGACGGAAGGGGCTTGTTCGTACGGGAGGGGGTCGCTTGTACGGAGGAGGCTGCCGGAGGGGGCGTGTGTGGGCTGCCGGTGCGGAGGGGGTGGCGGGGTCCGCTGGGCAGGGTTGTTGAACGGGCGCCGCTGCGTGGTGTGTTGGGCGCGGTGGCGTGTGTTGGGCGATGCTCTCGGGGCGTTCGGCTCAGACGAGGCGTATCGGCTTCTCGGAGCGGATGCCGTGGCGGGCGAGCCAGTCGCGCAGCGGCTCCGCGTCGCCCGCCTCCACCAGCCGGGTCACCAACTGCGGGAGTTCCTTCGCCCGTTCACCGCCGACCAGGAGTGCGGGGCCGTCCAGCCAGTCCAACCCGGGCTCGGCCCCGGCGGTGTCGACGGCCGCGCAGCACACCGTGGCGGTGATGTGGTCCACCAGCAAGTCCCGTCCGCTACGCGGCGGTTGCACCGGGAACATCGGCAGCTCCACGCCGAACTGCAAGGCCTCGTCCGGCCCCTGCACCGCACCGGGCGGCGGGTCAGAGGCGGGGCGCGGCGAGGTCGCCTCCTCCCGGGCCAGCTCGGCGCTGATCCCGGCGGCCAGCTCAGCCCCCCGCCCGTCACCGAAGGCCTCGGCCTCGGACAACTCCTCCGGGAAGATGCCGCCCTCGCCCTCGTCGCCCTCCCCGCCCGCGGCGGACGCGCCGCCCGCACCGGGCAACGCCCCTTCCGCTACGGGGAGTTCCCCCGCCCCGGCATCCGCCCCGGCATCCGATGGCCGCCCACCGGAATCGTGCGCCGCCTCGGCCCGCGTTGCCACTCCTGCCTCGGACGCCGCCCCACCGGTTCCCGCTTCGGAGGACGGCTCGGATGCCGCCTCGTCGGTGGTGAGGTGCAGCATCACCCGGGCGAGGGTGGGAACGGTGGCCGCCGTTGACACCGCGGTGCCGCCCGCCGCAAGCTGCGGGTGCCGTATCCCGAGCCGGTCCAGTACGCGGTGCAGCCGGGCCGCGTCGAGGCGCCAGGCGCGGTCCACCACCTCGTCGGGGTACTCCTGCCAGTCGACCGGCGTCCAGTCGGGGCCGGGCTGCGCGGGGCCGCCGTGGAAGAGGTGCGCCGCCAGCAGCGAGGTGGACTCGTCCACCGTGCCCGGCTCCTCCAGCAGATCGCAGGCGGGGCGCTCGGCCAGCCGGGAGGTGAAGCCCTCCGCGAGCCGGTCCCGCCGGGACAGCTCGGTGAGCGCGGCCACCACACCCACGTCCAACTGGGCCGGCCAGCGCCCCATCCGCCAGGCGGGCAGCGCCACCCTGGTCAGCAGCCGGTCCCAGCCCGCGTAGGCCAGGCCGACCTGCTCCTGGGCGGCGACCCGCAGCCCGTGATCCACACCCTGTGCACGATGCGCCGCGGCGGCCGCAACCCCGCGCTCCATCTCCGCCGCATGTCCCCGGCAGCGGTCCAGCAGCAGCCGCGCCACCGAGCCCGCGCCCCGCGACACGACCCCCACCGCACCCCGTCCGGGCGCCGCGGCCCCGGCCACCGCCGCGTCGAGACCTCGTACGAAGCGGCGGGCGGCGGCTATGTCGGGGTGCGCGGCGGGACCGGTACCAGCCACCACCGGTGCGAGCACCGCCCGCAGCTCGGCCACCCGCATCCACCACAGGAACGGCGACCCTATGACCAGGACCGGCGCCGCGGCCCCGTCCCGCGCCCCACCACCGGCGCAATCCGCTCTTCCCGCGCCGCCCGCCTCACCGCCCCCGGGACCGCGGGTGGCACGGCCTCGGGGGACGGTGGCGTGGGCGGGATGGGTGCGGTCCTCCAGCCAGCTATCGCAGTCCGGGGTGAGCGCTATCGCCGAGGGCGCCGGCACCCCCAACTGGTCCGCCAGATCGCGCACCAGGCGGTACAGATCGGGGGCCGCCTCCTCGCTGACCGGGACCGTCGGGCTGACGGCCGGCCGGGACCTGGCCACCACCAGGCCGATCACCACCGCGGCGAGCAGGGCGACCGCGGCGACCACCGCCACCACCCAGCGCACCGCGTCCCAGCCCGGCCCGCGGAAGAAACCGGAGGTGTCACCGGCGAAGAGCACCACGGCCACGGCCGCGGGCAGCAGCGCGAGAGCCGTCGCCCTGCCGCGCACCCGCAGCACCGCCAGCGCATGGGAGCGTGCGGACTGCGCACCGACCTTCACCGCCGTACCGGACACGACCGGATGTCACCCCCTTCTGCACGGCCCGCCCGGCAGGTGCTGACCCAGCCACTGCCGGCGAGCGCCCATGGCGTTGCCCACTCCCCCACTGTGGCACCGCCCACTGACATCGCAATGCCGGTGAGCCAGGTGAGCCAAGTACCGGACTGCTTGCGCCGCACCATAGTTGGGGCCCTGGCCGGCGTCAGCCCGATAGACAACCGCTCACTCGATGGAATGGCTCGGGGCAGAGCTGCGTGACACCTGGCCGGTTCCCGGGTCGAACTCCACGACAGGGCAGTCGACATACATGGAGGAGAGATGACGCAGCCGACAGCGCAGGTGGGCCGGGTGACGATGTCCAGGCCCGAGCCGAAGAAGCGTCCGTACACCGCCGAGCACACCGGGCCACCGACGTCACGGACACGGGCGGGCGACGAGGGCGGAGAAGCGGACCGGGGGAAGGCCCGCTCAGACCGAGGTCGCCGCCTTCGCCGCGATGTCCGTACGGTGCTGGGCCCCGTCCAGACGGATCCGCTCGATCGCGGTGTACGCGCGGTCCCGGGCAGCCGCGAGATCGGTACCGGTGGCCGTGACGGACAGCACCCGCCCGCCCGCACTGACCACCGCGTCCCCGTCCCGCTTGGTACCGGCGTGCAGTACGTAGGCGTGCGGCCCGTCCTCGCGGGCGACCTCGTCAAGCCCCTCGATGGGGTCACCGGTGCGGGGGGTGTCCGGATAGTTGTGGGAGGCGACGACCACGGTCACCGCGGCGTCCTCGCTCCAGCGCAGCGGTTCCAGATCGGAGAGCCTGCCCTCGGCGGCCGCCAGCAGGATTCCCGCGAGGGGGGTTTGGAGCCGGGCCAGGACGACCTGGGTCTCGGGGTCACCGAACCGCGCGTTGAACTCGATGACCCGTACCCCGCGCGAGGTGATCGCCAGCCCGGCGTAGAGCAGACCGGAGAACGGCGTGCCCCGGCGCCGCAGTTCGTCCACGGTGGGCTGGAGGACGGTGGTCAGGACTTCGTCGACGAGCTTCGGATCGGCCCAGGGCAGCGGCGAATAGGCGCCCATACCACCGGTGTTGGGGCCCTCGTCGCCGTCGAGGGCGCGCTTGAAGTCCTGGGCGGGTTGCAACGGGACGACGCTGGTGCCGTCGGTGATCGCGAAGAGGGACACCTCGGGGCCGTCGAGGAACTCCTCGATCACGACCCGCTCGCACCCGGCCGCATGGGCACGCGCCGCCGCGAGATCGTCCGTGACGACGACGCCCTTGCCCGCGGCCAGCCCGTCGTCCTTGACTACATAGGGCGCCCCGAACGCATCGAGCGCGCTCGACACCTGGTCCTCGGTGGAGCACACATAGCTACGGGCGGTGGGTACACCGGCCGCGGCCATCACGTCCTTGGCGAAGGCCTTGGACCCCTCCAGCCGCGCGGCCTCACCGCTCGGCCCGAAGCAGGGGATGCCCGCCTCCCGCACGGCGTCCGCGACCCCGGCGACGAGCGGCGCCTCGGGCCCCACGACGACAAGCCCCACCTCCAGACTCCGCGCGAGCCCGGCCACGGCGGCCCCGTCGAGAGCGTCGACCGGGTGCAGGCGGGCCACCTCGGCGATCCCGGCGTTGCCCGGGGCGCAGTGCAGCGCGGTGACGTCGGGGTCGAGGGACAGTGAGCGGCACAGGGCGTGTTCGCGGGCGCCGCCGCCGATGACGAGGACCTTCACGCCCGCCAGCCTAGCCGCCACCACCCCATGCCCTGTACGCCCTTCCAAGGAGCGGGACACCGACCCCTAGTACAAAACTCCAGCCCACCCTGCTCCTACTTGTACCCGGCCCTCGGGTCTCGCCCGTCCCCTTGAGGTCGGCCCGCGGGCTGGGGCCGGGGCGGTCTACGGGCTCGGCTGGGGTGCTCGGCGGCGCGCGATGCTCAACTGCCGTACCGCGACGGCGGCTCGGGCCGGAGACGCGCCTGACTCGGTCGCGCCTTCACTCACTCCGGCCTGATCCCCGTTTCCGGACTCTCTTCGGCTCCGGGCCTCCCGCTCGCGGCTTGCGCTTGCGCTCACTCGGCTCGGGGCGCGGGAACGGCTGGGGTCATCCGGGTCTAGGAGCCCGCCCCGAAGTCGAGGTCGGCACCCGGCACCCGACGGCCAGCACGCGGCACCCGATAGCCGGTACACCCAGGGCCAAGGAGAAGGCACCCCGGGACCAGCCCTACTCCGTTGCGTACTCGTCTACGACCGTGGCGCCCAGTTCCCGCATGATCAGGTCGTGGCCGGAGACGGCGGACTCGTCCAGGTCCTGGTCGTCCGCTGTCGGCATATCGTCCTCGGGCGGGATATGTGCGGGGCGTTCCTCGGCCGGGGGGCGGGGCGCCGCAGGCTGTGGCGTGGGCGCGGGGGCCGGTGCCGGTCGGGCGGGGGCCGGGCGGGCAGCGGGAGGGGCCTGCTGCGGTGCGGGCCTCGGTGCGGCGGGCGGCGGCGCCCCCGGGCCGTAGCCGCCACCACCGGAGGACGGCGGTGCGGAGCCCCCGGACGGATCGACGATCGGCTCGATGCTCCACTGCACACCGAACTGCTCGCCCAGAGCCTGCCGCAGTACGTCCTCACTGCCGCTGCTGACGAAGTTGTCCCGTGCACCGGCGTTGACGAAGCCGAGTTGGAGGGTGGCGCCGTCGAAGCCCGCGACATGGGCGTTCTGGCTGAGCAGGATCCAGGTGAAGCGGCGGCGGTTCTTGACGGCCTCCAGGATGTTCGGCCAGAGCGCGTTCGGGTCCAGGCCGCCGCCCGCGGGGGGCCCGGCCGGGGCGGATTGCGCAGGCCGGTCCGGTGCGGCCGGGGCGCCGCTTCCGCCGGTCGAAGCCGCGGTGGGCCAGCCACCCGGACGTGCTCCGCCCTGGGCAGGCCCACTGGCAGGTGCCTCCTGCCCGCCCGCTGCGGGACGCCCGCTCCCAGTCGGTGCCGCGGTGGGCCAGCCACCGGGACGCCGCTCACCACCGCCGGTCCCACCAACTGCCGTACCCGCGCCGCCAGTTGAACCCGAGGCACCGGGCCATGCACCAGGCCGCGCCGACCCGGACGGCGCCCCGCCACCCGCACCAGCGTCCGCCCCCGTACCGCTACCCGCTCCGCTCTGGGTACCCGGACCCGCATCGGCAGGGCCGCCCGCTCCCGGCCGCGCTCCCTGTGGTCCGGCGGGGGCGGCGCCCTGCGGCCATCCGTCCTCATCCACCGCACCGGGCCCGACGTCCTCCTGCGGAACCTCCGGTACCGGAACGCCGCCTCCGCCCGAAGCCACTGGCGTTCCCGGACCACCGGCGCCTCCCGCACCGGCCTCGGCCGCTCGCGCACCCGCCGCCGGAGCCGCACCACCCGGCACGCCACCCGGAGCCGCCGCGCCCCCGGCCGCCGCGTTTCCACGGACCGCGGCCCGTGCCGCCGCGGCACCGGATGCCGCTGCCGCGGGGCCGCCACTCTCACCACCGGTCTGAAGCGGAGCCGCATAACCATCAGGCCCAGGTGCAGAAGCCGCGGCCGGACCACCACCGCCGAACTGCCCACCGCGCTCGATCCGGTCCAGCCGCGCCAGCATCGACCGCTCGTCCTGATAGGCGGCCGGCAGCAGCACCCGGGCGCAGATCAGCTCCAGTTGGAGCCGGGGAGCGGTGGCACCGCGCATCTCAGTCAAGCCCTCATTGACCAGGTCGGCCGCACGGCTCAGCTCAGCGGCGCCAAAAACTCCCGCCTGCGCCTGCATCCGCTCGACCACATCGGCCGGGGCATCGATCAGCCCCTTCTCCGCAGCATCCGGCACCGCCGCGAGGATCACCAGGTCACGCAGCCGCTCCAGCAGGTCGGCCACGAACCGGCGGGGGTCATGGCCTCCCTCGACAACCCGGTCCACCACCTCGAAGGCGGCCGCCCCGTCCCCCGCGGCAAAGGCGTCCACCACGGAGTCCAGCAGCGAACCGTCCGTATAACCCAGCAGCGCCGTCGCCATGGCATAGGTCACACCGTCGTCGGTGGCGCCCGCGAGGAGCTGGTCCATCACCGACATCGAGTCACGCACCGACCCGCCGCCGGCCCGCACCACCAGCGGCAGCACGCCCTCCTCCACCGGGATCTGCTCCCGGCCGCACACCTCGCCCAGGTAGTCCCGCAGGGTTCCGGGCGGCACCAGACGGAAGGGGTAGTGGTGGGTGCGCGAGCGGATGGTCCCGATGACCTTCTCGGGCTCGGTGGTCGCAAAGATGAACTTGAGGTGCTCCGGCGGCTCCTCGACCACCTTCAGCAAAGCGTTGAAGCCCGCCGAGGTCACCATGTGCGCCTCGTCGATGATGTAGATCTTGTAGCGGCTGGAGGCGGGGCCGAAGAACGCCTTCTCCCGCAGGTCGCGAGCGTCGTCCACACCACCGTGCGAGGCGGCGTCGATCTCGATCACATCGATGGAGCCGGGGCCGTTGCGCGCCAGATCGAGACAGGACTGACACTCGCCGCACGGGGTGGGCGTAGGGCCCTGCTCGCAGTTCAGGCAGCGGGCGAGGATGCGGGCACTGGTCGTCTTGCCACAGCCGCGCGGACCACTGAACAGGTACGCGTGGTTGACCCGGTTGTTCCGCAAGGCCTGCTGCAGCGGGTCAGTGACATGCTCCTGACCGATGACCTCGGCGAACGACTCCGGGCGATAGCGGCGGTACAACGCGAGAGACGACACGACTACGAGGTTAATGCCGCCCACTGACAACGAGCCCCGCCCCGAAAACAAGACGCCCCCCACGCACCCGCCAGAGCCGACCTACCCTTGCTGCCTTCCGGCCCTGGGGGAGTTCAGTCAGATAGCACCGCGTGGGGGACTGCGCCCCACAGTACCCGATGACCGGGGCCGCGAACGAGTTCGCGACCACTCCTCCCAGTCATGTAATGTCTCCGGCGGAGGATTCGCCTAGAGGCCTAGGGCGCACGCTTGGAAAGCGTGTTGGGTTCACACCCTCACGAGTTCGAATCTCGTATCCTCCGCACCCGCCCACCAGGGCAGACGAGGGCTCCGACCGGTTCGCCGGCCGGAGCCCTCGTCGTTGAGCTGGCCACACACGCCTACGGCTCCAGTTCCCATGGCTGGGGCCATTGACATCGAGGCGTCGGACGACGCGCGTGACCGGCTACAACGCCATTCGGCGATCCTGCGCAATGACGAGGACTTCCCCGCCTCCGACCATAAGCCGCGCCCGCTGATGGACCTGCCGCCCGGCGTCCGGAGACGCTGCGCACCCGGAGTGGGGAGTCCGCCTCCCTCGGCGAGATGGACCCGCCGAGGCACACCAGAGCGCGGTCCGTGCTCGCGCCCTGGGCGCTGCGGTGTGCGGAGGCGGACATCAGGGCCGCAGCCGCCGGCCTACTTCAACTCCTCGCGCATATACCGGAGTTCGCCTCGACACTGAGTTCGCCCTGCCCTGAGCCCTGACGGTCGTCCTGCGCTTCCTCGGCATCCCTGGAGAGCACACCCGAGCGGATACGGGCGTACGCCACCGACTTGCGCGTATTCGGCGACTCCGCACGGGAGTTGGCCACGCAGCGACTGGCCGCCCCGCGCGACGGCTTGATCAGCACCATGCTTCACGAGAGCCCTCACGGCCACCGGCTCACCCGGACGAGGCGGCCGCCCAGATTCCGACAGTGATCACCACGGCCACGCCACGCTGGCACAGGCCCCGACAGGCGGCACAGTGCGATTCCCGAGCTGGTCGCGGAGGGCCTGCGGCTGGACTGCGCGGGTGGTCGGGATGTACCGCCCGACCGTCCGGAAGTGACACTCGCCGACCACATCCGCGGCTCCGGAGGCTGCCCCGGCGTATCGGCCGACGTCTCCTTTCGGGCGTGACCGCCCGGCGGGTGCGGCCGTGACCGAACCGTTCGGCTGCCGAGGCCGCCCTCAAATCCCTCGACGCCGACGCCACCCTCAGCTGGGCCGCCTCCCCGGAGACCCTGAACACGGCCCCACACGTGGGCACGGCGGAGCGGGAGGCGCGCATGGCGGGGTGGAGGCGCGGGTGCTGGGTATCCGGGCGAGCCTTCTCGACCCGTTTGAATGGGCCGGCCAGTTGGTTCGAAAAGACGAGTGAAGCCCGGGATGGACGGCCTCGCGACCAAGACCACCATGTGCCATTGGAGGCCTCGCGGGGCGGTGAGCTGACCCGAGGGTCAAGATCTCATTCCGTGACGAACAAGCTCGCGCGCTTACCGGTTCGTTCCCGTGCCACCCCCGCCCCACCCTTGGATCACAAACCCCAACTCAACCTCAACCTCAAAGACCCCATGGATTTCACTAGGGCGTCTTGATAAGCACAGAATTGGACGCGATCGGAGGTGGCGATGGCAAGACGACATACCCCGATTCCGGATCGGTCGTCTTCTTTACCGATTGATATGTGTCGCTGTTCATCAAAAGCACGAAAAGGGTACGTTCGGATCCTGACGCCGTCGTGTTGAGTACGGCGTCGTAGATGTATTTTCCCGGCCCCTTGCTCAGATCGCTTCGCAGTGTGTAATGCACGTGCGGGGCATCGGCAGTACCGGTGACTTTCCGAACCACCCAGACGAGATGGTCACCGGGCGCGAGGGCGCAGGACACCGTGGCGACCACCCGGGCCGCCGAACGTTTCGGCTTCCCCTCCAATTTGAGAACGATATCTTTGCTCGACTCGCCACAGGCAGGTAAGGAACCGGCTGACGCGCCTGGAACATCGGACGGTGCATCGGAAGAACTCGACCGGGGCGACCCCGAATCGCCGAATTGGTTGAGGAGGCTTTCCCAGATCCCCAGGAACTGCCCCACGACGCCAGTGACAAGAGCCAGAAAGGTAAATGTGGCAGTGGCGGCCTTTCCCCAACGGGAAACCACACTGTCGGCGCTACGTGCTGGTGTTCGTCGTCGACGGAGGTGGACTCGGTTTCCGCCTAAGGCCGGGTTCCTCTGTCGCCTCGCCATACCGTTGTCTTCCCTGCCCAGAGGGGGTTCAATCCGGATCATTCATCACCAGTGGTCAGGTACGCGCGTCGATAGCGACAAAATCGCCTCGGCCCTCTCCGTCGATCGTCCAGACACTCAACTGTCAACGCCACGCCTGTACTTCGGTACCGTCTCAGCGAAGATCCGCGACCAGTAGAGGAAGGGGTGGCAGAGCTGGGCTACCCCACCGACAACAAGCATGGCTTCGGGCGTGGTCCTGCACCAAGTAGCCACCGCGCAGGCAGGGATGAACCTCGTCGCCCACCACGACGACGGCACCTCGACGATCCTGGAACCCCTCGTCCCCCGATACCGCAGTCGCAGGTCCGGTCCTCAAGTCCCCATCCCAGACCGGAAGATGAAGCCATGAACGCACAAAAGGTGACCCTGCGGAGGATGACGGCCGCGGAGTATCGGGCGGCGACTGAGCATCGGGAGGTCGAGTCGGTGCGGGAGTTGGGCAAGTTCGTTTCTGAGGAGTTGGCGTGGGAACGGGTTCGCCAGGGCACGGCGCAGTTTCTGCCGGACGGGCTCGACACGGTCGGGCACCATCTGGTGGTGGCGGAGAACGCTTCAGGTGAGGCAGTCGGGAACGCGTGGATCGGCCCGGATCCGAGCCGGACCCTGGGCACCGTCAACTCGGCCTGGCTGTACGACATCAACGTCTTCCCGGCGTTCCGCCGCCGCGGCTACGGCTCGGCCATCCTCAACGCCGCCGAACAACTCGCCGCCCGCGAGGGCTCGACCTCACTCGGCCTGAACGTCGTCGGGGACAACGAGGCAGCCATTGCCCTGTACCGCCGCAACGGCTACGACGTGTCATCGATGCATATGCGCAAAGGCGTGCGGCAGCGGTAACAGCGGCGGTAACAACGCACAGCCGCCAGAGACGTCCGCCCCGCACCTCCCCGCACTCCCCCCCCCCCCCCGACCGCCCATGCCACCATGACGCCGTGCTCACCCTCCGTTCCATCGCCCTGTTCCTGCTCGCCGCCGTCCTGGAAATCGGCGGTGCCTGGCTGGTGTGGCAGGGGGCGCGGGAGCATCGGGGCTGGATCTGGATCGGGGCGGGCGTCGTGGCGCTGGGGTCCTACGGGTTCGTCGCCACGCTCCAGCCCGATGCCGAGTTCGGGCGGATCCTCGCGGCCTACGGCGGGGTGTTCGTGGCGGGCTCGCTCGCCTGGGGCATGGTCGCCGACGGCTACCGTCCGGACAGGTTCGACGTCGTCGGCGCCCTGATCTGCCTGGCCGGCATGGCCGTCATCATGTACGCCCCCCGCAGCGGAAGCTGACCCGGCAGGCGATCGTCAACTCCCCCTGAAAACTCACCCGTTACCCGAACCGGACATCACACCAACCGGCAGCGCTCTACTCCATACAGGTCAAATCAGCCACAAAACCCTGCCTCATGGCCGGTTCGGACGTTGGTCCTGTTCGTGGAGCCACGTGAATTCTGGGATCGCAACACCGTGCTGGCCGAGGCGTTCTGCGTCTGCGACGAGCGGGTGCGTCAGGCGCAGGCAGTGCTGGACGAGGCAATGGCGGAACGGAGCAGGACGCTCGCCGCCTTCGCGGTGACCGTGGGCGACGACGGCACCATCGCCCACCTGATGGGCCTCCCGGAACGCGAGGTCCGCGTCGCCCGCCGCACCGTCGGCCGCACCGACGCCCGCGCGGTGGCCGAGCAGCTCCTCACCCCGGCCCAACCCCCCGCCCCCGAAGCGGCCCCCGCCGAACCAGCCCCACCGGAACCCGCCAAGGACCCTGCGCCCCCGGCCCCCGCGGCACCCCCCGCCCCCGAGCCGGCCCCCGCAGCACCGCCCGAGGCCCCGACCACCGAGGTCCGCCTCCCCCACCCCCGCGAGGAGGCTCCGCCGGAGCGGCACCCCGCGGAGAGCACCCCCGTGTGGTCGTCCAGCATGGACTCCGTCCTCCTCTGGAGCTGGAAGTCCGGCCTCGACCTCCAGACCGTCGCCGCGGAACTCGGCCTGGACATCCGCGCGTTGCTGCTCCGCGTCCAGGCACTCGCCGACGACGGCATCCTCCGTACGGACACACCGACGATGGCCCAGCCCCAACGCGGCGCCCGCCCCGGACGCCACCGCGGCCGGCACGAGGACTCCTACACCGCCTTCCTGAGCCCGAACACCACCACCTTCCCCGCGTACGCGTAACCCACCTTCCCCTCATACGCGTAACCGCCAAGGCGAGAAGCGCAGCGGAAGCACTACGACGGGGAAGCTGGAAACGTACCGAAGGGGGTGTGGGGGGATGTTCGCCCGCAGGAGCCGGTGCAAGTAGGCGGTGGCCCAACGTCCGACGTCCACGTACCGGCTCCGAGGACGGACATCCCCCGACACCCCCGACCACTCACGAAACCGCACCCGCAAAGCACACCGGCGAACCGGCACCCCACCCTGCGCATCCACCCCCGACAAGCGACGATCAGTACATGGACGTCACCCTTCACCTGGCCCAGGAACCGCAGGCGGACGCACTGCTCAGCCGCAGCCCGCTGGCCGCACTCGTAGGGATGCTGCTGGATCAGCAGGTCCCGATGGAATGGGCGTTCGCCGGCCCGTACACGATCGCGCAGCGGCTGGGCGCGGACGATCTCGATGCGCATGACATCGCCCGCCGCGACCCGGAGGCCTTCGCCGCGCTGCTGTCCGCGAAGCCGGCCGTGCACCGCTACCCCGGTTCCATGGCGGGCCGTATCCAGCTGTTGTGCCAGTACCTGGTGGAGCACTACGACGGTGACCCCGCCCGGCTGTGGGCGCCGCCGGCCACCGGCCGCGAGGTGCTGGACCGGCTCCTCGCCCTCCCCGGTTTCGGCCGGCAGAAGGCGCAGATCTTCCTGGCGCTGCTCGGCAAGCAGCTCGGAGTGCAGCCCGAGGGATGGCGCGCGGCGGCCGGTGCGTACGGCGAGCCCGAGGCGTACCGGTCCGCGGCGGACATCACCGGCCCCGAGTCACTGGCCCGGGTCCGCGCCCACAAGCAGCAACTGAAGGCCGAGGCGAAGCAGGCCAAGGACCAGCAAGACCACCCCAAAAACCCAAAAAAGAGCTGAAAGCACCTACCGCACCAAGCACCACCACTCCCCCACTCCAACTCCTTCGAGCGATTCGCAGCAAGCCCCACCACACCAAACCGGCACGTTTGATGAGGCTTTGTCCGGAATACCGAGCGTTCTTCCCTCGTGGCGGTGCGCGTTCACGGCTGCGCCCGGCGAGCGTTGCCCGGTAGGCTTTCCGTGTGATCTTCAAGCGCATCGGAAACGGCCGGCCGTACCCCGACCACGGCCGGGAGAGCACCCGGCAGTGGGCGGACGTCGCGCCGCGCCCGGTCCGCCTCGATCAGCTCGTCACCACCAAGGGCCAGCTCGATCTGGAGACCCTGCTCGCCGAGGACTCGACCTTCTACGGCGACCTCTTCGCCCATGTCGTGAAGTGGCAGGGCGACCTGTACCTGGAGGACGGGCTGCATCGCGCGGTCCGGGCGGCACTACAGCAGCGGCAGGTGCTGCACGCCCGCGTCCTGGAGCTGGGCTGAGCGAAGCAGGGCACCGAGGCGGACCGCCCCCTGCGGCCCCCGGGTGAACGCATTGGCCCTTTCGGGTAGAAGTGCCGCCCGTACGATGATCACCCCATAGGCAGAGCCGCCACCTCGCACTACGCTGCGTTCATGACCATGCTCACTCCCCCCGGCATGGGCGGCAAGTACCGCATCACGGGGGACAAGTACCCACGGATGCGCCGCGGCCCCCGGCGCGGCCGGATCGGGCTGGCGGTCGTCGCGGCGGCCGCGGCGGTCGGTCTCGTCGGCTGGGGGAGCCTGCAGCTCATCGATGTCTTCACCGGCGGCGACAAGGCGACCGCGGCGTCCCCCGGCACGGGTTGCGCCTCCGCCTCGCCGACCCCGTCGCAGAGCCAGGCCGCGAAGAGGCACCCCGCGTACCCGGCGCCGAAGAAGATCAAGGTCAATGTCCTCAACGCGACACCGCGCGGCGGGCTGGCGCAGAAGACGGCGGACGAGCTGAAGAAGCGCGGCTTCGCCATCGGCACGGTGGGCAACGCGACCAAGCAGTACGACAAGAAGGTCGAGGGTCCCGGTCTGCTGCTGGGCGCGCCCTCCTCGCTGGAGAGCGTGCTGCCGGTGCTGCGGACCCAGTTGAGCGGGGCGGACCTGCGCGCCGACGGGCGGAGCGGGCGGGACGTCGACCTGGTCATCGGCACCGGCTTCAAGAGCCTGACCCCGGCGGCCGCCGCCGACAAGGCGCTCACCGCGCTCAGCCACCCGGCCCCGCCCGCCAAGTCCCCGTCCCGCCACTGCTGAACGAGGCGCCGGACCCGGACGCGGCGACCGGTCCCCCGACGCCCCGCTGCTACTCCGCCGCCCCGTACATCCGGTCGCCCGCGTCACCGAGGCCCGGGACGATGTAGCCGTTCTCGTTGAGCCGCTCGTCGACGGAGGCGGTGACGACCGTGACGGGTGTGCCGGCCAGTTCACGCTCCATCACCTCGACGCCCTCGGGCGCCGCGAGCAGCACCACGGCCGTCACATCGTCGGCGCCGCGCCGGATCAGCTCCTGGATGGCCGCGACGAGGGTGCCGCCGGTGGCGAGCATCGGGTCGAGTACGTACACCTGGCGGCCGGAGAGGTCCTCCGGCATACGGGTGGCGTAGGTGGAGGCCTGGAGGGTCTGCTCGTTGCGGATCATGCCGAGGAAGCCGACCTCGGCGGTGGGCAGCAGGCGGACCATGCCGTCGAGCATTCCGAGGCCGGCCCGCAGGATCGGCACCACCAGCGGGCGGGGGCGCGCGAGCTTCACGCCGGTGGTGGCGGCGACGGGCGTCTGCAGGTCGACCTGCTCGGTGCGCACGTCCCGGGTGGCCTCGTAGGCGAGGAGGGTGACCAACTCGTCGGCGAGGCGGCGGAAGGTCGCGGAGTCGGTGCGCTGGTCGCGCAGGGTGGTGAGCTTGTGGGCGACCAGCGGGTGGTCGACGACGTGGAGACGCATGGCCCCCACAGTAGCGGGGGCCGTGCGAGCGTCGCCGGGGGCGTCAAGCGGGCTCCGGGAGGGACGGTGAAAGGACCTAGTGGGGTGGTGGTCCGATGTCCGAACGGGAGCCGGAGCAGCCCGAGGAGCAGGAGACCGACGCCGAACGCAGGCGTCGCCGGGCGCAGTTCCTGCGTGATCTGAACGAGGCCAGGGAGCTGCGGGACCGGGTGCGGCCGCGGCGGGCCCGGGCCGCCCGGATGCGCCGGCAGATGCGGATGCGCACCTTCCGCTGGTGAGCCCACCGCCACCGGGCCCCGGCGGCGTCCCGGAACCGGCGTCTAGCCCCCACCCCTCTTGGAACACAACCGCCGTCGTGGTGGTATGTGGTCATCTCTCGGTGTACCGGGCGAAAACAAGAGCGGACACAGCGGTGCGAAGACATCCCCAGGCGGCGTTGTTTCTGCCACGATTCCGATGGGGCGGACCCCGGCACCCCCGTGCCGCTCCCCGCCCCGGCCGGGGGGACCCCCAACCGGCACGCCTACGACCTGTGGGAGAGTCACGGTGTACTTCGCCGCACTGCTCGCGCGCACCGAAGACGGGTGGGAAGCGAGCGACACGGAGCTCGACGATGTGGAGACCCTGGCGGACCTGGCCGACCTGGCCCGGGACGCCGCGACGGACGACGAGGAGACGGTCCTCGTCTTCATCGAGCAGGAGGACGCCTGGTTCGGCGTCGTCCGGGTGGACGGCGAGGAGGATCCGCGTATCTACGTCTCGGATGCGACTGCCGCCGCCCGCAGTTCGTACGGGGAGATCCTGCTCACCGACGAACTGCTCGGCCGGGAGCCCGGTGATGACGACGGGACCGATGTGGACGCCCTCGATCTGGACGGTACCGAGGACGGTGAGCCGGAGGACGCCGAGGAGCCGTCGGACGACCTCGGTGAGTCGGTACCGGCCGGGCCGGTCGGCGATCTGGGGCTGCTGGCGGACCTCGGGGTGAGCGAGAAGGACCTCGCCACCCTCGACAGCGGCGACGCGCTCGGCGAACTCGCCGGACTGCTGGGCGCCGAGGACGTGCTGGAGGGCGTCCGCTAGGTTCCCGACGTGACCCCCACCCCCACCGATCCGGTACGCGACCCCTGGCGGGCGGCGATGCGTCTCGCCCTGGACGAGGCGGAGGCCGCCGCCGGGGGCGGTGACGTACCGGTGGGGGCCGTGGTGCTCTCCGCGTCCGGTGCGCTGCTGGCCGCCGGGCACAACGAGCGGGAGGCGACCGGTGATCCGACGGCGCACGCCGAGGTCCTGGCGCTGCGCCGGGCCGCGGCGGCGCTCGGCGAGTGGCGGCTGACGGGCTGCACACTGGTGGTGACGCTGGAGCCGTGCACCATGTGCGCCGGCGCGCTGGTGCAGTCGCGGATCGACCGGGTGGTGTACGGGGCGCGGGACGAGAAGGCGGGGGCGGCCGGCTCGCTGTGGGACGTACTGCGCGACCGGCGCCTCAACCACCGCCCCGAGGTGATCGCCGGAGTGTGCGCCGAGGCGGGTGCAGAGGTCCTCTCGCGGTTCTTCCGGGAGCGGTGACGCGGTTCTTCCGGGACGGTGGGCGGGGCGGGCGGAGCCGCGGCGGTGGGCGGGGAAAGCGGATTTCGGCGCACGGGCTCCCGTGGGCTAGGATCTCTCCCGGTAGCGTGTCCGAGCGGCCGAAGGAGCTCGCCTCGAAAGCGAGTGTGGCGCAAGTCACCGTGGGTTCAAATCCCACCGCTACCGCTGTAGTTGAAGGGCGGTCCACCGAGGCCGCCCTTCTGCATGTCCGGTGGCGGGGCGGCGGGTTACACTCGCCGCCGCAACACGGGACACACGACGCACAGTCGGCATCAGTAGGCATGGGGAGGCCACGGCAAGGTGCAAGCGAAAAAGATCGCACTCTTCTTGTTGGCCGTCTTCGTGATCTACATCATCATCACGGACCCGGCCAAGGCGGCCGACTACATGCAGGTGGCCTTCGAAGGCATATCCAGCGGCGCGAGTTCCATAGGTGACTTCATGACCTGGGTTGCCAACGGCGGCAAGTAGCAGCCCGCATCCGCCTGCCGGGGAGGGCGTCCGCGCCTTCCGTGAACTGGGCTCGCCGGTACCGGAGTTGCACTTCTGGGAGTGCGACGGACACACGCGAGTTCGCCAGGTCGTCGCCGACTACCGTTCTGACCTACCTCACCTCTCCCCTTCTTTCCGACCCCTTGCCCTGCGCCACCGCGGGCAGGGGGTTTTCGCATCCCGCGGTACCGGCGGGCCGACCCTCATGCGCAGGTCAACACGGAGTCATCTGGTGCTTGCACACCGTGCACATGTCTTGTGATGCTATGACCGCTTTTGACGGATGAGTTATCGATGTCGTGAACGGTTTGTTTCGAGCGCGCCGGTGTCCTGCGCGCCAGGAGGAGGGGTGGCGTTGACCGTGCCGGCCAGCACTGTGCCCCAGGCCCCGCCGCGGAGTGGCACCCCGCCGTCCCCGGCCGGCCCCGCGGCGCAGGAGGCGACCACCCCGCGCAGCCGCGGCGCCGACACCCGCGCCCTCACCCAGGTACTCTTCGGCCGGCTCAAGGGACTCCAGCCGGGCAGCGCGGAACACGGCAGGGTGCGGGCCGCCCTGATCGAGGCCAATCTGCCGCTGGTGCGCTACGCCGCCGCCCGCTTCCGCAGCCGCAACGAGCCGATGGAGGACGTGGTCCAGGTCGGCACCATCGGGCTGATCAACGCGATCGACCGGTTCGACCCGGACCGCGGGGTGCAGTTCCCCACCTTCGCCATGCCCACCGTGGTCGGCGAGATCAAGCGGTACTTCCGCGACAACGTCCGTACCGTCCATGTCCCGCGCCGGCTGCACGAGTTGTGGGTGCAGGTGAACGGCGCGACCGAGGACCTCACCACCGCCTTCGGGCGCTCGCCGACCACCGCGGAGATCGCCGAGCGGCTGCGGATCGGCGAGGACGAGGTGCTGGCCTGCATCGAGGCGGGCCGCTCGTACCACGCGACCTCGCTGGAGGCGGCGCAGGAGGGCGACGGTCCGCCCGGACTGCTGGACCGCCTCGGGTACGAGGACCCGGCTCTGGACGGCGTCGAGCACCGGGATCTGGTGCGGCATCTGCTGGTGCAACTGCCCGAGCGGGAGCAGCGGATCCTGCTGCTGCGCTACTACAGCAATCTGACGCAGTCCCAGATCAGCGCGGAGCTCGGGGTCTCACAGATGCATGTGTCAAGGCTACTGGCGCGTAGTTTCGCGCGGTTGAGATCCGCAAACAGGATCGAGGCATAGCCGGACCGGGTGGTCGTTTTTCAGCCCTGTTCTCTGCCCCGGGGTGCTGAAAAGCCGTCACAACCCCTTTTTCCAGGGCGTTTTGCGGTACTCGTTGTCGACAAGTCACTACAGCGCGTTGCCGACATGTGACATTCTGCGGGAACCGCGTTTGCCGGGGCCTCGCCGCCGGTATTCAGGTGGAAGCTGCGTTCCTCTGTGACGGGAACGCCCGCCGCGTCCGTCCGCGACCTCAAAGGGGGTGGCATGTCCGTAGACCAGGGCAGCTCGAAGGTGCTCACCGCATCCGGCACGCTCCAGGACCCAGTCGGGGCCGCTGAGCCCACCGCGCTCCCGGCGCTCCCCGTCCAGCCCGACCCGGCCGACTCCCCGCCGACGGCCGCGGTCCCGGCCGGGGCGGCCATCGACACCCGCACCCTCTCCCGCTCCCTGTTCCTGCGGCTGGCGACGCTCGCCGAGGACAGCCCGGAACGCGGCTATGTCCGCGACACCCTCATCGAACTGAACCTGCCGCTGGTGCGCTACGCCGCCGCCCGCTTCCGCAGCCGCAACGAGCCGATGGAGGACATCGTCCAGGTCGGCACCATCGGCCTGATCAAGGCGATCGACCGGTTCGACTGCGAGCGGGGGGTGGAGTTCCCGACCTTCGCCATGCCCACCGTGGTCGGCGAGATCAAGCGCTTCTTCCGGGACACCTCCTGGTCGGTGAGGGTGCCGCGGCGGCTGCAGGAGCTGCGGCTGGCGCTGACCAAGGCCAGTGACGAGCTGTCCCAGCGCCTCGACCGCTCCCCGACGGTGCCCGAGCTGGCCCTGGCGCTCGGGGTGTCCGAGGAGGACGTGGTGGACGGCCTGGCGGTGGGCAACGCCTACACCGCCTCCTCGCTGGACTCGCCGGCCCCCGAGGACGACGGCGGCGAGGGCTCGCTCGCGGACCGCCTCGGCTACGAGGACACCGCGCTGGAAGGCGTGGAGTACCGCGAGTCGCTGAAGCCGCTGCTGGCCCAACTGCCGCCGCGGGAACGGCGGATCATCATGCTGCGGTTCTTCGCGAACATGACGCAGTCGCAGATCGGCGAGGAGGTCGGCATCTCGCAGATGCATGTCTCGCGGCTGCTGACCCGGACCCTGGCGCAACTGCGGGAGGGCCTGATCTCGGAGTGAGCCGCCCGCCGGACGGCACCCGGCACGACGGACGGCGCGGCCGCCGTGGCATCCCTGG